>NZ_JAVYAB010000003.1:0-322316 GCF_032337075.1 Novosphingobium sp. APW14
TCACGGCCAGCGACATCCAAAAAGTGCGCAACGAAAGGCCGGACAAAAGACCGCACTCGATCACGCGTTCAAAAGTTCAGAAAATCCTTGCAAACCGAGCGGCATCCACAAAAGAAGGTTCGATGCCGGTCGACTACGCTCCGCCACGCAATCAGTCAGCGCGTAAGTTTGGTTGGTTTGCTGCTGCGGCCATGCTGCAGGTCGGTGCCTATCCATCTCCTAGCGGGCTTAGTCCATCCGGCGCGGTGGAGCGCAGTGCGCGCAGCAACTGTGCCGTTCCTGCTTTGCTATGCAAGCCTTGCAAAAGGCCGATAGTCCGTTTGCGGGAGAAGCCATCGATCTCGACCATGGCAATGCCCCTCCCGCCCAACGAGCGCGGTGCAACAGTAACGCCAATCCCGGCCCGCACTGCGGCCATGACCCGATCGTCATTGGCAGACCGCATGGCAAAGCGCGGCCGCACGCCGTGCTCGGTAAAGAAGCGACTGGTGTCGGCCAGAATCTCGCACGATCGGCGTGCCATCATGGTTTCGCCGGCAACATCTTCAGGCGCAATCCGGGCCTTGTCGGCCAGCACATGAGACTTGGGCAGGGCAAGGCAGTAATCTTCTTCATACAGCGCGCAATCGTCATCCGCGCGGACGAGCGTGAGCGCTACGTCGATGGAGCCATTGCCGATCGCAGCGAGAAGTTCGCGTTCCCCACCTTCGACCAATTCCAGGGGCTCCTCGCCACGATACTGGTTGATTATGGCCTCAAGCCAAGCCGTTGAAAGAGAATCAAGTACGCCGACTTTCAAGGGTCTAATGGGGACAGGGAGGTTCCCCACCCGGCTCTCTGCCTCGTGAAAATCGCGCTCAATCGAGCGGGCAAGCGGTAACAGTTCGTTGCCAGCGGTGGTCAGCCTGATCCGTCGCCGTTCGCGAATGAACAGCCGCGTTCCGAGCTGGCGCTCCAGTTCCGCAATCCCGCTTGAGAGGGAGGGCTGCGTGATGTTCAGCGCATTTGCGGCGCGGGTGAAGCTTCCGGTGTCGACCACAGACAGGAACTGGCGGAGCTGAATTCGGCTTAGCATAGGTTTATTCTATACTTCTGTCAGACAATTTCCAGTTTTTCCATTCAAATGGGATGGGGTAGGCTGCGGTTAAACGTTGGAGAGTTTGCCATGCGCGCCACCCCTGATTTCGATTTTGCCCTGCCTGAAAGCGCGGAAATGATTCGTGCGGTCACGGCCCGCTTCGCCGACGAACAGATCGCGCCGCTGGCCGCGAAGGCTGATGCGGAGGACTGGTTCCCGCGCGCAGAGCTGTGGCCGGCGATGGGCGAACTTGGCCTGCACGGGATCACGGTGGAAGAGGAATGGGGCGGCCTGGGCCTGGGCTATCTTGAACATGTGATCGCAGTAGAGGAAGTCAGCCGCGCTTCGGCCTCGATCGGTCTGTCCTATGGCGCGCACTCCAATCTTTGCGTCAACCAGATCCGTCGCTGGGGCAATGACGAGCAGAAGGCGAAGTATCTGCCGGGGCTGATCTCGGGCGAACATGTCGGGTCGCTGGCCATGTCCGAGGCCGGGGCGGGATCGGACGTCGTCTCGATGAAGCTCAAGGCCGATTCTGTGCAAGGCGGCTATGTGCTGAACGGCACCAAGTTCTGGATCACCAACGCCACCTATGCCGATACGCTGGTGGTCTATGCCAAGACCGCGCCGGAAGCCGCAAGCCGCGGGATCACTGCCTTCCTGATCGAGAAGGGCGATGAAGGTTTCTCGATCGGTCAGAAGATCGACAAAATGGGGATGCGCGGCAGCCCCACGGCCGAGCTGGTGTTCAACGATTGCTTCATTCCCGAGGACCGGATCATGGGCCCGCTGCATGGCGGGGTGGGCGTGCTGATGAGCGGGCTGGATTACGAGCGCGTCGTCCTGGCCGGCCTGCAGCTGGGCATCATGCAGGCCTGTCTCGACACGGTCATCCCCTACCTGCGTGAACGCAAACAGTTCGGCAAGCCGATCGGCGCCTTCCAGCTGATGCAGGCCAAGGTGGCGGACATGTACGTCGCGCTGCAATCGGCCCGCGCCTATACCTATGCCGTGGCGAAGAGCTGCGATGCCGGGCAGACGACGCGCTTCGACGCGGCGGGTGCCATCCTGCTGGCCAGCGAGAACGCCTTCAAGGTGGCGGGCGAAGCTGTCCAGGCGCTGGGCGGGGCCGGCTATACCAAGGACTGGCCGGTTGAACGGTACCTGCGCGATGCCAAGCTGCTCGATATCGGTGCCGGTACGAATGAGATCCGCCGGATGCTGATCGGCCGCGAACTGATCGGGGCCGCCTGATGAGCGCCCCGGTCCTCGGAACCGCTTTGACCCTCGACGATCCGCAGGCCCGGGCTCGCGTCGCGCATAACCGCGCGCTGGCCGCCGATCTGCGCGCCAAAGTGGCCGAGGCCGCGATGGGCGGGGATGAAAAAAGCCGTGAGCGTCATACCGGCCGCGGCAAGCTGCTGCCTCGCGAACGCGTGGAGCGGCTGCTCGATCCGGGCTCGCCCTTGCTTGAAATCGGGCAGCTCGCGGCGAATGGCGTTTATGGAGAGGACATTCCCGGCGCCGGGATCATCACCGCGATCGGGCGCGTTTCGGGCCGGATGTGCATGATCGTGGCCAATGATGCGACGGTGAAGGGCGGCACTTATTATCCGCTGACGGTCAAGAAACACCTCCGCGCGCAGGAAATAGCCGAGGCCAATCACTTGCCCTGCATCTACCTGGTCGACAGCGGCGGGGCCAATCTGCCGCACCAGGCCGAGGTCTTTCCCGATCGCGATCACTTCGGGCGGATTTTCTTCAACCAGGCGAACATGAGCGCCAAGGGCATCCCCCAGATCGCCTGCGTGATGGGCAGCTGCACCGCTGGTGGGGCCTATGTCCCGGCGATGAGCGACGAAACGGTGATCGTCCGCAATCAAGGCACGATCTTCCTCGCTGGTCCGCCGCTGGTGAAAGCCGCGACCGGTGAGGAGATCAGCGCCGAGGATCTGGGCGGGGGCGATCTCCATGCCCGCAAGAGCGGTGTGGTCGATCACCTGGCCGAGAATGACGAACATGCGCTGACCATCGTGCGCGATATCGTCTCCCACCTCGGTCCGCGTCATGATCACGGCCTGCCGCTGAAGGAGCCGCGTGCGCCGATCTACGATGCCGAAGAGCTCTATGCGGTCGTGCCGGACGATGTCCGTGCGCCCTACGATGTCCACGAAGTCATCGCCCGGCTGGTCGATGGCAGCGAGTTCCACGAGTTCAAGGCGCATTACGGCAGCACGCTGGTCTGCGGCTTTGCCCACATCTGGGGCATGCCGGTGGCGATCCTGGCCAACAACGGCGTGCTGTTTTCCGAAAGCGCCATGAAGGGCGCGCACTTCATCGAACTGGCCTGCCAGCGCAAGATCCCGCTGCTGTTCCTGCAGAACATCTCGGGCTTCATGGTTGGCGGCAAGTACGAGGCGGAAGGGATCGCCAAGCACGGCGCCAAGCTGGTTACCGCTGTCGCAACTGCTAACGTCCCCAAGCTCACCGTGGTGATCGGCGGCAGCTTTGGCGCGGGCAATTACGGCATGTGCGGCCGCGCCTATTCGCCGCGCTTCCTGTTCACCTGGCCCAATGCCCGCATCTCGGTGATGGGCGGCGAACAGGCCGCATCGGTCCTCGCCACGGTTCACCGCGATGCCGCAAAATGGACGCCGGAGGAGACCGAGGCCTTCAAGAACCCGATCCGCCAGAAATATGAGGACGAGGGCAATCCCTATTACGCCACCGCCCGGCTGTGGGATGACGGGGTGATTGATCCCGCCCAGACTCGCGACGTGCTGGGCCTGGCCCTGGCTGCCAGCCTTGAAGCGCCGATCCCCGACCGCCCGGCCTTCGGCGTGTTCCGGATGTGATGGAGGACCATGTGATCAAGAGCCTCCTCATCGCCAACCGTGGCGAGATCGCTTGCCGGGTCATCCGTACCGCGCGCCAGATGGGCGTTCGCACCGTGGCGGTCTATTCGGATGCCGATGCCAATGCCCGCCACGTCCGCCTTGCGGATGAGGCAGTGCATATCGGCCCCAGCCCGGCGCGTGAAAGCTATCTGGTGGGCGAGAAGATCATCGCCGCGGCCAAGGCGACCGGGGCCGAAGCGATCCATCCCGGCTATGGCTTCCTCTCCGAAAACGCCGCCTTTGCGCAGGCAGTGATTGATGCAGGACTGATCTGGGTTGGCCCCAAGCCCGCCAGCATTGATGCGATGGGTCTGAAAGACGCGGCCAAAAAGCTGATGCAGGCGGCTGGCGTGCCAACCACGCCGGGCTATCTGGGTGAGAACCAGGATCCGGCTTTCCTGGCTGAACGCGCCGCCGAGATTGGCTATCCGGTACTGATCAAGGCAGTGGCCGGCGGTGGCGGAAAGGGGATGCGGCTGGTCGAAGCACCGGCTGACTTCGCTGACGCACTCGCCTCGTGCCAGCGAGAGGCTGCGGCCAGCTTCGGCAATGCCCACGTGCTGATCGAGAAGTACATCCTCTCACCCCGCCACATCGAGGTTCAGGTATTTGGCGATAGCCACGGCAACGTAGTCCACCTGTTCGAGCGCGATTGCTCGCTCCAGCGCCGCCATCAGAAGGTGATTGAAGAAGCCCCCGCGCCGGGCATGGACGAGGCTACCCGTCAGGCCGTTTGCGCTTCCGCCGTGCGCGCGGCCAAGGCGGTGAACTATGAAGGCGCCGGGACGATCGAGTTCATCGCCGATGGATCGGGCAAGCTTTCTGCCGACCGGATCTGGTTCATGGAAATGAACACTCGCCTGCAAGTGGAGCACCCGGTAACCGAGGAAATCACCGGGGTTGACCTGGTCGAATGGCAGCTGCGCGTGGCCAGTGGCGAGCCGCTGCCGCTGCGCCAGGAAGAGCTTGCGATCAACGGCTGGGCGATGGAAGCCCGCCTCTATGCTGAAGATCCAGCCAAGGGCTTTCTGCCAGCGATCGGCCCGTTGGAGCACTTGCGCTTTGGCGATGACCTGCGGGTCGATACCGGGGTTGAAGAAGGCGGCGAGGTCTCCCCCTTCTACGATCCGATGATTGCCAAGCTGGTCGCGCATGGGGCCTCGCGCGAAGTGGCGATCGAGCGCCTTCTTGCCGGGGTGGACGAGACCGAGGTCTGGCCCGTGCGCACCAATGCCGGGTTCCTGGGCCTGCTGCTGGAGCACCCTGACTTCCAGTCTGGTATGGTCGATACCGGGCTGATTGGCCGCGATCTGGATAAGCTGGTCCATGCCCCCGAGCCGGACGTGGAAGAGCTGGCCGAAGTCGCTGCGCTGCTGGCTGCTAGCCCGGACATTGGCCCCTGGTCGGGCGCGTTCGGGTTCCGTGCCAATGCTGCCCCGCGGGCAGAAGCGCGCTTGCGTGATGACAGCGGCACCGTCCACGTGGTCGCGCTGGAAGAGATTGCTGCGGATGAGCCCGCCCGCGAAGTGCTGACCTTCGATGCCGGTTTTGCCCGCCGCTATGCCCTTGCGCGCGCCGAGGGCGGCGCCGGCCAGTCTACCCATGACGGCGAAATCCTCTCTCCCATGCCGGGCAAGGTGATCGCCGTGGAAGTGAGCCAGAGCCAGACGGTGACCAAGGGTCAAAAGCTGCTCACGCTGGAGGCCATGAAGATGGAGCACAGCCTGACCGCTCCGTTCGATGGCGTGGTGGCAGAACTGCGGGCGGCACCGGGCGCGCAGGTGCAGGTCGAAGCGCTGCTCGTCAGGATTGAGGCCAAGGATCATTAGCAAGCCGAGCACCCGATGGCGGGGCTGGATTGCTTCGGCCTGGTCGGCCATAGCGGGAACACGAAGTACCGAACGGGTCGGGGAGGCCAATTCTAATGCAGCGCAAACTTGCCGGGCGGCGTGTAAATCCCATTGGGCTTGGCTGCATGTCGCTATCTTGGGCCTATGGTGTTCCGCCCGCCGAAGACTATGCCCTGGCGCTGCTCAACCGCGCCATTGATCTTGGTTATGATCATCTCGACACGGCCAACATCTATGGCCTGGGGCATAACGAAACCCTGATTGGCAAGGCGCTGAAGGGCCGCCGCCAGGAATTCTTCCTCGCCACTAAAATGGGGATCGTGGTCGAAGGTCCCGGCCGCGGGATAGACTGCTCGCCAGAAAGCATTCGCCGTAGCATCGATGCCTCGCTCCAGCGGCTGCAGACTGACCATGTTGATCTTTACTACATGCACCGCTTCGATCCGAAGGTGCCAATTGCCGACATGATGGGGGCAATGGCCGAGCTGATGGCAGCCGGAAAGATCGGCGCGGTGGGCGTTTCGGAATGGTCCGCCGCCCAAATCCGAGAAGCCCATGCGATCCATCCCATCGCGGCTGTGCAGACCGAATACTCGCTATGGACGCGCAACCCGGAAATTGCCGTGCTCGATACCTGCCGCGAACTGGGCATCGCCTTCGTTGCCTTTTCGCCAGTCGCGCGCGGGGTTCTTGCCAACGGCGTCCGTGACGTCGCAGCGCTGGCAGAGAAGGACCTGCGCCGGACGATGCCGCGCTTCGATGCAAGCAACTGGCCACGCAATGCGGCGCTGGTCGATCGCTTCAATGCGCTGGCGGCCAGTCACGGCGTGACCCCGGCGCAGCTGAGCCTTGCCTGGGTCCTGTCACGCGGGGAGCACGTCGTGGCTATTCCGGGAACCGCCAATGTTGAACATCTGGCCGAGAATTTTGCGCAGCAGGACTGGTCCTTGCCGGAAGACCTGGCAACAGAACTGGATCGGTTGATCAACCAGCACACGGTTGCCGGGGCGCGCTATAGTGCATCCGCCCAAAGCACTGTCTTTACAGAAGAATTTTCCTGACGCCGGGCGGATTCAAGCTTCCAGCGGCTCGGTGGCCAAGCCCAGATCGGGGATCGAAACCGAACGGCGTCCGCTGAAGTCGGTCCGCACGACGATCAGGCCGGTCTTTTCGTAATGGTCCAGCAAGCGTCGAATGCGGCCGGGTGAGCTGGTGCCATAGATGACGGCCAATTCGTCATCGTCGGGGCAGGGGCGGCTATCCTGTGCAGCGCGAGCAATCGCCAGGAACGGGGCCAGCAGATCGTCGGGCAATACTCTTCCGGCGTGAAGGATCGCCTGCGCTTCGGGACTGTCCGGATCGTCAATTCCGGCCACCGCGATGGCGAACCGACGTTGGAAGCCCGCCATGTCGACCTGCCCGGCCGTCAGGCGCTGCATCCGGCAACGGACGGTGAAATCCTGATAGAGCTTCGCCGTCGGCTGATAGGTGCACCCTTCTTCCGCCGCCATTTCGCGCAGGATGGCATTGATTGCAGCATCGACTTCGGCTGCCGACTTGCCTGGCGCGGCAGCGACATCCGCGGCCGGTACGGGAAGCTCTGGCGCGATCTGTTCAATCAGTTCGTCAATTGCCGGGCGTACCGGCTCCGGTTCCGGCACGCGGACCAGTGTCTCATCCAGGTGCAGCCCGGCGTGGAGCAGGGCATGGAGATCGTCTGGAGAGGCGGCAGGCGGCGGGGCCAGTTTCTGGACCAGTGATTTTGGTCCGGTCCGCACCGAACCGATCTGCACCGAAATTGGCCGCCGGCTGATCGCCGGGCCGAGGCCCAGGAACTGCCCGCGGCCCAGATCGCGGATTTGCTCGGCCTGCCGCCGCTCCATGCCAAGCAGGTCAGCCGCGCGGGTCATGTCGATATCGAGGAAGGTCCGCCCCATAAGGAAATTGGATGCCTCGGCGGCGACATTCTTCGCCAGCTTGGCCAGGCGCTGGGTGGCGACCACGCCTGCCAGGCCGCGCTTGCGACCGCGGCACATCAGGTTGGTCATTGCTCCCAGGCTTAGCCGGCGCGCCTCGTCACTGACTTCGCCGGCAATGGCGGGGGCAAAGACCTGCGCCTCGTCCACCACCACCAGTGCCGGATACCACTGCTCGCGCGGGGCATCGAACAGCGCGGAGAGGAACAGCGCGGCGCAGCGCATCTGCGCCTCAACCTCCAGCCCATCGAGCGCGAGGACAACCGAGGCGCGGTGCTCGCGGATGCGGGCGGCCAGCCGGGTCAACTCTTGCGTCGAATAGGCGGCACCATCGACGACAATGTGCGGGAACAGCTCTGCCAGCGAGACGAAATCGCCCTCTGGATCGATCACGATCTGCTGCACGATCCCGGCGCTCTCTTCCAGAATTCGGCGCAGCAGGTGCGATTTGCCCGAACCGCTGTTACCTTGCACCAACAGCCGGGTGGCCAGCAGCTCCTCGATATCGAGGTTGATGGCCTGGCCGTGCTGGTCGGTACCGATCTGGATAGGGGCGCTCACCTGGCGGGCCTAGAGGTCGCGATAGATTCGGGCCAACTTGCCCGCCGGTGTTTTCCAGAGATTTAGGTCAGGCGGCGCCTCTGTTAGCCAATTCGCCGCAAGTTGGCGCGGCGCATGAAGCCGACGAGCGGGACGGTTAGGATCGTCATCCACATCATGAGGTAGAAATTGTCGAGATAGGCGATCATCGCCGCCTGGCGGTTCACCTCCACATCGACCATCCGCAAGGCAGCCTCACCAACATCCTGGAAACGGTCGAGCGTTGAAAAATCCACGATCTGCATGAACGAAGGCGTGACATGCACGGCCAGGTCCGAATGGCTGACTTGCAGGTTGCGGGCCAGCATGGCGGTGACGATCGAGATCCCGATCGATGACCCGATCGAACGGGACAAGTTCAGCAGGCTTGACCCGTCAGTGCGCAGGTGCGGGGCGATAGTGGCAAATGCGCTGGCGTTCATCGGCATGAAAACCAGGCCCATGCCAATCCCCTGGATAAAGCCGGACCAGGCGATGTGGTTGTAATCGGTTTGGAGCGACCAACGCGACATTTCCCACAGCGATAGGGCCGCGATCGAGAAGCCCAGTGCGATCATTGTGCGCGGGTCGACGCCCCTGCGCATGAGGTATCCGGAAAGCTGCATGGTAATGAGCGTGCCGATCCCGCGTGGCATAAGCGCCTCACCGGTATCGATCACGCCATAGCCGAACAGCCGCTGCAACATTGGCGGGAGCAGCGCCATCGTGGCGAACATAACCACCCCTATCGCCGCGCTCAATGCAATCGCCGAGACATAGTTTGGATCGTTGAACAGCTTGCGATCAAACAACGGTTCCCGGGACGTCGTCAGGTGGATCAGCGTCATCCAAGCGGCGGAGATGCCCAGAAAGGCATAAATCCACGTTTCAAGCGAGGCGAACCAGTCGATGTGGTTGCCGCGATCAAGGAGCAGCTGGATCGAGGTCAGCGTAACTGCCAGCAATGCGAATCCGGTAATGTCAAAACGGCGGTTCAGGATGGCACGCGACGGCAGCTGCGTGATCAGGATGGCGAGTGACAGGATGCCCACTGGCACGTTGACGTAGAAGACCGACCGCCAGTTCCAGTTTTCAGTCAGCCACCCGCCCAGGATCGGACCCATGATTGGCCCGATCATGATGCCCATGCCCCAAACCGCCATCATCTGTGACTGGCGCGAAGGCTTGTTGGTGTCGATCATCGCCGTCTGACTGAGGGGCGAGATGAAGGCACCGGTGGCGCCCTGCAAAGCCCGGAAGATGACCATCTCGGTAATGTTTTGTGCCATGCCGCAAAGCATCGAAGAGAGCACGAACCCGGCCACCGAAAGGATGAACAGTCGCCGTGAGCCGAACCGGTCGGCCAGCCAGCCAGTAATCGGCATGCAGATCGCAACGGCGACAATATAGCTGGTCAGGACCCAGCTGATCTCATCCGGTGTGGCCCCCAGCGTTGCCTGCATGTGCGGGATCGCGACATTGGCAATCGTTGAATCAAGAATTTGCAGCAGTGATGCCAGCATGACCCCCACCGCTAGGAGGTAGGGGTTCTCGACCGGGAGTGTGGCGACATCCTCGCCCGCGGCCAAAACTGAGCCGTTGCTTGCCGCCCCGGCCATGAGTTCAGTGCTTGCTGCTGTCGGTGAAGACCTTTGTCTTCACCGACAGGCCAGCGATCAATTGACGTGGGCTGGCCTGGTCCAGTGCGATCCGGACCGGAACGCGCTGCGTCACCTTTACCCAGTTGCCGCTGGCATTCTGGGCCGGAAGCACCGAAAACTCACTCCCCGTGCCGGCGCCAATTGCTGCGACGTGCCCCTTCAGGACCAGCCCCGGATAAGCATCGACACGGATCTCGGCGCGTTGGCCGATACGCATGTCATTCAGGTCGGTTTCCTTGAAATTGGCTTCAATGTAATAGGAGCCATCAGCAACCAGCGTTAACGCAGGCAGGCCCATAACCATGTCCTGGCCCACCTGTAACCGATCAGCCTGGCCAATGACCCCGGCGGCAGGTGCGCGCACTTCGGTGCGGCGCAGGTTAAGCTGGGCCGTGCGTCGTTGCGCCGATGCGGCGGCCAATTGCGGGTATACGCCAGGCATTGCGCTGCCGGTAGCCAGCTTGGCGGCAGCTTCCGATTGTTTCGCCTGGGCCAGCCGCAATTGCTCTTCGGCCACGGCCAGCTGGTGTTGCGCTGCCTCGAGAGCGGCCTTGGTGGTAAAGCCGTCGCGCGCCAAGGCTTCCTGACGGGTCAGGTTGGACCGGGCAAAGGCGATGTTCTGCCGTGCCGCCGAAATATCGGCACCGGATAGCGCGCTCGAACTTGCCGCGGAAATCTGGCTAACTTCCGCTGCAGCAACTGCTGCATCTGCTTGTGCGATTTGCAGTTCGAACGCTTCCGGGTCGATCCGAAACAGCAGATCGCCAGCGTTAACGTGTTGGTTCTCCTTGACCAGCACTTCCACAATCTTGCCGCTGACTTCCGAACTCACCGATATTTTGTCGACATGGATATAGGCGTTGTCGGTTGAAACCTGGCCTTGCAGGCTTTGCCAGTAAAGCAGCCCGCCAATCAGCAAGGCAGCCGGCACCGACAGCATGACCAAAAGCCGTCGCCAGTTGCGCCGCGGGGGCGAAGCGTCGTGTTTTGCTTCAGCAGGCACTTCGATGTGGGGGTCTTGTTCAGCCATTGACGGTCACTTCGGTTGCGCGCGCGCTGGTGAGATTGCCTCGAATAGTCTCAAGTAGGCCGGCGAGGGTGTCGCGCTGGGCCTGATCCAGACTGAACAGCATCTCTTCCTCAAGTCCGTTCAGGCATTGGTGCACCTGGCCAATGATCTCCTGACCGGAATCGGTCAGATAGACCCGCCAGGCGCGCCGGTCGGCCGGGTCAGGGCGCCGTTCGACGCGGCCGGATTCTTCCATCCGGTCCAGCATCCGGGCGAGTGAAATGGGCTCTACTTCCAGCCGCTCGGCATAGAACGCCTGGTTCTCACCCTCGCTGTGCGAAAGGATCAGCAGCAGGCGCGCCTGCGGGCTGGTCATGCCCAGCTGCCGCACCCGGCTGTCAAAGGCCTTGCGCAGCAGGCGCGCGGTGTCGCTCAGCAGATAGGTCGTCGGGATCATGGAGACCCCGATATAATATACAGGCTTATTACGTCAATGGCTGGTATTGCTGTTGGGGGCATCGCTAAGACGCGCCGCCATCACCACAGTCCGCAGGTTTAATCCGGTGACCGGGGGCGGTTGGCCTGGGCTGCAATTGCTTCGATGCTTTTGACCAGCGTGGCGCGGAAACCCTTTGAAAAGTCTACCCGGTTCTGCGGGGTCGGAAAAATGTAACCGCCGTTAATCCGCGCCAAAAATCCACGAGCGACAAGGCGCTCCAGTTTCCTTCGGGTCGTTTCCCGGCTCAGCCCAAGGGAGGTGTGCACGAACTTGAGATTGACCGAAAGCCGATACTCGTCAGGCAGGACCCGGTCTTCAAAACCGAACTTTGATGCCAGGTATGTGTCTTCGCGGATTGGCCGGGTGCTCTCGGCAAAGACCAAACCCAGGATGGCCATGTCCTCGATCGAGATGCCATACTTCCGGGCCGCATAGCCAATCAGGTCTGTAGAATACTTGGCAAAATGCGACGCGACGAGTCTGCTCGCTTTGGTAGAATCGGCTTCGCTCATGCGTTTCCTGCAGGTCGGCAGTTGTTTCGCGGTGCTGTTGCACGGCCCTCACTGCGCTTGTGAACGACCATATCTAGCATTCAACGACGCATTGAGGATGCTAAGCGCTCATTCTGGGCAAAATTTATCGCTGATTTCCAAGCGCCTGCGTGAAAACAGTAACATACCAGCTAAGTTTCGGCGTGAAGCTTGGTGTTATCCTCTATTTAGGATTGCCGAGAAGTGCCGTCTGATGTCAGGAATGCTAACGTTTCATACAATTACCGGTCCGGCGCAATCACTGTCCCCCATCGACCCTGACCAGCGCGCCGGTGGTGTATGAGCTGTGCGAACTGGCCAGCATCAGGGCGGCGGTAACAATCTCTTCGGGATAGCCCGGGCGGCCCATGGCCACTGGCTGAACTTCACGCTTTTCGGCGGTCCAGGCCTCGGCAATGTCGGTCAGGAACGGCCCCGGTGCGATCGTGTTGACCCGCACTTTGGGTGCATATTCGCGGGCCAGTGAAATGCTCATGGCATTGAGCGCGGCTTTGGCCCCGCCATAGGGCACAACCTGCGGCGCGGGCTGAAGCGAAGCGATCGAACTGATGTTGATGATGCAGCCACCGTCCGCCTGGTTCATCCGGTGCGCCACCTGGCTGGCCAGGCGAAACGGCCCCTTGAAGTTCAGGTTGAGCACCGAATCGAACAGGCTTTCCGACATTTCGTGGCTGGCGCAGGCGGGTGACATGCCGGCATTGTTGATCAGAATGTCGATCCGTCCGAACGCGGCATAGACGGCCTCGACCAGCGCATCACAATCGGCCCAGCGCCCGGCGTGCATGGCAAAGGGCATGGCGCGGCGGCCGAGCGCGCGACATTCTACAGCCACCTTTTCGCAATTTTCCAATTTGCGGCTGGCGATGATTACATCGGCGCCACGCTCAGCAAAGGCCTTGACCATGTGATAGCCCAGGCCCCTGCTGCCACCGGTGACAAGCACAACCTTGCCGGTGAAATCGAACAGCGGATCCATCATGCTTTTGCTCTCTCCCTTGGCGCAGCAGACTGCCCGGTTGTGGAGCGCGGCGCAACCGGGCTGGAAAATGGCAATAGGGCCGGGCAAAGATGATCTTCGTTGCTCGGCACGGGGGGCTCTGACAGGGGAACCGGCATGACCAAGTCCCTGACTCACCTCGATCGGCTTGAGGCCGAGGCGATCCACATCATGCGCGAAGTGATGGCTGAGGCTGAGCGTCCGGTCATGCTTTATTCGATCGGCAAGGATTCCGCGGTGATGCTGCATCTCGCGAAAAAGGCCTTTTACCCGGCCCCGCCGCCGTTTCCGCTGCTTCATGTCGATACCACCTGGAAATTTCGCGACATGTACGCCCTGCGCGAAAAGGCGGCGCAGGCAGCGGGGATGGACCTGCTGGTCTGGCACAATCCCGATGCGCAAGAACGGGGTATCAACCCCTTCGACCACGGCCCGCTCCACACCGATATGTGGAAGACGGAAGGGCTCAAGCAGGCACTCGATCATTACGGCTTCGACGCGGCCTTCGGCGGCGCGCGGCGCGATGAGGAAAAGAGCCGGGCCAAGGAACGAATTTTCTCGTTCCGCACGGCCAGCCATGGCTGGGACCCCAAGAACCAACGGCCCGAGCTGTGGAACCTCTACAACGCCCGGAAGCATAAGGGCGAATCGATCCGGGTCTTCCCGATCTCCAACTGGACCGAGCTCGATATCTGGCAATACATCCAGCAGGAGGGGATCGAGATCGTCCCGCTCTATTTCGCCGCGCCCCGCCCGACCTATGAATGGGACGGGCAACTGTTCATGGCCGATGATCTTGAGCGGCTGGAACGCGTGCTGGGCCGAAAGCTGCCGACGACTGAACGCTCGATCCGCTTCCGCACGCTCGGTTGCTTCCCGCTGACCGGTGCGGTTGAAAGTGAGGCAGCAACGCTGACTGACGTGATCCGCGAAACCCTGCTTACCACCACGTCTGAACGCCAGGGTCGGGTGATCGACAAGGACGGCGGCAGCGCATCGATGGAGAAGAAGAAGCAGGAGGGGTACTTCTGATGACCCGCCCCGCTTACACGCCCGAAACGGCCATCGCCGAAGATATCGAAGGCTATCTCGCCCGCCACCGCGACAAGGACCTGCTGCGGTTCATAACCTGTGGATCGGTTGACGATGGGAAGTCCACGCTGATCGGGCGGTTGCTGTATGACAGCAAGATGATCTTCGACGATCAGCTTTCCGCGCTGGAGGCGGATTCAAAGCGGGTCGGCACTCAGGGGCAGGAGATCGACTTTGCCCTGCTGGTTGATGGCCTGGCGGCGGAACGCGAACAGGGCATCACGATCGACGTCGCCTATCGCTTCTTCACGACCGAGAAGCGCAAGTTCATCGTCGCCGATTGCCCGGGGCACGAGCAGTATACCCGCAATATGGTGACTGGTGCCAGTACGGCTGACTTGGCCGTGATCCTGATTGATGCGCGCAAAGGCGTGCTGGCCCAGACGCGGCGACATTCCTATCTCTGCCACTTGCTTGGCATTCGTCACTTCGTGCTGGCGGTGAACAAGATGGACCTGGTCGACTATAGCCAGGCCCGGTTTGACGAGATCGTGGCGGATTATGCCACCTTTGCGACCTCGATCGGAGTGGAAGGTTTCGCTGCGATCCCGATTTCGGGGTTCAAGGGTGACAATGTTACCGATCGCTCGGCCAATACGCCCTGGTATTCCGGGTCGGCGTTAATCAACCATCTTGAAACGGTTTCGCTGGAACGCGGCGCCCAGCAGGCTGCACCGCTGCGACTGCCGGTGCAGTGGGTCAATCGCCCGAATCTGGATTTCCGGGGATTTGCCGGACAGATTTCCAGCGGCATCGTGCGGCCGGGCGATGCGGTACGGGTCCTGCCTTCGGGCCGCACCACCACCATTGCCCGCGTAGTCGCAGCGGATGGAGATCGCGACCAGGCGGTCGCCGGCGAATCCGTTACCTTGACCTTTGCCGATGAAATCGACTGCTCCCGTGGGGACGTTATCGCGACGGCCGATGCGCCTCCCGAAGTGGCAGACCAGTTCGAGGCGACGGTGGTGTGGATGGATGACCAGCCGCTCCTGCCAGGGCGCGGTTATTGGCTCAAACTGGGCACGCAAACTGTATCGGCCACTGTCCAGCAGCCCAAGTATGCGATCAACGTCAACAGTTTGGAACACATTGCCGTCAAGACGCTGGATCTTAACGCCATCGGTATTGCCGAACTGACGACTGACCGGCCGATTGTGTTTGAGCCCTATGCGCAGAGCAAGGCCTTGGGTGGCTTCATCCTGATCGACAAGCTGACCAATCGCACGGTTGCGGCGGGCATGCTGAACTTTAGCCTGCGCCGTGCGCAGAATGTCCACTGGCAGCCGACCGATATCAAGCGAGACGATCACGCTGCGCTCAAGAACCAGAAGCCGCGGGTCCTTTGGTTCACCGGCCTGTCCGGTTCGGGCAAGAGCACGATCGCCAATGCGGTCGAAAAGCGTCTCAACCTGATGAACCGCCACACATTCCTGCTCGATGGCGATAACGTCCGCCACGGGCTCAACAAGGATCTTGGCTTTACCGAGACGGATCGGATCGAGAATATCCGCCGTGTGGGTGAAGTGGCCAAGCTGATGGCCGATGCCGGGCTGATCGTGCTGACCGCCTTCATCAGTCCGTTCCGCGCGGAGCGCGACATGGTCCGCGCGATGTTGCCCGAGGGGGAGTTCATCGAAATCTTCGTCGACACACCGCTCGAAGTGGCCGAGGCGCGCGACGTGAAGGGACTTTACAAGAAGGCCCGCAGCGGTGCGCTCAAGAACTTCACCGGGGTCGACAGCCCCTATGAGCCGCCCGAGCATCCGGAGATCCGCGTGAACACGGTGGAGATGACCGTTGATGAGGCGGCGGATACCATCATCCGCGCGATCATGCCGCTCAAATGATGATCAGATTCTCAACTTCCGTTCGTGTCGAGCGAAGTCGAGACACCACGCGTCATGTGTCTCGACTTCGCTCGACACGAACGGGTAGGAGGAAGTTGGCGTGACTGACGCGGATCTGGCGACAATTCTCGCCACGCAGGCTGGCGAACTGCTGCTCGGACTCGACCGCGCCGAACTCGGCCCTCGGATCGGTGCCGAGGGTGACCGGCTTGCCAATACCCTGCTGGTAGAGGCGCTGCGGCGTGAGCGGCCGGACGACGGGCTGCTCTCCGAGGAGGAAAAGGACAACGCCGTCCGGCTGGACAAGTCACGCGTCTGGATCGTCGATCCGCTCGATGGCACGCGTGAATACGGCGAGGACCGCAGTGACTGGGCGGTGCATGTCGCGCTGGCGATCGATGGGGTCGCTCGTGTCGGGGCGGTTGCGCTGCCGGGGCAGGGGGTGACGCTGTCGAGCGGCAACCCGCAGCCCTTGCCGCCGGTCCAGGACCCGCCGCGCATGCTGGTTAGCCGCACCCGCCCCCCGCGCGAGGCGTTGGCCGTGGCGGAAATGCTTGGCGCCGAACTCGTGTCGATGGGCAGCGCCGGGGCCAAGGCGATGGCCGTCGTGCTGGGGCAAGCCGAAATCTATCTGCACAGTGGCGGACAGTATGAGTGGGACAATTGCGCCCCGGCCGCCGTGGCGGCGGCGCATGGCCTGCACGTCTCGCGGCTGGATGGCAGCCCGCTGGTCTACAACCAGGCCAATCCCTATCTGCCCGATCTGCTGATTTGCCGGCAGGAGTGGGTCCAGCCGGTCTTTTCCGCGCTGGCGAAGCTTTAGAGCAGCTGCCCGTCGTCGACGGTGATCGTGCTGCCGGTGACGTAACGCGACAGGTCGGAACAGAGGTAAAGCAGCGGCACGTCCATCGCCGGGATTTCGCACCAGCGGCGGCGGGCGAAGGTCTTGAGCAGGATGTCGCCCATTTCGCTCTCCATCAGCTCACCGGTGATCTCGGTCGGGAAATAGCCTGGTTCGATCACGTTGACGTTGATTCCCTTGCGGGCCCATTCGCGCGCCATCAGCCGCGCCATCTGGGTGACCCCGGCCTTGGTCGCGGAATAGGGGGTGGAGCCGGGGAAGGCCTTTTTCGAGGTGACCGAACCGATGATTACCACGCGGCCGTTTTCCTTTTCCTGGCTGCCGGCGGCGATCAGCCGCTTGGCCCCTTCGCGCACGGTCAGGAACGGCCCGCGCAGGTTGGTGGCGATCACCCGGTCAAACGAATCCATATCGACCTTGAGCGCCAGTTGGTCATCGGCGATCCCGGCATTGGCCACGATCGTATCGACGGTGCCAAACGCGGCTTCGGCTGCATCATAGGCGGCGATCGTTGCTGCTTCGTCGGCTACGTCGAGTGAGACGGCCAGCGCCTTGCCGCCCGACGCCTTGATTTCGGCCTCCAGCGCCGCCAGTCGGTCTGCCCGCCGGGCGCCCATCACCACGGCTGCCCCAGCCGCCGCCAGCAACCGCGAGAAGTGCGCGCCAAAGCCCGATGACGCGCCGGTCACCAGCGCCACGCGGCCGGTCAGATCAAACTGGGGGACTGTGGTCATGCCTGATGCTCCTCATTGTTTTGTGGGAGCGATAGCCCTGAGGCATTGTCCTTGTCGACAATTGCGGTCATATGTCCACCGCTGGACAGAGATAATTGCAGCCTGGACCATCAACCGGCTTGCTCCGGCCGAGGCGGGGCTGCATCGGAGCGTGCCTATCGCGCCCGCTTGACTGGCAAGGGCACATGTTAATCGGAGAATTGCAATGACCATCCTCACCTTCAAGGGCTTCGGCGGCGTCAGGCTTGAGGCGGATGCGATTGGCGATGAGCATGATCCGACAATCCTTTTGGTTCACGGTGCCGGGCAAACCCGCGCCGAATGGAACACTGTTGCTGATGCGCTAGTTCAGGCCGGTCGCAGGGTCGTTTCGCTTGATCTGCGCGGCCACGGCGGCAGCGAATGGCCTGAAAGCGGGCGCTATGATCTGGAAGCCCACATTGAAGACCTGCGCGCCGTGCTGGCCCAGCTTGGCACCCGACCGGTCGTGGTGACCTCCACCAGCAGTGGCTGGGTCGCAACCGTCGCGCTGGCAACCGATGCCGCCAATCTTGCTGCCGGGCTCGTTTTGGTCGACATGCCGGCGCGGCGCGATCCGGGTCTTGCCGCCAAGATCGCCGAGCGCCTTGCGGAGCTGCGCGGGCATGACCAGAAGCTGTGGGACGAGCGCGTGCTGGGCCAGATCGACCTCGACGATCTCGAGGCCCGCCTTGCCGATGCCGCGCCCAGGCTCAACCTGCCAACGCTGGTGGTGCGCGGCGGCCTGCCGTGGATGGGCCGCTCACCAGCCAGTGCGGCCTTCGATGCGGCGCTGCCCAATGCCGAAAGCGTCGAAGTGGCCGATGCCGACCTGTTGGTCGTGACCGACCGGACCGAAGCTTTCCTCTCGCACCTGCTCGATTTCCTGGAACGCAAGCAGCCCCGCTATGCGACCGAATTCCGCGCAGGATCAGACGCCCGCACCCTGCGCGATGCGATGGGCTGCTTTGCCACCGGGATTACCATCATAACCTCGCGTGATGCCGACGGCACGCCGATAGGTCTGACAGCCAACAGCTTTACTTCGCTGTCGCTCGATCCGCCGCTGTTGCTGGTCTGCGTGGCGAATACTGCGGGGTCTGCGCCTGTATTGCGCGAGGCGGAGCATTTTGCGGTCAACCTGTTGCAGGTCAGCCAGCAAGCAGCGTCAAACCGCTTCGCCGGCAAGGGCGAGGACCGCTTCGCCGCCACTGCCTGGAGCCCGGGCGAAACGGGGATGCCGCTGATCGATGGCGCACTGGGTGCGTTTGAGTGCAAGCGCCACGCGATCCATGATGGCGGCGATCACTTCATCCTCGTGGGTGAAGTTGTACGCGCCCAGTTTGAGCCGCGCCGCGATCCGCTGCTGTACTTCCGGGGCAAGTACCGCCGCCTGCACTTCGCCTAGGGCCAGGTGAAGGCCAGCCGCGTATCGCCGCTCGCGTTGCCGTCCGGATTAAAGCGGCGCTCGATGATCTGGCCTTGGCCTGCCGCATCGATCAGTACCACGGTGGAACAGCGCGTGCCGTAAACCGCATTGCGGATGAACACTGGGCTGAAGGGCGCCTCTGGTCCTTCGCTGTCTGCCTCGGGTGGCAGTGGTGTTTCGTCAGCCAGCGCGGCGAAAAGGCCTTCCGGATCGGCACTGCCGGCCGCCAGCCATGCAGCTACCGCCCCGGTCAGGCGCTGGGTCTTGAGCCACGGCTGATCAAGGTGGCCGTTGGATACGCCGTGCAGGCCGGGATGAAGCGGAGTGCTGGTCGGTCTTGGCTGGTTACTCAGGTGGCTGGCGCCGTCCGGGCCAATGCGCAGCAGGTGAAACGGATTGAGCTGCGCCGCATCGGGATCGGGCTGGCCCAACAGCCAGTCCACCACCAGCCCGCCGCGTGACGCGAGACCCGGCTTGGGATAGCCCGGCAGGCGGAAATTGGTGACCAGGGCGAAGCGCCCGGCTTCGTTGACCCCCAGCCAGGTTCCGCCGGCTTCCAGATCGCGCCCTGCGATTACGCCATTGTCCCAGATGGCGAGCGGCGCGGTCGGTCGGGCATGGAATTCGTCGCGGTTGGCGGCAACCACCAAACGCCAGCGCGGATGCGCGGCCCAGCCAAGCGCAGCGACGCACATGGTCAGTTGTCCTTGCGGGCCAATTCGGCACGAATGGCCGGGCCATCCTGATCGAGCAAGGGCGGCGCACGCCGCTCCACCGGCGGCATGGCGCCGAACCGCACTGGTTGCACCATTTCGTGATAGCGGCCTTCGCTGGGGTGCTCGCGCTGCTGGAACATGCCAACGGCATTCAGGTGCGGATCGGCCAGCACGCCCGGAATGTCTTTCACCGGCTGGGCCGGGATCTGCGCAGCATGGCAGCGCGCGATCAGGTCTTCGGTCGTGAACTGCCGGGTCAGTTCGGCCATGCGGCGGTACATTTCGGGCATAGCGGCAGCCCGCGCCTGTGGTCCTTCAAAGCGTGGATCTTGCAGAAAGTCCGGAGCCTCCAACAGCGCAAAGATCCGGTCCCAGGCATCATAGGTATAGGCCACCATCACAATGTGGCCATCGGCGGTGGGGAAGGGCTGGCGATCGGGATCAAGCTGGCGGCGGTAGCCCGGCGGGCCAACCGGCGGGTCAAATGTCAGTCCGCCCAGGTGCTCGCTCAGCATGAAACTGGTGAAGGCTTCGTACATTGGCACTTCCACTTTCTGCCCTTCGCCGGTCCGTTCGCGGTGGAACAGCGCGGCGATGGCGGCATAGGCGGCGTGGAGGCCGGAAACCTTATCAGCGATCAGTGAGGGGAAAAATCGCGGCGCGGAATTGCCATCGACTTCGGGCAGCAGGCTGGTGACGCCGGCTGCAGCCTGAATAACATCGTCATAGGCCTGCAAATCGGCATAGGGGCCATCCTGCCCAAAGCCAACGCAATGGACATAGATGATATCCGGCCGGATCGCCCGCACCGCGTCATAATCCAGGCCGAGCCGTTTCAGCGGCTTGCCGCGCACATTGGCTACGAAGACATCGGCCTCGGCCAGCAGTTGGCGGATCACGGCACTGTCATCCGGTTGCTTGAGATCAAGCGCGATCGAGCGTTTGCCGTGATTGAAGCCAAAAAAGGCGGGCGACATCCCCGGCGTCTGCGCGCTTTTGGCGGCCCAGCGCAGCACGTCGCCGCTGCCCGGGGTTTCCACCTTGATCACCTCTGCCCCCAGGTCAGCCAGGATCTGCGTGCAGTAGGGTCCAAAGACCACGGTGGTCAGGTCAACAACCTTGATACCTTTGAGCATGGCCGGAGCAGCTGTATCGCTCATTGCTTCAGACAAGTCCCTTGGCGCGCAGGCTGGTGTGGCCGTGGCGGCCGACGATTACATGGTCATGAACCACGATCCCCAATAATCGGCCGGCTTCGGCAATGCGATTGGTAATCTGGATATCAGCCCGGCTCGGTTCGGGCGAGCCCGATGGATGGTTGTGCACCAGGATCAGCGCTGCGGCCCCGACATCGAGCGCCCGCTTGACCACGTTGCGCGGATGGATTGCCGCCTCGTCGAGCGAGCCCTCACTCTCCAGATGGTCCAGGATCAGGCGGTTGCGGGTATCCAGGTATAGCACCCGCACCCGCTCGTGCGTCAGGTGGGCCATGTCGATGGTCAGGTAATCGATCAGCGCCTGCCAGCTAGCCAGGACGGGCGCTTCGGACAGTTCGGCGCGAGCCAGCCGCCGCGCGGACAGCGCGACGATCTTCAGCGCCGCAGCGCTGGTTTCGCCCATGCCGGGATGGAGCGCCAAAGCCTGCGGATCGGCATTCAGCACCCCGGCCAGGCCGCCAAAGCGCGTTAGCAGGCTTTTCGCGAGCGGTTTTACATCCTTGCGGGGGATGGCCATCATCAGCAGGTATTCGATCACCTCATGATCGGCCAGCGCTTCGGCCCCGCCAGCCAGCAGCCGGGCGCGAAGGCGGGCGCGATGACCCGTGCCGTGATGCGGTCCGGCTCCCTCTTCGTCGTGCACGCAGCCTCCCTTTATCGATGCTGCATTGCCTTTCGCCGCCCGAACGCGCAAGCAGGAACAATGCCCCAGCCCGAGGTCGAACTACCGGAAATTGCAGCGGAAGCTGCTCCGGCACCCGGCATGCGGCGCTGGGTCATGATCTTGACCATTGCTTTGGCGTTGCTGGGCCTGATTGCCTTGTGGCTAGAGCGGGAGAATCTGGCGCACCGGATTATTGGCCGCCAGCTTGGCCAGTACGGCTTGCCGGCTAGCTATCGGCTGGAAAAGGTTGGTCCGCGCGAGCAGGTCTTGACCAATGTCGTCGTAGGCGATCCGGCTCGCCCGGACTTCACTGCCGAGCGAATGGAAATCCAACTCAGGCCAAGGTTTGGTTTGCCCACGATTGGTTCGGTGCGGCTGGTCCGGCCACGCCTCTATGGGGCTTACCAGGCCGGACGGCTTACCTTTGGCAGCCTCGACCGCGTGCTGTTCGCGCCCGGGGCCAAACGGATGGGGCTGCCGGACTTTGACCTGCGACTTGAGGACGGCCGCGCCCGGATTGAAACCGACGTTGGTCCAGTCGGGCTAAAGGCCGAAGGCCGGGGGAACCTGCGCAATGCCTTTGCGGGGCAACTGGCTGCAATCGCGCCCGAGCTGCGGATGCAGGATTGCCGCCTGAGCGGTGCCAGCGCCTTTGGCACGATTTCAACCGACGCCGGAGTGCCGCGGTTCATCGGGCCGGTGCGCTTGGGCGGAGCAAAATGCCATGGCTTCGCCATCGGGAGCATGACGCTGCAGGCTGAGCTTGCGGCATCCTCCGATCTGTCAGGGTTTTCGGCACAAAGCCAATTCACCGGCGGTCCAATCAATTGGAACGGAGCGCGCGCCGGTGGGCTGGGCGGCGATCTGGGGCTGTCACTCCGTGCCGGGGCGATGACAGCGAATTATACCCTCGCACTGGTTGATGTTGGCGGCCCCCTGGCGGCGCGAAAACTCACTCTTGCCGGCGCGCTGCGCAGCCGCGAAGGGCTGGCGGGCTTTGAGGGCGAAGGGCGAATGGGCGGCGAAGGTTTACAACCCGGTCCTGCGCTCGACCAGACCCTGACAGAGCTGGCGCGCTCTTCGGCCGGAACGCTGGGCGCTCCGCTGCTGGCCCAGTTACGCTCGGCCCTGCGCCGCGAAGGACGTGGCAGCGAACTTTCGGCCGAATTTTCCCTGCGCCGGAGGGGGCAACTGACCAGCTTGATCGTGCCGGCGCTGGAACTCACGGGGACTAGCGGGCAGGACCTGCTCGTGCTCTCACGCGGGCAAGTGGTGTTCGGCGGGCAGGGCGGGCTAAGGCTGATCGGTAACCTGCGAACCGGCGGCGAAGGACTGCCGCGCCTGGCGGGTCAGATAGAGCGCCGCCCCGGCGGTACGATCGAAGCCCGGCTGACCATGGCGCAATACCGCGCGGGCGATGCCGCCATTGCCTTGCCTCGGCTGGTGGTTGTCTGGCGGGCTGACGGTGCGGTGGGACTGGGTGGACGCGCGTTGATCAGTGGCGCGCTGCCGGACGGCCGGGTCGAGCGGCTGGTCCTGCCGATCGATGGCAATTGGAATCCGCGCCGCGGGCTGGCCTTGTGGCGCGGTTGCACGCTGCTGCGCTTTGATAGCCTGCGCTATGCCAGCCTGACGCTTGATGGCCGCGCGCTGACCCTGTGTCCGGGGGCGGGCGGGGCGATTGTGGTCAGCGGGCCGAATGGGACCCGTCTTGCTGCCGGCGTGCCGCGGCTGGCGCTGTCGGGCCGGATTGGTGAGACGCCTATCCTTCTGCGATCGGCGGCGGTCGGCTTTGCCTGGCCGGGCGGCCTTGCCGCGCGCGACGTGGATGTGACCCTGGGGCCGGTTTCGGCAGGAAGCCACTTCACCATTGCTTCGCTGACCGGCCAGCTGGGCAAGGTCCCGTCTGGCCGGTTCAGCGGTGCGGAGGCGCTGCTGGCGGCAGTTCCGCTTGATCTTCGCGAGGCGAGCGGATCGTGGCGCTATGCCGGGGGGCGGCTCAGCCTTGGCGAGGGCGTGTTCCGGCTGGAGGACCGGCTGGTTGATGACCGCTTCCGCCCCGTCGTGGCCCGCGGGGCCACGCTCAACCTCGCGAATAATCGTATCACCGCCTTGGCCGCTCTGCGCGAACCGGCTTCGGACCGGATCGTGACTGAAGCGACCATTGTCCATGATCTGGCCAGCGGCACCGGCCACGCCGATCTTGCTGTCCGCAATCTGGTTTTCGATCAAAAGCTCCAGCCTGATACGCTCAGCTACCTGGCGCTGGGCGTGATCGCAAATGCGCGCGGCATGGTGCGCGGTGCGGGACGGATCGACTGGAGCCCGCGCACGGTCACTTCGACCGGCAGCTTCACCACCGACAAGCTCGATTTCGCCGCCGCCTTTGGGCCGGTGCAGGGGATGCGCGGGACGGTTCGGTTCACCGACCTGCTCGGCATGGTCACCGCGCCGGATCAGGTATTGGAAATTGCCGCGATCAACCCGGGGATCGAGGTTTACGAGGGCGTGCTGCGTTTCCAGCTGGAACCTGACCGGATGCTGGTGGTCAATGGCGCGGAATGGCCCTTCCTTGGCGGACGGCTGCAATTGCTGCCCACGCAGATGCGGCTCGGGGCTTCGGATGAACGCCGCTTTACCTTGCGGCTGACCGCAGCCGATGCGGCGAAGTTCGTCCAGCAGATCGAAATGTCCAACGTTGCGGCCCGCGGGGTCTTCGATGGCGACCTGCCGCTGGTCTTCGATGAGCAAGGGGGGCGGATCGAAGGCGGCCTTCTGGTCTCGCGTCCACCAGGGGGCAGTGTCGCTTACGTCGGCGCGCTGACGTACAAGGACATGGGGGCCATGGCCAACTTCGCCTTCCAGTCGCTCCGTTCGCTCGATTACCGCCAAATGCGGATCGGTATGGACGGGGAGCTGGATGGGGAGATTTTTACCCGCGTCCGGATCGATGGCGTGACGCAGGGCGCGGGCGCGCGGCAGAATTACTTCACCCGCCAGATCGGCAAGCTGCCGATCCGCTTCAACATCAACGTGCGCGCGCCGTTCCAGCGGCTGCTCTATTCGTTCCGCTCGCTCTATGACCCGGCCTATGTCCGCGATCCGCGCGAACTGGGGCTGGTCGACAAGGATGGCAAGCCGATTGACCAGCCCGCCGCTCAAACACCGCTGCCACCCGATATTCAGCCCCCAGTCAGCAGGAAAGTGCCATGAAGTCACCAGAATTGACCAAGCCGGTCCGGGCTGCGACAAGTTCCGCCATGGATTACGTGGCATCCGGACAGGTTCGGTCGATGCGGCAGGGCTCGGCCCGCGCCGCTGCGAAGAAGGGATTGATGATGATTGCCGGGGCGCTGACGCTGACAGGCTGCATTTCGGTCAACGCGCCGGACAAGCCGATCGTCATCGAACTGAACATCAATATCAAACAGGAAGTTGTCTATCGACTTTCGGCCGACGCCGGGAACACGATCAAGGACAATCCCGGAATTTTCTGAGGAAACGGACATGACCAAGTTTGCCGTCCAAATCGAACGCAGCGCGCTGGCCGGAGCCGGCTGGGCTGCACTGGCCGCATTGATGGTGGTTGCCCCGGCTTCTGCGCAGCAGCGCGATCCGGCCTATGCCGCCGCGCGCGTCAATGGGGATGTTGGCGAAAAGGTTGACGGCTACCTTGGTTTTCCCACCTCGCCGAGCCCCGAAACCCGCCGCCTGGCCGAAGACATCAACATCAAGCGCAAGGCCGTTTATGCCGAGCGCGCCCAGGCCAACGGCGCGACGATTGAGGAGTACGCCTTTTCGGCGGGCTGCCAGGCGATTGCGCGGACCGTGCCGGGTGAGAAATACCAGGCACCCGATGGTTCCTGGCAAACCCGTACGGCCGCCGCGCCGCTGCGTGATCCGCGCTGCCCCTGATTTTTCGGCTGCATTGCCGCAAGGCTAAACTTTCTGCCGTCGGAGCCGGTTATACCGCCATCGGCGGCGGTTGACTCGCAGCTTGCCCCAACCTAAGGGGCCCGTGCCCTCGGCGGGCGGTCGTTGCGCGTGTCCATCGCTCCCGTATAAGGAGACTTGGCATGAACGATGATCCTCCTGCTCGAGACCCCATTGGTGAAGATGCGCGGGTTAACGCGCTCGAAGCGCGGCTCAAGGCTGCACGCGAGCGGGAAGAACAGCGCAACAAGCCAAGTCCGGGCATGGAAGCCGATGCGAATTACCGCCTTGGCAACCGCGTCCTGGCCGAGCTGATCGGGGGGATCGGTGGCGGTGCGTTCATCGGCTGGGTCATTGACCAGTTTGCCGGAACCTCGCCCTGGGGTCTGTTGGTGATGATGGCCCTTGGGATCATCGTTTCCTTCAGGAATATCATCCGGATTTCGTCCCGGCGCCCTGATTGACCTTGCTTTAGGCCAGAGGGGCGCTGGTCGTATATGAATTGAGCAAGAAGGGTACGTCGCGTGGCCGAAGCGGCTAAAGTCGATCCGATGCACCAGTTCACGATCGAGCCGATGTTCGGCACCGATCACTGGCAGATCGCGGGCTACAATATTGCCTTCACCAACTCCTCGCTGTGGATGGCGATCGCGGCTGTTGCGCTGCTGATCTTCGTTGCTGGCGGGTTGAAGCGGGATTTGGTCCCCGGTCGTTGGCAGATGGCAGTCGAAGGCTTCACCGGCTTCATCGACAACCTGCTGGCCGCCAATATCGGGCCGGCTGGCAAGAAGTATGTGCCCTACATCTTCTCGCTGTTCATGTTCATCCTTTTCGCCAACATCCTCGGCCTGATGCCGCTGGGCCTGGTTGGCGTGCATCCCTTCACCTTCACCAGCCACTTTACCGCCACCGGCGTGCTGGCGGTGATGAGCTTCGCGATCGTGCTGATCGTGGGCTTCTGGAAGCACAAGCTGCACTTCTTCTCGCTGTTCATCCCCCACGGCACACCGCTGGTGATGATTCCGCTGATCTTCGCGATTGAACTGGTCAGTTTCCTGGTCCGTCCCTTCAGCCTCGGCTTGCGACTGTTCGTGGCCATGATGGCCGGGCACGTGCTGCTGGAAGTGCTGTCGGGCTTCGTGATCAATGGCGTTAATGCCGGTCTTGGCATTGGCCCGGTGGTTTCGGTCCTCAGCTTTGCGCTGATGATCGCGATTTGCGCCCTGGAAATCCTGGTTGCCGGGATCCAGGCCTACGTCTTTGCATTGCTGACGTCGCTGTATCTCAACGACGCCGAAAACCTTCACTAAGTCCTATCCAACCACACGAATTTTCGAAGAAGGAGTTATCGAAATGGAACCTGCAAGCGCCAAGCTGATCGGTGCTGGTCTCGCTGCCATCGGCGCCGGCATGGCCGCCATCGGCGTGGGTAACGTGTTCGGTTCGTTCCTGGAAAGCGCTCTGCGCAACCCGGGCGCGGCTGACGGCCAGCAGGGCCGCCTGTTCATCGGCTTCGCGGCCGCCGAACTTCTGGGCCTGCTCTCGTTCGTCGTCGCGATGATCCTGATCTTCGTCGCCTAAGACCTACGATTGATTGAATGACCGGCTGGTTCCTGCCCCCCGGGGCGGGGCCGGCCGGACAAATTGCGGACGCTCTGATGCCTCAAATCGCGCAACTTGCCGAAACCTGGTCCAGCCAGATCTTCTGGATGCTGATCTTCTTCGGCTTCATCTTCTTCGTCATTGGCCGGGGCATGGTCCCCAAGGTGATGGCGACCGTCGAGACGCGTGACCGGCAGATCGCCAGCGATCTCGCCGCAGCGGAAGCTGCGCGGGCTGCTGCCGATGCCGAGGAAGAGGCCTGGCGCGCCGAAGCCAACCGCCAGCGGGCAGAAGCCCAGGCGGTGATCGCCAAGGCCAAGCTGGCTGCGGCCAAGTCCAGCGAAACCAAACTGGCTAAGGCCAATGCCAAGCTTGATGCCAAGCTGGCCGAAGCCGAAGCCAAGATTGCCGAGGCGCGCAGCGGTGCGCTGAAGGAAATCGAAAAGGTCGCAGCCGAAGCTGCCAGCGATATCGTCAGCCGCGTTGCCGGCCTGTCGGTTGATGCCAAGTCGGCCACGGTCGCGGTGAAGGAAGCGCTCAATGGCTAATCTGCTCGTCCTTGCGGCCGAAGCCGCTGAACATGGCGCCGAACATGCCGAGCCGGTCGCGCTGGGCCTGAACCCGGTTGCTTGGGTTGCACTGTCGATGACCGTCCTGATCGTCGTTGCGATCTGGAAGAAGGTCCCGGCAATGATCACCGGCGGGCTCGATGCCAATATCGCGGAAATCCGCAAGCAGCTCGACGAAGCCAAGGCCCTGCGTGCCGAGGCCGAAGCCTTGCGCAAGGAATATGCCGACAAGATCGCCGGTGCCGAAAAGGACGCCGCGGCGATGATCGAGCATGCCAAGTCCGAAGCTGACGCAATCGTCGCCAAGGCCGAGGCTGACACCAAGGCGCTGATCAAGCGCCGCGAAAAGATGGCCGAAGACAAGATCGCGGCTGCCGAGCGCGGCGCGATTGCTGAACTGCGGACCAAGGCAGCAAACGCTGCTGCTGCGGCCGCGCGCCAGCTGATCGCTGCCAACCACAATGCCAAGGCCGACAAGGCCCTGGTGGACGAGGCGATCGGCGGGATCTGATCCGGCTGCCAGTCTGGAATTGCGAAGGGCGGCCACCGGCCGCCCTTTTCATTTGCCCGGTTCGAGCACGACCTTGCCGACGATCTCCCGTCCGGCCATTGCCGCATAGGCCTCGCGCCAGCGGCTGAGCGGCAGGATCCGATCAATATGCGGGTTCAGTCGGCCATCGGCAGCAAGGGTGGCCACTGCCTCGCGGATGACCTTGCCCCGGTCCGGGAAGCGGCGGGCATATTCGCCGGCCCGCACGCCAACCACGGCAAAGCCCTTGATCAGCGGAATATTGGTTGAGATGTCGGCGATCCGCCCACCGGCAAAGCCGATCACCAGCAGCTTGCCGCCAAAGGCGACGCAGCGCGTGCTTTCATCAAACACGTCGCCGCCAACCGGATCATAGACCAGATCGCACAAGTGCCCTCCGGTCAGTTCGGCCACCTGTTCGCGAAAGCGTCCTTCGGCCAGGATTACCGCTTCAGCATCGCAGGCCGCGCGCAGCGCCGCCAGCTTGCCCGGGGAACCGGTGGTGGCGATGACATGGGCGCCAAGCCGCTTGGCCAGTTCAACCGCAGCCAGGCCCACGCCGCCGCTGGCGCCGTGGACCAGCACCCATTGGCCGGCCTTCAGCCCGCCCACCTCGACCAGCGCGGTGTAAGCCGTGCCATAGGCCGCCCCCAGGGCCGCAGCAGAAACCATCCCGATTCCCGGCGGCATGGCAGAGAGTGCGCGGGCCGGGACCACGGCATATTCGGCAAAGGCGCCGGTCTTGTTGCCGCCATAGACCCCGTCGCCCGGCTTGAAACCGGTGTCCGGATCCGCCTCGACCACTTCACCGGCAAATTCGAGGCCGGCAGTGAAGGGCACGTCTGGTTTGAACTGATATTCGCCGCGCGTCATCAGCAGGTCCGGGAAGTTGAGCGAGGCGGCATGGACCTTCACCAGCACCTCCCCCGGTCCACGCTGGGGTACGGGCAGGTCAGAGAGTGTAACCCCGGAGAGGTCCGCACTCAGTCGTTCAACCAGCAGTGCTTGCATTGGCCGTTCTGCTCCCCACCCAATTCCGCTAGCCCTGAGCTTGTCGAAGGGCCGCTCTTGTTCTTGCCACCCTGCGCGAGAACCAAGGAAAAGAACAGTGCTTCATCTTGCGATGACTTCGTTCCGACAAGCTCAGCACGAGCGGGCAGTGGAGACGGGGTCTAGAAATTGTCCTTGGCGGCGCGCAGGGCTGCAAAAGTGGCCACGGCATCGCCTCCGCCCCAGCGCGCACTCAACGCAGGGTCATCGGCGCGTAGGAAGGGGTTGGTGGCCAATTCGCGCGAAAGCGGCGTGGGGACGGTCGGCTTACCCGCGGCGCGGGCCTTCTCGATTTGCGCGGCATAGGCCTGCAGTTCGGCATTGTCCGGATCGGCGTGGAGCGCGAAGCGGGCGTTCGATGCAGTATATTCGTGCGCGCAGTACAGCAGCGTCTCCGGCGGAAGGGCCTTGATCCGCTCGAGGCTGGCCCAGAATTGGTCGGGCTGGCCTTCGAACATCCGTCCGCACCCCAGCGCGAAAACCGCGTCGCCAACAAAGGCTACTCCGGCCTCGGGCAGGTGGAAGGCAATATGGCCATTGGTGTGGCCGGAAACGTCAATCACCTGGGCGGTAAAGGCGCCCAGCGTCACCTTGCTACCGTGGGCGACGATCTGGTCTGGCGCGGCGATCCGCTCAACCTCTGCCGGAGCAATGACGGTGCAGCCGGTCGCCGCCTTGATCGCAGTGTTGCCGCCGGCATGATCGGGGTGCCAGTGGGTGTTCCAGATATGAGTGATCTGCCAGCCCTTGTGTCCGGCCTCACGCAGATAGGCATCGGCATCAGGGGTATCGATACAGGCGGTCGCTCCGCTCACCGGATCGTGAAGCAGGTATCCATAGTTGTCTGACAGGCACGGGAACTGATGAATTTCGAGCATGGGCCAAGGATAAACCCATTCCGCCCGCAAAGCAAAAGCCCGCCCGGATTGCTCCGGACGGGCCTTTGTTGCTTAGCCTGCGGCTTGGCGAAGAAGGATTAGTCCTTCTTGGCCTTCAGCGCGGCGCCCAGAATGTCGCCCAGCGAAGCGCCGGCATCCGACGAACCGTACTGTTCCACGGCTTCCTTTTCTTCGGCCAGCTGGCGGGCCTTGACCGAGAAGTTCGGCTTCTTCGAACGATCGAAGCCGGTGACCATGGCATCGAGCTTCTGGCCAACCTGGAAGCGGTCGGTGCGCTGCTCGTCGCGGTCGCGGCCCAGGTCCGAACGCTTGATGAAGCCGGTGGCGCCATCTTCGCCAGCCTGCACTTCAAGGCCGCCATCGCGGACTTCAAGGACGGTGACGGTGACGATCTCGTTCTTCTTCAGGCCCGAAGCGGCAGCGGCGACGCCGGCAGCCGGTGCACCCTTTTCAAGCTGCTTCATGCCAAGCGAGATGCGCTCCTTCTCCACGTCGACGTCGAGCACGATGGCCGAAACCTGCTCGCCCTTGCGGTGCAGAGCCAGCGCGTCTTCGCCCGAGATGCCCCAGGCGATGTCCGACATGTGGACCATGCCGTCGACGTCGCCGTCGAGGCCGATGAACAGGCCGAATTCGGTTGCGTTCTTGACTTCGCCTTCCACGGTCGAACCAACCGGGTGCTTCTCGGCGAAGGCTTCCCAGGGGTTCTGCTGGGCCTGCTTGAGGCCAAGCGAGATGCGGCGCTTGTCGCTGTCAACTTCCAGCACCAGCACGTCGACTTCCTGCGAGGTCGAAACGATCTTGCCGGGGTGGACGTTCTTCTTGGTCCAGGACATTTCCGAAACGTGGACCAGACCTTCGATCCCGGCTTCCAGCTCCACAAAGGCGCCGTATTCGGTGATGTTGGTAACCACGCCGCGCAGCTTCGCGCCGACCGGGTACTTGGCGATGACGCCTTCCCACGGATCCGATTCCAGCTGCTTCATGCCCAGGCTGATGCGCTGGGTGTCCTGGTTGATGCGGATGATCTGCACCTTCACGGTGTCACCGATATTGATGACTTCGTTCGGGTGGTTGACGCGCTTGTAGCTCATGTCGGTGACATGGAGCAGGCCGTCGATGCCGCCCAGGTCAACGAACGCACCGTAATCGGTGATGTTCTTGACCACGCCATCGATGATCTGGCCTTCGGCGAGGTTCTGGATCAGGCCCGAGCGCTGTTCGGCGCGGGTTTCTTCCAGCACGGCGCGGCGCGAGACGACGATGTTACCGCGGCGGCGGTCCATCTTCAGGATCTGGAACGGCTGCGGCACGTCCATCAGTGGCTGCACGTCGCGCACAGGGCGGATATCGACTTGGCTGCCGGGGAGGAAGGCAACGGCACCGTTAAGGTCGACCGTGAAGCCGCCCTTGACGCGGCCGAAGATCACGCCTTCGACTCGCTTGCCTTCACCGAATTCTTCTTCAAGCTTGTCCCAGGCGGCTTCGCGGCGGGCGCGGTCGCGGCTGAGCATGGCATCGCCATCAGCGTTTTCGACGCGGTCAACGAAGACTTCGACTTCGTCGCCGACCTTCAGGCCATGCGGCTGACCCGGCATGGCGAATTCCTTGAGCGGAACGCGGCCTTCGCTCTTGAGGCCGACGTCGATCACGGCCTTGTCGCCTTCGATCGCGGTAATGGTGCCCTTGACGACCCGGCCTTCAAAGCCGCCATCAGCGGCGCCACCGAGGGATTCGTCGAGCAGCGCGGCAAAATCGTCGCGCGTGGGGTTGGCTGCAGAAGCCATATGTACAGTTTCCTGTCTATCGATGTTTCCGGCCAAGCGGTTGTATCCGCTGGTCTTTTCTCCGCCGCAGCACCATTGCTTGAGCGGGCCAAAAGTGGGCCGATCGTCGCAGGGGCCGAATGCCGTCCACGACATCCTTTCGGGCGCGAGCCCTCCGGGACCGGCGGCGCTTAAGCGGGCGAGGCCGCTAAAGCAAGGAATTTGCGACCAATCGCGGCCTCAGATCGCTGGCCTGTAGCCCGATTTCTTCAGCGTCACGATATAGGCGGAAAGATCGCGCACCTGGCCGCGATCGATCTTGAACTGCATGGCATCGGGATAATTGTGCGCATCGCGCAGGTTCTGACGCAGCGTTGCGCTGGTCAGGCCCTGGCGATTGGCGATGTCCTCAAAGCCGGGGCTCTCGGGATTGGGGGAGCTACCATTGGCGGAAACGGCATGGCAGGCGGCGCATCGCGCTTCGGCAATCGCCCGTCCGCGCTCCACTTCGGCAAGGCGGCGCTCCTGGACGGTTACGGGTTGGCTGAGGGCTGCCGAAGCGGCTGCCAGCAGGGCGATGGCGGGGAGGGAAAGGCGAAGCATGGGCGGGGCCTAACACTCCCGCCCAGGCCAGGGCAATTGGCTTGCGATGACCCGCTTGCACAGGTTCTGCACGGCATGACCACGTGCAAGCCTGGCGCGCCGTGGCTAGGAGAGGGCTACCAGACGGAGAGAAGCGATGACGACTGACACTGCTGCCAAGCCAGGCCTCGGCCCCCGGACCCGGGTTTTTCTGTGGGGAGGCATTGCCGCGCTGCTCGCTGTGCCGGCGGTGGCCATGCAGTTCAGCACCGAAGTCAATTGGGGCTTGGAGGACTTTGTGACCGCGGCGATCCTGCTCGGGTCGACAGGCCTGGCGCTGGAAGGGGCCGGGCGGGTGCTGGTGACCTCAGGCAAGCGCATGCTGGCTGCGCTGGTCATAATCGGCGCGCTGTTGCTGGCCTGGGCAGAGCTTGCGGTCGGGGTCTTCGACTAACGCCGCGCTTCGGCAATTGCGATGGCCGCGGCGATCGCCTCGTCCCGGTCGAGGTCGCTGGTGTCGAGTAATACGGCATCGGGCGCGGCAACCAGCGGCGCTTCGGCCCGGTTGCGATCGCGCTCGTCGCGGGCCGCGAGATCTGCCGCGATCTCTGCCAGTGCCACGGCGCGGCCCTGCTGCTGCATTTCGCGGAACCGCCGCTCGGCCCGCGCCGGGACCGAGGCTACCACAAACAGCTTCACTTTTGCCTCCGGCGCGATCACCGTGCCGATATCGCGTCCGTCCAGCACCGCGCCGCCGGGCTGGGCGGCAAAGGCGCGCTGGCGTTCATAGAGCGCCTGCCGCACGGCGGGATGGACCGAGACCCGGCTGGCTAGTCCGCCTGTTGCCTCGCTGCGCAGCTCGGGATCGCTGATCAGATCTTCAGGAAAGGCACAGGCGGCAAGGGAATCGACGGGATCATCTGGATTGCCCCCGTTCAAAGCCACCTGCCGCCCAACTGCACGATAGAGCAGCCCCGTATCGAGGTGCGGCAGCCCGAAATGCGCTGCCAGCGCCTTGGCAATCGTGCCCTTGCCCGATGCCGTTGGCCCATCGACCGCGATGATCACTGGGCCAACCCGTCAAGCAGGGCTTCGAAGATCGGGAAGCTGGTGGCGATCGGCCGGGTATCGTCAACCTCCACGCCCTCGCGGCAGGCAAGGCCGGCCACAGCCATCGACATGGCGATCCGGTGATCGAGATGGGTGGCGATTGCCGTTGCCGTGCCGCGCAGCAGATCACCGCCTGTGCCATGAATGGTCAGGCCGTCCTCGGTTTCAGTGACGCGCGCGCCGGCCAGGGTCAGCGCTGCAGCCATGACTGCAATCCGGTCGCTTTCCTTCACTCGCAGTTCCTCAAGGCCGGTGGTGACCGTGGTGCCTTCTGCCAGCGCGGCGGCGACGAACAGGGCGGGGAATTCGTCAATCATGCTTGGTGCGATTGCCGGATCGACTGCTATTCCCTTCAATGCGGAGTGGCGCACCACCAGGTCAGCCACCGGCTCTCCTCCCACTTCACGGCGATTCAATTCCTCGATCTTACCGCCCATCTGGCGCAGCACTTCGACAATGCCCGCGCGGGTGGGGTTGAGGCCGACGTTTTGAATGGTCAGCTCGCTGCCCGGCACGATCAGCGCGGCGACGATGAAGAAGGCGGCGGAGGAGGGATCGCCCGGCACCTCGATCGTTTGGGGCTTGAGCTCCGCTTCGCCCACGAGGCGAATCACCCGGGTGCCATCGCTCTCAACCTCGACCGAAAGGTCGGCGCCGAAGCCGCGCAGCATCCGTTCGGAATGATCACGGGTGGGTACGGGCTCGATCACCGTGGTAATGCCGGGGGTGTTAAGCCCGGCCAGCAGTACGGCGCTTTTTACCTGCGCGCTGGCAACTGGCAGGCGGTATGAAATCGGCACGGCAGGCAAAGCGCCGCGGACTGTGAGGGGCAGGCGGCCACCTTCCGAGGCGTCAAACGCTGCGCCCATTTGTGATAATGGTTCGATCACCCGGCCCATTGGCCGCTTTGAAAGGCTGGCATCGCCGATGAAGTTTGCCATGATCGGGTGGCTCGCCACGAGGCCCATCAGCAGGCGGGTGGAAGTGCCGGAATTCCCCATGTCGAGCGGGGTCTGCGGCTGTAGCAGCGCACCCACACCAACCCCTTGCACGGACCATTCCCCATCGCCAAGGCGTTCGACCGAAGCCCCCATCGCCCGCATCGCAGCGGCGGTGGAAAGGACATCCTCACCCTCCAACAGGCCGGTTACGCGGGTCTCCCCCACGGCCAGAGCGCCCAGCATAATGGAGCGATGGCTGATCGACTTGTCGCCCGGCACGCGGATCGTGCCACGCAGTGGACCAGAGGGCATGAAGCGCCGGGGCTTCATCGCGGCAGGATCAGCGTTGGACACGTCAGCACTTTCACGGGTAGAGCGGCAATCGCGCGCGGCTTTTGACAGCGGGCGCGGGCTATGGCAAGGCGCGCGCCGCGCTGGGACAGGCGCAAGCCGTCTCCAATACGTATTAAGAGTTTCAGCCCGTCGCGGTGGCGAAGGGCAGCATCGAGGAATTGACATGGTCAAGGCTGAATGGGGCGCCAAGCACGGTTGCCCGAAGTGCGGCACCCGCTTTTACGATCTGGGCAAGGATGACCCGATCACCTGCATCGAATGCGGCTATGCCTGGCATGTCGATCCGGTGCTGAAGTCAAAGCAGCCGATTCCCTACGAGGAAGTGCAGAAGGCCAAGGTTGAAGAGGTCGAGGACGTCGATCTCGCCGATCCGGATCTGGACATCGATGAAGATGGCGATTCGCCGGACAACGACGTTGATCTGGGCGGCGACGATGACCTTGGCGTCGGCGTTGGCGATGATGACGGTGACGAAAACTGATCCGTTAAAAAACGCTCTTGCCAAGGGCGGGAGCCGCCACTAGAGGGGCGGCCTCGCTCGACAGGTCGGGCGGGAACGGTGAGCTTCCCAAGGGCTCACTGAATGATGGTCAAGGGGCCTTAGCTCAGCTGGGAGAGCGCCTGCATGGCATGCAGGAGGTCAGCGGTTCGATCCCGCTAGGCTCCACCATCATCGAAGAGTTTGAGTATCTGAGCGGCAAGCTGGTCGGCGAGGTTTCGCCCACCGGCTTTTTTCGCGTTTCGAGGTTTGTGACCGCATGTTCGACAGTCTTTCAGACCGGCTAGGCAGCGTCTTTGACAAGCTGCGCGGGCGCGGTGCGCTGAATGAAGCAGACGTGCGCGAAGCGATGCGCGAAGTGCGAATCGCCCTGCTCGAAGCCGATGTTGCCCTTCCCGTTGTTCGCCGCTTCATTGATTCGGTTACCGAACAGGCGGTCGGCCAGTCGGTCCTGAAGTCGGTCACGCCCGGTCAGCAGGTCGTCAAGATCGTCAACGATGCGCTGGTCGAGATGCTGGGTGGCGATGACGTCCCCGGGCTCGATTTGGCTGCCACGCCGCCGGTCGTGATCATGATGGTCGGCCTGCAAGGGTCGGGCAAGACCACCACGACTGCCAAGCTGGCCAAGCTGCTCAAGGAAAAGCACGGCAAGAAGGCCATGATGGCCTCGCTCGACGTCAACCGTCCGGCCGCGCAGGAACAGCTCAAGGTGCTGGGCGAGCAGGTGGAAGTTGCCACCCTGCCGATCATCGCCGGCCAGCAGCCAGTCGATATCGCCACCCGCGCGCTCCAGGCCGCGAAGCTGCAGGCGATTGACGTGCTGCTGCTCGATACGGCGGGCCGCCTCCACGTTGACCAGCAACTGATGGACGAGATGCAGGCCGTTGCCGCGATCTCCTCGCCCAAGGAAGTGCTGCTGGTAGTCGATTCGTTGACCGGCCAGGATGCGGTCAACGTTGCCCAGAGCTTTACTGCACAGGTACCGCTGACCGGCGTGGTCCTGACCCGGATGGACGGCGATGCTCGCGGTGGTGCTGCACTGTCGATGCGCGCCGTTACCGGCAAGCCGATCAAGTTTGCGGGTATCGGCGAAAAGCTTGACGCGCTTGAGGCTTTCCAGCCCAGCCGTGTCGCCGGCCGGATCCTTGGCATGGGCGATGTCGTCTCAATCGTTGAGCGCGCCGCTGCTGCGATCGAGGAGGAAGAGGCCGAGCGGATGGCCGCGCGGATGGCCAAGGGTCAGTTCGACATGAACGACCTGCGCCAGCAGCTGCGGCAGATGCAGAAGATGGGCGGCCTCGGCGCGCTTGCCGGCATGCTGCCAGGCATGAAAAAGGCCAAGCAGGCGATGGAACAGTCCGGCATGGACGATCGCGTGCTGTTGCGGATGGATGCGATCATCGGTTCGATGACGCCCAAGGAGCGGACGAGGCCGGACTTGCTTAACGCCAAGCGCAAGATCCGCATTGCCAATGGTTCGGGCGTTCAGGTTCAGGACGTAAACAAGCTGCTCAAGATGCACCAGGAAATGGAGCGCGCGATGAAGCAGATTAAGAAGATGGGCGGCCTTGCCGGGCTGGGCAAGCTGTTCGGTGGCGGCGGCCTTGGGGCCGCGATGCCGGGCCTTGGCGGCCCCGGAGCGGGAGGCGGTTTGCCATCGAACCTCAATGATTTGCTGAAGAAAAAGTAATTCTCAATTTAATCTGATTTGTTTGAAAGGTAGTTCAAATGTCTGTTTCTCTTCGTCTTTCGCGTGGTGGCTCGAAGAAGCGCCCGTACTACAAGATCGTCGTCGCCAACAGCCGCGCCCCGCGCGACGGCAAGTTCCTTGAGCAGGTCGGCACCTACAACCCGCTGCTCGCCAAGGACGATGCTAACCGCGTTCGCCTGGTCGAAGATCGCGTGAAGTACTGGATCGGCGTTGGCGCCCAGCCGACCGACCGCGTTGCCCGCCTGCTCGACAAGGCCGGCATCAAGGAGCGCGCGCCGACGAACAACCCGAAGAAGGCTGAGCCGGGTCAGAAGGCCAAGGACCGCGCCGAGGAAAAGGCCGAAAAGGCCCGTGAAGCTGAAGAGGCTGCTGCCGCTGCTGCCGCCGCTCCGGCGGTTGAAGAAGTGGTCGAAGCTCCGGCCGCCGAAGAAGCTGCTGCTGAAGCGCCTGCCGCCGAAGAAGCTGCTGCCGAGGAAGCTCCGGCCGCTGAAGCCAGCGAAGAGCAGGCTGAGGGCTAAGCCATCTTGGCCGGGGACAAGCCTGTCACTCTCGCCGCCATCGCCGGCGCGCACGGGGTGACGGGCGAAGTTCGCCTCAAGCTGTTTGGTGAAGGCGTGGAATCGCTCAAGCGGTTCCGCGCCTTCAACGATTCAAGCTTGACCGTTTCCAAGCTGCGCGATGACGGCAAGGGCGGGGCGATTGCCCGCTTTGCCGAAGTAACCGACCGCAATGCGGCCGAAGCACTGCGCGGCACCGTGCTGACGGTCCCGCGTTCGGCCCTGCCGCCGCTGGAAGCGGGTGAATACTACCATGCCGATCTGCTTGGCCTTCCGGCTGTTTCCAGCGATGGAACGGCCCTGGGCGAAGTTATCGCGGTCGAGAACTTTGGCGCCGGCGATGTGATCGAGATCAAGCGCCCCACTGGCAAGCGCTTCATGGTGCCGATGCGGATCGAAGCCGTGCCTGAATGGGATGAAGCCCGGATCGTGATCACGGCGGCGTTCGCGGAAGATTAGACTGCGATTATGGGCATCCTGCTCGGACTGATCGTGATGGTGCTGTTGCCGGCCGGGCTGGCCTGGGGCATCTGCAGCGGGATGCGGGTCCTCAACCCCGATAGCGGGCGGAAGCGGCGCATCCTGATTTCGGCAGCTACCGCGGGCGCTATCCCGGTCTTGCTGCCGCTGGTCGCGATGCTGCGGCGCGGTATGCCTTATGGCATTATTCCGGTCATCGCTCTGCTGGCCCTGGGGCTGCTAATCGCCTTGCTGATCGGCTTGCCGGTCGCGATCCGGACCACCCGAAACGACTTTGTCGCCTAGCGCGGTTTGCCCACCAGCTTTTCCAGTTCCTTGGCAAAACGCTTCAGCTCGAAGTTTTGCGGATCGTCGTGGGCATCGGGAATGCCCGCATCGATCGTGTTGTGCTGCGCAGGGATGAGCCAGTAGCCGGCCCGCGCGCTGGCATAGACGTAAAGCGCTGCGAGCATCCTGTATTGCTCCTTGGTAAAGCCTGGCTTGGGACCATAGGTTTGCCCGCGGCTGGTTGCGCCGGGCAGGAAGCGGCGCGGCTGGACCGTTTCGATATGGACCATCCGCCCCCGCGCGCGCGGGCCGACAACGCGGCTTTCCAGCTTGGTTGCCCGCCAGCCTTCCTGGAAATCGTGCCCCGCCCAGACCTGCCCAACCCGGTTCAGGAAGATGTGCGCCACCGGTTCATGCGCGAAGGTCTGGTCCATGTAGGGGGTAAAGTCATTGACCTTGAGGTCCAGGTTAAGCCGCTTGGGGAAGGGCTCGTAGGCGTAGAACGGGGTCGAAGTATCGTGGATCACGAAATAGAGTGCCGGCAGCCCTTCATCTGTGCGCGACAGCGGTGCGGCTGACCACTGCTGGGCATAAGCGCGATAGGGCTCGGGAAAGGCGGCGATTGCGACGGCCTGCTGCTCAGGCTCGGGGCCGTCCTTGCGCTCCATCAGGGAGCGGATCACGCGTGGCAGCGGCTGCGGTTTGCGCACGGCGAGCAGCTCGATCTTCCGCAACAGGCACGTGGCCTGTTCCACCTTGGTGCCGGCAAAGGTCAGCGTTTCGCGGCTGAAGCGGCATTCGCCGATCTCCTCGGCAGGGGCTGGCGTAGCAAGAAACAGCAAGGGCAGAGCAAGCAGTCTTTTCATGGCGCCACTGTTCCCTGCCCGGTCCGCGCAGGCAAGAGTTCAATTGCCAAGTTGCGGGCGATCTGGAAAAGGCCCGGGCGATGACCTTTGCCGCCACAGTCCTGACCCTTTACCCTGAGATGTTCCCGGGGCCGCTGGGCGTCAGCCTGGCAGGTCGCGCGCGGGAAGAGGGCAAGTGGTCGCTGGAGACGGTCCAGATCCGCCATTTCGCGATCGACAAGCACAAGACCGTGGATGACACCCCGGCCGGCGGCGGCGCCGGAATGGTGCTAAGGGTAGACGTGCTGGCTGCCGCGATTGACCATGCCCGTGCCAGCCAGCCCGATTGCCCAGTCATCGCCATGACCCCACGCGGCAAGCCGCTGACCCAGGCCCGCGTGCGCGAGCTGGCGGCAGGGCCGGGTGTGACGGTTCTTTGCGGCCGGTTTGAGGGCTTTGACGAGCGGATTTTCGCAGGGCGCCAGGTTGAGGATGTGTCGATCGGCGATATCGTCCTCTCGGGCGGTGAACCTGCAGCGCTGATGCTGTTGGACGCTTGCATTCGGCTGCTTCCCGGCGTAATGGGCGCCCCTTCCAGTGGGTCCGAAGAATCGTTCGAGAACGGTTTATTGGAATATCCTCACTATACCCGACCTGCTGAGTGGGAAGGGCGCACGATCCCTGAAGTGCTGCGATCGGGGGATCATGCGAAGATCAAGGACTGGCGCAAGCTGCAGTCCGAGATCGATACACGGTCACGCAGGCCGGATCTTTGGGAGCGTCATGAGGGCGCTCGGGTCCTGTCTGCCTCTGGCGCGCGGCGTGAAAAGAAGGACTGAGGATCATGAATCTGATCCAGCAGATCGAGGCCGAGGAAATTGCCAAGGCCGCCAAGGATATTCCGGAGTTCCGCCCCGGTGACACCGTGCGCGTTGGCGTGAAGGTGATCGAAGGCGAACGCAGCCGTGTGCAGGCTTTTGAAGGCGTTTGCATCGCCCGTGCCAACAAGGGCATCGGCAGCAACTTCACCGTCCGCAAGATGAGCTTTGGCGAAGGCGTTGAGCGTGTGTTCCCGCTCTACTCGCCCACGCTCGACAGCATCACCGTTGTCCGCAAGGGCGTGGTGCGTCGTGCGAAGCTTTACTATCTGCGCGGCCGCACCGGCAAGCGCGCTCGTATTGCCGAGCGTCGCGACGTGCGCAGCGACGCCGAGTAAGCGCACCTGCGCTAGGCTCTGGCGCTGCCAGCAAAGCTGTTTAGAGAGGGGCGTCCCGGGAGACCGGGGCGCCCTTTTCGTTGCGTGAGTTTCCTGTGTCGCCCACTTCCCGATTGCTTGCTGCCTGCGCCGTGATCGCGCTCACCCCCGCCCACCCGCTCCTTGCCCAGACTTCTCCGGAGAGCACCGTGACCGCTGCCCAGCCGCTGACCATTGAACGCGTCTTCGCCAGCCCGGGCCTGTCTGGTGCCGTGCCGCGCGGTGTGAAGCTTTCGCCCGATGGCCGCTGGCTGACCCTGCTGCGGGGCCGCCCGGACGATCGCGAGCGCTATGACCTGTGGGGCTTTGATCGCACGACCGGCAAGTGGGCCATGTTGGTCGATTCGCTTAAGCTTGGTTCGGGCAAGGACCTTTCCGAGGCCGAGAAGATGCAGCGCGAGCGGCAGCGGATCGGTGATCTGAAGGGCATTGTCAGCTATGAATGGGCGGCAGACAGCCAGGCGATCCTGGTCCCGCTTGATGGCGACCTGTTTCTCGCCCGGCTGGATGGTTCGGTGCAGCGGCTTTCGGACACCTCGGAGGACGAGCTTAACCCCGCGCTGAGCCCTAAAGGCGCTTATGTATCCTTCGTTCGCGGGCGACGGCTTTGGACCGGCAAGGTTGGTGAAGCGGCCCAGCCGGTGACCCCGCAGGAGCAAGCGGAGACTGTCTCGTGGGGCGAGGCGGAATTCGTCGCGCAGGAAGAAATGGACCGCCACACTGGCTATTGGTGGTCGCCCGATGACAGCCGAGTGGCCGTGCAGCGGTTTGACGAAGCGCCCGTCGCCGTGGTCACCCGCGCCGCGATCGGGGCGGAGGGGACCAAGACCTATGCTCAGCGTTATCCGCTGGCGGGTACGCCCAACGCCTTTGTCTCGCTTTTCGTGCAGAAGCCCGATGGCAGCCAGCGGGTTGAAGTTGAGCTGGGGCCGGACAAGGACATCTATCTGGCCCGCGTCGACTGGGCGCCCGATGGCAAGACGCTGTATGTTCAGCGCGAGGATCGCGGCCAGGCCAAACTTGATATGCTTGCCGTCGATCCCGCCACCGGCAAGAGCCGGGTGCTGTTCACTGAAACGGCAGCCAAGGGCCACTGGATCGACCTGTCGCACAGCTACCGCTTCCTTAAGGACGGCAGCCTGGTGTGGTGGTCGCAGCGGGATGGTTTCGGCCACCTCTGGCACTTCAAACAGGGCAAGTGGCAGCAATTGACCAAGGGTGATTGGGTGGTCACTGCGCTGGTTGGCGTGGACGAAACATCTGGCAAGGTGTTCTTCACGGGGACCAAGGACGATCCGCTGGCGCACCAGGTCTATGCGATTGACCTGAAGCGTTCGGGCGAGGTCCACCGCCTCACTGAGCTGGCCTTTCACAACAGTGCCAGCATGGATCGTTCGGGCAAGTCGTTGCTGATCTCGCGCTCATCTGTGGGCCAGCCACCACAGGTCTACCTGGCCGATCAGAGCGGCAAGCGGATCGCCTGGGTGGAAGAGAACAAGCTGGATGCGAAGCACCCTTATACGCCCTATCTGGCCAGCCACCGCCCGGTTGAATTCGGGACGATCAAGGTGGCCGATGGCACTGTGCTGCACTGGAACATGATCACGCCGCCGTTGGTGCCGGGCAAGCGCTATCCGGTGTTCTTCTCGCACTATGGCGGGCCCAGCAACCAGCAGGTGCTGCGTGACTGGGGCAGCCCGCTGGCCCAGGCGGTGGTCGACAAGGGCTATATCTGGTTCGAGATCGACAATCGCGGCTCGGACAATCGTGGGGTCAAGTTCGCCAAGCAAATCTTCCGCGCCATGGGCAGTGTAGAGGTGGCTGACCAGTTGGCCGGAGCGGAGTACCTGAAGTCGCTGCCCTTCGTCGACGGCGCGAAGATCGCGACCTATGGCTGGTCTTATGGCGGCTACATGACGCTTAAGATGCTGCAGGCCAATCCGGGGGTCTATGCAGCCGGGATTGCCGGTGCGCCAGTGACAAAGTGGGAACTTTATGACACCCATTATACCGAACGCTATATGGGCGATCCTAAGGCTGATGCCGCCGCCTATGCCAGGGCCAATGCCATGGCTGATACGGCCAGGATCAAGGATCCGCTGCTGCTGATCCACGGCATGGCCGACGACAACGTGGTGTTTGAGAATTCCTCAGCCCTGATCGCAAAAATGCAGGGCGAGGTCGTGCCGTTCGAAATGATGCTCTATCCCGGTTACACCCACCGCGTTGGCGGGCCGAAGGTGGGCCCCCACCTGTGGAACTCGATCTTCGTCTTCCTTGAACGCCACGGAGTAAAGCCATGACCTTTGGCATCGGCCCCACCGGTTCGCCCGCGCAGGTCGCGGCGCTGCAGCAGCAGCTGACAAGCAATCCGACTGACCGGATCGCACGGCACAATCTGGCAGTCGAACTGCGCAAGTGCGGCCGGCTAGACGAGGCGCTGGTCCAGATTGAGCGCACCTGGGGCGAAGGGTTGAAGCTGGCCGAGACGGCAACGATGCGCGGGCACTTGCTGGCCGATGCCGGCCGCTTTGATGAGGCGCTGGAGGCCTATCGCGAAGCGGTGCGGATTAAGCCCGAACTGGTCGAAGCGCACAGCACCATGGCCAGCCTGCTCCCGCAGCTTGGGCGCGGGGAAGAGGCCCTGGACAGTTTGCGCGAGGCGCTGCTGCGTGCCCCGCAGGCGGGCGCGTTGTGGGTGGAAGCCATGTCGATCGCGCGTGGGCATCATCAATGGGAGCCGCTGTTGGACCTTGCCGCAGAGGCCGAGGTACGATTTGGCACCGACACGATGATCTCTGCCTTCGTTGCCAATGCGCTGTCTGCGTTGGGCCGCGACGACGAAGCACTGGCCCGGATCGACGCGGCGCTGGAGCAGGAACCGACCTATCCTCCTGGTCACACGATCCGCGCGCACATCCTGCTGCGCAAGGGTGACCCTGCCGGTGCGGCCGGGGCCGCCGAGACGGCGGCGCGGTTGCTGCCCAAGGACCAGTCGAGCTGGGCGCTGCTGGGCATCGCCTGGCGCCTGCTTGATGACGAGCGCGAGCACTGGCTGTGCGATTATGAAAACCTAGTCATGCCGATTGACCTTGGGCTAGATCCGCGGCTGCTGGGCGGGCTGGAGGCGCGGCACCAGCTTGCCGCCCATCCGGCGGACCAATCGCTGCGTGGCGGCACCCAGACGCGCGGCAACCTGTTCGAGGCGGATGATCCGGTGATCGGCGGCCTGGCGCGCGCCTGCAAGGCAGCGATCGAGCAGCGACTGGCATCGCTCCGTCCCGATCCGGCGCATCCCTTCCTTGGGCGCCTTACCGGGCAAGTTGGCTTTCCAACCTCGTGGTCGGTGCGTCTGGCAGCTTCAGGCTATCACATCAGCCACATCCACCCCGCAGGGTGGCTCAGCAGCGCCTATTACGCCAGCCTGCCGCCGGAAGTGGCCGCAGGTGAAGGGCAGGGCGCCCTGGCCTTTGGCGTGCCCGATGCCGCGCTGGGGCTGGACCTGGCTCCGCGCCGGGTGGTGCAGCCGCAAGAGGGGCACCTGGTGCTGTTCCCATCCTATCTGTGGCATGGGACCACCCCGTTCGAGAGCGCAGCACCGCGAGTGACCGTAGCCTTTGATGCGCTGCCGGTGGACAACAGCGGCCAGCAGGTTTAGCCGCAGCGACCATATTACAGGAGATTGGCATGGGTTACCGGGTGGCAGTGGTCGGCGCGACGGGCAATGTCGGCCGCGAGATGCTCAACGTTTTGGCCGAGCGCGAGTTCCCGATCGAGGAACTGGCCGCCTTGGCCTCGTCGCGCTCAACCGGGGACGAGATCGAGTTTGGCGAGACTGGCAAGATGCTCAAGGTCCGCAATATCGAACACTTCGATTTTTCGGGCTGGGACATTGCCCTGTTTTCCGCTGGTTCGGATGCGGCAAAAACCTATGCGCCGAAGGCCGCCGCCGCGGGCTGCGTTGTGATCGACAACAGCTCGTACTACCGGATGGATCCGGACGTGCCGCTGATCGTGCCCGAAGTGAACCCAGAAGCGATCGATGGCTACAAGGCCAAGATGATCATCGCCAATCCCAATTGCTCGACTGCGCAGATGGTTGTCGCGCTGAAGCCGCTGCACGATGCGGCAAAGATCAAGCGGGTGGTCGTGGCGACCTATCAGTCAGTCTCCGGCGCCGGCAAGCAGGGCATGGACGAACTGTTCGAGCAGAGCCGCAACATCTTTGTCGGTGACAGCAGCGAGCCGGTCAAGTTCACCAAGCAGATCGCCTTCAACGTGATTCCGCACATTGACAGCTTCCTGGATGATGGTTCGACCAAGGAAGAATGGAAGATGGTGGTCGAAACCAAGAAGATCCTCGATCCCAAAATCAAGGTGACGGCTACCTGCGTGCGCGTGCCGGTTTTCGTCGGCCATTCCGAGGCAATCAACCTTGAGTTCCAGGACGAGATCAGCGCCGAGCAAGCGCAGGACCTGCTGCGCGAAGCGCCCGGCGTGATGCTGATCGACAAGCGTGAAGACGGCGGATACGTCACGCCCGTTGAGTGCGTTGGCGATGGTGCCACGTTCGTCTCCCGCGTGCGCGAGGACTCGACCGTCGACAATGGCCTGTCGCTGTGGTGCGTTTCGGACAACCTGCGAAAAGGTGCGGCGCTCAATGCCGTCCAGATCGCTGAGCTGCTCGGGCGCCGATACCTCAAGAAAGGTTGAGGTTTACGATTCGTGGAAGTTATTCAGTCATTTGATGGAACGCCGCTGGCGCTGCACCGGATCGGTGCGGGGCGGCCGGTGATCCTGCTCCATGGCCTGTTTTCCAGCGCGCAGATGAATTGGATGAACTGGGGGCAGGCCCAATTGCTGGCCGATGCCGGTTTCGAATGTCTGATGCCGGACCTGCGCGCTCATGGCGAAAGCGGCAAGCCGCATGACCCTGCTGCCTATCCCCCCGATGTTCTGGCGCGCGATGCAATTGCCCTGGTCGCGGCGCTGGGGCTGACCGATTTTGACCTGGTTGGTTTCTCGCTTGGCGCGCGAACTTCGGTCCGTGCGGTGATCCATGGCCTGAAGCCCCGCAAGCTGGCGCTGGGCGGGATGGGGCTGGAGGGCCTTGCTGGCTGGACAGGCCGCGCGGCCTATTTCACCGATGCGATAGACCGCTTTGAACAGGTCAAGCATGGCGATCCGGCCTTCCCAGCCGTTTCGTTCATGAAGACGATGAAGGTAGACCGCGTGGCGGCCCGACTGCTGCTGCAAACCTTCAGCGATACTGATCCGGCAGCACTGGCGGCACTGACCATGCCGACACTGGTGGTGAACGGGGATCAGGACCGCGACAATGGCTCCCCCGACTTGTTGGCCGACGCGCTACCCAATGCGACGCTGGTCACCGTTCCCGGCACCCACATGAGTTGCGTTACCAAGCCGGAACTGGGTGAGGCTATCCGGGATTTTCTGCTGGTGTGAAGCCATTTGCCGATCGGTTCTTGACCGCGGCTGCATGCCCCGCCAGCGTGATGGGCAACGACCTGCGGGTCGTGGATTTTTTGATGAGGATAAGCTCCATGAAGAGGATCGTTTCGCTCGCTGCGCTGGCTACTGCGCTGGTGGCCTCGCCGGCCCTGGCGCAGGATGCCAAGACCCCGCAGGCAGAGGCTGACGCCTTTGTCGCGAAGGCAGAGAAGGACTTCAACCAGGCCGTGATCGAGGCTGGCCAGGCCGGCTGGGTCTATGAGACCTATATCAATCAGGACACCGAGGCGCTGACCGCCCGCGCCGATGCGGCGATCACGACCATGATGGTCAAGAATGCACTGGTCGCCGCGAAGTATGCCCAGACGCCGAACCTGTCCTATGATACCGACCGCAAGCTTGACCGCATGCGCACCGCGATCACGCTCCCCGCGCCGGCCCGCGATGGCGCTGCTCAGGAAATGGCCACAATCAAGGCCCGGATGCAGGGCATTTATGGCAAGGGCAAGGGCACGCTCAATGGTCAGCCAATCAACGGCAGCGACATTGAAGAGCGGATGGGCACCAGCCGCAATCCCGATGAGCTGAAAGAAATGTGGACCAGCTGGCATGACAATGTCGGCAAGCCGATGAAGGACGATTATGCGCAGTTGGTCGCGCTGGGCAACGAAGGGGCGCAGGGCTTGGGCTTTGCCGATGTCGGTGCGCAGTGGCGTTCCAACTATGACATGAGCCCGGAAGAATTCGCCGCGCTGACCGAGAAGCTGTGGCAGGAAGTGAAGCCACTTTATGATAGCCTTCACACCTATGTCCGCGGCAAGCTCAACGCCAAGTATGGCGACGCCGTTCAGGCCAAGACCGGCCCGATCCGCGCCGACCTGCTGGGCAACATGTGGGCCCAGGAATGGGGCAACATCTATGACATCGTCGCCCCGGCGGGCGCTGGCGATGTCGGCTATGACGTTACCGAACTGCTCAAGGAAAAGAACTACGACCCGATCAAGATGGTCAAGGCGGGCGAAGGGTTCTTCTCATCGCTTGGCTTTGCGCCGCTGCCCAAGACCTTCTGGGAACGCTCGCAGTTCGTGAAGCCTCAGGACCGCGAAGTGGTCTGCCACGCTTCGGCCTGGGACATCGACAATGTCGAGGACCTGCGCATCAAGATGTGCATCAAGGTGAATGGCGATGATTTCACCACGATCCACCACGAGTTGGGCCACAACTATTATCAGCGCGCCTACAACAAGCAGGCGCCGCTTTATCTCGATGGAGCCAACGACGGCTTCCACGAAGCGATCGGCGATGCCATCGCGCTGTCGATGACGCCCGAATACCTGGTGCAGATCGGCCTGCTTGATCGCAGCAAGGTCCCTTCGGCAGACAAGGACACCGGCTTGCTGCTGCGCCAGGCGATGGACAAGGTGGCGTTCCTGCCGTTCGGTTTGTTGGTTGACCGGTACCGCTGGCAGATCTTCTCGGGCCAGGTGAAGCCCGAAGGCTATCAGCAGGCCTGGACCGACTTGCGCCTGAAGTACCAAGGCATCGTTCCGCCGAGCCCGCGCGGGGCCGACGCCTTTGACGCTGGGGCCAAGTACCACGTGCCGGCGGTGGTGCCATACACCCGTTACTTCCTGGCTCGGATCCTGCAGTTCCAGTTCTACGAAGCGGCCTGCAAGGCAGCCGGCTGGAAGGGACCGCTCCACCGCTGCAGCTTCTATGGCAACAAGGAAGTAGGCAAGAAGTTGAACGCCATGCTCGAAATGGGCGCATCGAAGCCCTGGCCCGATGCACTCCAGGCCTTCACCGGCACTCGCGAAATGAGCGGCAAGGCGATGATGGCCTACTTCGCGCCACTGAAGAAGTGGCTCGACCAGCAGAACAAGGGCATGAAGTCCGGCTGGTAAGCCTGGTCGTGGGGCATGGCTTTGGACATGCCCCACGCCTCTGGCGTGTCCGTGTTGACACGCATTGTAAGCTGCTCACTTGCATGCCAGTCTCCGGATCGATTTTACGGGGGGATGACCATGCAAAAATCAAAGCCACTTGCCGCCGCGCTCGGCGTGCTGTTGATTTCGGGGTGCTCGGGCGGCGCAAGTACGTCGGCCGCCGTCGATGTTGCCGCGGTCGAAGCCGCTGCCCATGGCGGTTATGTCGCGGCAATCAACAGCAACGATCCCGAAAAGCTCAAGGCCGTCTTGACGGATGATGTCGTCTTCCAGGCCCAGGGCGCTCCGGAACTGATCGGCAAGGCCGCCGTTGGTGAATGGGTGGCCGGCTATTTCTCGGCCTACCAGACCAAATGGGAAAAAACCTCGCACGGCTTCACGGTCAGCGGCGACTGGGCTTTTGAACGCTATACCTACAAGTCGATCGACACCGACCGGAAGACCGGTGCCGTCACGACGGACGTGGGCAAGGGCATCAACATCTTCCGCAAGGGCAAGGACGGCCAGTGGCGCGTCGCTGTTGATGGCTGGAGTTCCGACAAGCCAGCCTGAGCCTTAACGGAACGGCGGTTCCTTGAAGGCGCGCAGCTTGCGTGAATGAAGCTTATCACCTTCGGCGCGCAGCAGATCGCAGGCCGTAGTGCCAATCAGCAGATGGGCTGCAATCGCTTCCTCATAGAAGCGGTTGGCCTGCCCCGGGAGCTTGATCTCGCCATGGAGCGGCTTGTCCGAGACGCAGAGCAGGGTCCCGTATGGCACGCGGAAGCGATAGCCTTGTGCTGCGATCGTGGCGCTTTCCATATCGATCCCGATTGCGCGGCTCTGGCTGAGGCGGCGGGCAGACTGGGTATAGCGCAGTTCCCAATTGCGATCATCGGTCGTGGCGACAGTGCCGGTGCGCATCCGTTTTTTCAGGTTGGCACCGGTATCGCCGCTGACTTGCTCGGCGGCCTGCGCAAGGGCGATCTGTACTTCGGCAATTGCCGGGATCGGAATTTCGGGCGGCAGCACGCAGTCCAGCACATGGTCATCCCGCAGGTAGGCGTGGGCCAGCACATAGTCACCGATCCGCTGGGTATCGCGCAGGCCGCCGCAGTGGCCGATCATCAGCCAGGCTTCGGGGCGCAGCACGGCCAGATGGTCGCAGATCGTCTTGGCGTTGGACGGGCCGACCCCGATGTTGACCAACGTGATGCCCATCTTGTCCTCGCGGACAAGGTGATAAGCCGGCATCTGGTGGCGCCGCCAGGCGGTGTCTGACAAGCGGTCCCGGGCGTTTGGCACAGCCTGTTCGACCAGCAGTCCACCGGCACCGGACAGTCGCACATACTCATCCTTGCCCAGCTGCGTGCCCGCCCAGTCTACGAACTCGTCAACATAGCGGTGGTAATTGGTGAACAGTATGAATCGCTGGAAATCCTCTATCGGGGTGCCGGTATAATGCGCCAGACGGGCCAGGCTAAAATCGGTCCGCAGGCCATCGAACAGTGCCAGCGGCAGGTTGCCGTCAGGATCGTTGATTTCGATCCCGTCGGCCAGCTCGTCGCCGATCATTGCCAGTTCGGTAGAGGGGAAGTGGCGCGCCATATCCTGCGGGCTAAGCCCGCCAAGGCCAGAGCTGGCATCGATTACGTAAGGAAATGGGATCTCTTGCGTCGACCGGCCGACGGTGACCTCGATGTCATAGTCATCGGCCAGTAACGTCAACTGTTCAGCCAGGTAATCGGCGAACAGGGCGGGGCGAGTGACAGTGGTGACGAAATTGCCGGGATGGGCCAGCCTGCCAAAGGCACGGGCCAAATCGGGGCGCGTTTCGGCACCGGCGTAGGCAATTCGCAGTTCGGGATAGCACCAGGCGCGCGCCACACGGCGTTCGGCGGGGGGAAGGGTTCCGTTGGCGGCGAAATTCGCGATGTCGGAACGCAGGGTGGCGATGGCTTCGTCGTAAACGCGGACCAATTCCGCGATGGTCTTTTCTAGGTTTAGCATCGCGGGCCTTTAGACAGATCGCGATGACATTTCAATTACGTTGCGGTTGAAACCTGATCTGAAACGAAAAAGGGGGCGCCGAAGCACCCCCTTGATCGTGTTGCGAAAGCGTTGAAGCCTTAGGCTTCTTCGCCCTCATCGGCAGCTTCCGGAGCAGCGGCCGGGGCTTCAGCCTCGGCTTCCGGTTCTTCGCCGTTACCAGCTTCGAAGTCGGTCGCGGCAGCAGCAGCGGCTTCGTCTTCGAACATGGCAGCGATAACATCGACGCCCTTGGCCTGCTGGTCAGCTTCGTCGGGCGAACGCGCAACGTTCACCTTGACCGTCACCGATACTTCCGGGTGCAGCGAAACCTTGACGTCGAACACGCCGATGGTCTTGATCGGGCGTTCCAGCACGATCATCGACTTCGACACGTCGGCGCCATCGGCGTTCAGCGCATCAACGATGTCACGCACCGAAACCGAACCATAAAGCTGGCCCGAGTTCGACGAGGCGCGAATCAGGATGACCGACTTGCCTTCGACGTTACCGGCGTGGCCCTGGGCTTCAGTGCGGCGCGCGGCGTTGTCGGCTTCGATCTTCGAACGGTTGGCTTCGAAAACCTTGCGGTTGGCTTCGTTGGCGCGGAGCGCCTTCTTGTTGGGCAACAGATAGTTGCGAGCGTAGCCGTCCTTGACGGTCACGACATCGCCGATGGTGCCCAGCTTCTCGATGCGTTCGAGGAGGATGATTTCCATGGTCTCTCTCCCCTTACTTCACGAGGTAGGGCAGCAGGCCCAGGTGACGGGCACGCTTGATGGCCTGGCCCAGTTCGCGCTGCTTCTTGGCAGAAACGGCGGTGATGCGGCTTGGCACGATCTTGCCACGCTCAGACATGTAGGTCTGAAGAAGGCGCGTGTCCTTGTAGTCGATCGCGGGGGCGTTCTTGCCCGAGAACGGGCACGACTTGCGGCGGCGGAAAAATGCGCGGGCCATCTCTTAGAACTCCTCGCGTTCGCGGCGCTTGCTGCGCTCACGGTCCTGCTTGCGCATCTGCACCGACGGGCCGGCTTCCAGCTCGTCAACGCGAACGGTCAGCCAGCGGATCACGTCTTCGTTGATCGCGGTCTGACGCTCCAGCTCGGCAACGGTGCCGGCGGGCGCTTCGATGTTCAGCAGCACGAAGTGCGCCTTGCGGTTGCGCTTGATCTTGTAGGCCAGGTTCTTGAGGCCCCAGGTTTCGGTCTTGGTGACCTTGCCCTGGTGGGCTTCGACGATTTCCGTGGCGGCGGCGGCCAGCGCATCAACCTGCGCCTGGCTCAGATCCTGGCGAGCCAGGAAAACATGCTCGTAGAGCGGCATGTCATGCCTTTCATCTATCTAACCGATCGCTGGCGATCCGCGGGATTGCGGGGCCCCTCCGGCTTTCTTGGTTCCCGGAATCGCTTCCGGGAGCGTCGGCCTTTAGCGGTTTGCGCTTGTAATGCAAGCCTTGCGGCGGCGGCAAAGGCTTGGCAAGCAGCGCGCTTCCATGAAACTCGGGGAGTTAAGCTGTCATGCCAACCGGACTCGTTGCCCTGCTCGACGATATTTCGGTGATCGCCAAGGCCGCGGCAGCTTCGATTGATGACGTCGGTCTGGCCGCGACCAAGGCCGGAACCAAGGCCGCCGGGGTGGTGATCGACGATGCCGCGGTTACTCCCAGCTATGTCACCGAATTCACCCCTGATCGGGAGCTGCCGATCATCTGGCAGATCGCCAAGGGTAGCTTGAAAAACAAGTTGCTGATCCTGTTGCCCGCCGCCTTACTGCTGAGTGAGTTCCTTCCTAATGCGATCACGCCGCTGCTGATGCTGGGCGGGTTGTTCCTTTGCTATGAAGGTGCGGAGAAGGTGCTCGAAAAGCTGGGCGGGGCCAAGCATGGCGAGACGCTGGAAGATCCGATCGAGGACATGGCCAGTTTTGAGCAAGAGCGCGTTTCGGGTGCCGTGCGGACCGACTTTATTCTCTCGGCCGAGATCATGGCGATTGCCCTGGCAGAAGTTGCCGATGAGCCGCTGCTTAGCCGGGCGATGATACTGGCCTTGGTCGGGATCGTGATCACCGCTGCGGTCTATGGTGCGGTCGCGCTGATCGTGAAGATGGATGACATCGGCCTGCACATGGTTAGGGAACGCACCAGCAGCGCCGCCAAGGCATTGGGCCGCGGCTTGCTGCACGCCATGCCGCGGTTGCTCACTGCTCTGTCTGCCATCGGCACTCTGGCGATGCTATGGGTTGGTGGTCACATACTGGTCGATGGGGCCAAGAAGCTTGGCTTCAAGCCGCCCTACGAGGCAATCCACGCGGTTGAACACGCTGTGCATGGGGCGGCGGGAGCGCTCGGCGGCGTGCTTGGCTGGCTGGCCAATTCCACGCTCTCGGGCATTGTTGGATTGATCCTGGGGGCCGTCGTTGCCTTTGCCTTGCACAAGGCACCAGCCATGCTTGGTAAGTCAGCCCACTGAGTTGAGCACCTCGTGCGCGAACAGGCTCAGCGAATCATCGCGGGCCCCCATGATGACAATGCGATCACCTGGCCGAGCCGTCGCGGCCATATGGCGCCCGCATTCTTCCCGCAACGGAATGTAATCCGACTTTCCGCCGTGCTCGCGGATCAGATTGACGATCCGCTCGCTGCCTTCGCTTCGATCGACCGTACCGCCGAAATAGACGGGATCGCACAGCAGGGTCAGGTCTTCCGGCCCCAGCAGGCGCGCGAAGACCTCGGCCAGTTCGTGCCCCATCTGCCGCAACGGGCCATAACCATGCGGCTGGAAGAAGGCGATGACCCGGCCTGGATGGGCTTTAAGTGTCCGCAGGGTCGCGGCGCACTTTTCGGGGTTGTGGCCGAAATCGTCGATCACGGTCACGCCCGATGGGCTGGTGCCGACGATCTCAAAGCGCCGCGCGAGTCCGGTATATGAACCAAGCGCGGTGACGGCTTCGGCAACTGAAACCCCAGATGCATTGGCAGCGGCAATTGCGGCCAGCGCATTGGCGAGGTTGTGACGACCCGGCACTTGCAGCATGAGCGCGTGGCTTGTTCCATCGCGACGGTCCAGGACAGTGGAGCTGATTGACGTGGGACTTTCGGCAACTGAACCGGACGCAACGCCGATATCTGATTGTACGCTGTCGATCCCGAAGCGGATCACCTGCTTGGCGCGGGGTGCGAGGGCCATGCATTCGGGATCATCAGCATTGAGGGCGGCGACTTCGGCGGCGGCGAGGAAATCCCCGAACAGCAGCCGCAGCTCTTCCATCGACTTGTGATCAAGGCTGACATTAAGCAGCACCGACACCGCCGGTCGATAAAGCGCGATTGAGCCATCGCTTTCATCAACCTCGCTGACGAAAGTGTCGCCATTGCCGACTCGCGCTGAAGCAAACGGAGCAGCAGGCGCGACAAAGTTCTTCATCACCGCGCCGTTCATGATCGTGGGATCGTGGCCCGCGCTGGTCAGGATCCAGCCGGTCATGGCGGTCACGGTACTCTTGCCACTGGTCCCGCCGATGGCGACCCCGCGCGGAGCCGCATTGAATAGCCGCGCGAGCAATTCGGCACGGCTCATCCGCGCGCAGCCCAGTTCACGGGCACGGACCATTTCAGGCACGGTATCTTCGATCGCTGCCGAGGCAACCAGCACCTGGCCTGCCGAGGTTATGCCGCTGCCATCCTGCGGGAACAAGTTGAAGCCATCGCGCTCCAACCAGGCGAACTTCTCGGGTGTTCGGCCCTGGTCACGGCTTCGGTCCGACCCGGCCACGGTGGCGCCGTGGCCCTTGAGGATCAGTGCCAGCGGCAGCATGCCAGAGCCGCCGATGCCGCAGAAGAACCAGGGGTGCAGAGTAAGTTCGCTCATACTCCTTCCGGTATGCGCCCTTGCCTCGCCTGACAACCAGGTTAGGAAGCGTCATGCCCAATGTAGCGATTTGCGCCCCCTCTGCCGCCTTTGCCAAGGAAGATGCCGATCGCGTCCTGGCCTTGGCGTTAGCCGAGTTTCCCCAAGTTAAGCTTCACTTCCATCCTCAGTGCTTTCTGAGTGAGGGACACTTCGCTGGGCCCGATGCAGCGCGGCGGGATGCCTTGGTGGAATGCGCCAACGATCCTGCTTTTGACGCAGTATGGTTTGCACGCGGCGGCTATGGCGCGGCGCGGATAGCCGAGGATGCCTTGGCAAGGTTCGATAATGCGGCGCAGGACAAGCTGTTTCTTGGTTATTCGGACGGCGGCACGCTGCTGGGCGGGCTCTATCGCAATGGTATCGGCCTGCCGGTCCATGCGCCCATGCCTGCGGATATCCGGCGGGCAGGGGGCGATGCGGCCGTCCGGCGTTCCCTTGCCTGGTTTTCGGGCGACCGGTCAGGTGAAGAGCCTGCGCAAGATGGACAGCCGCGCGTTGCCTTTAACCTGATGACCTTGACGATGTTGTGCGGCACGCCGCTCATGCCTGGGCTGGCCGGCCATGTGGTGCAGGTGGAAGAGGTCTGCGAATACCTTTACGCGGTAGATCGGCTGTTTTTCAACCTGACTGTGCACCTTGGCGGGATCGCCGGGCTGCGACTGGGCCGTATCAGCGAGGTGCCTGAGAATGATCGCCCCTTTGGCGCAGAACCGGAAGAAATTGCGCGGCATTGGTGCCAGCGCCATGCGATTCCGTTCCTCGGGACAGCCGACATCGGCCATGATATCGACAACAAGATTGTACCCTTCGGGCTTGCCCGCTGAGCTGCCAGCCAATAGGCGCGGGAGCGAAGCCAAGGGAGTGGACCATGCGAGCTTTCGTTTTTCCGGGGCAGGGCAGCCAGAAGGTCGGCATGGGTGCTGATCTTGCCGAAGCCAGCGTCATCGCGCGCGAAGTATTTGAAGAGGTTGACGACGCCCTCGGCCAGAAACTCTCCGCTATCATGCGCGAAGGGCCGGAAGAAACCCTGACCCTTACGGAGAACGCGCAGCCTGCGATCATGGCCAATGCCATTGCCGTGCTGCGGGTGTTGGAAAAGGAGGGTGGCATCGCCCTGGCCGACAAGGCAAGCTTTGTGGCTGGCCATAGTCTTGGCGAATATACCGCTCTTTGCGCGGCCGGGGCATTCACTCTGGCCGATACGGCGCGCCTGCTGAAGCTGCGCGGACAGGCGATGCAGGCCGCGGTGCCGGTGGGCGTTGGATCCATGTGCGCTCTCCTCGGTGCCGATATCGACAAGGCGCAGAAGCTGGCTTCGGCTGCGGCCGAAGGCGAAGTATGCACTGTTGCAAATGACAATGACCCAACTCAGGTCGTGCTATCGGGCCACAAGGGCGCGATTGAGCGGGCGATCGGATTGGTCAAGGATTTCGAGATCAAGCGCGGCGTTGCCCTGCCGGTCTCTGCTCCGTTCCATTGCACGCTGATGCAGCCTGCGGCCGATGCCATGGCCGAGGCACTCGGCAAGACACCACCCGGCACGCTGTGGGTGCCGCTATATGCCAATGTCACGGCCGCCGTGGTCAGTGATCCGGCCGATGTGCAGCGTTTGCTGGTTGAGCAGGTCTGCGGCCGGGTCCGCTGGCGCGAAAGCGTGATTGCCATGCATGCAACTGGGGTCAAAACGTTCGTTGAGCTGGGCGGTAAGGTGCTGGGCCCGATGATTGGCCGCACTGTTAACGATGTAACCGTGACCAGCGTGGTCAGCATGGCCGATATTGAAGCGCTGGTGAAGGAGCTGTGATCATGGACCGTATGTTCGATCTTTCCGGAATGACTGCTCTTGTTACTGGCGCTGCTGGCGGCATCGGCTCGGCAATCAGTCATGCGCTGGCACGGCAGGGTGCGCGTTTGGCGCTGTCGGGCACCAATCCTGGCAAGCTGCGCGCCTTCCGCGAAGAGCTGAACGACACCTATGGTCATGACCATGTCGAGATCACCTGTGATCTATCTAACGCCGAACAGGTCGAACACCTGGTTCCCGCCACGGTCGATACGCTCGGCAAGATCGATATCCTGGTGAACAATGCCGGGATCACCCGCGACAACCTGGCCATGCGGATGAAGGACGAGGAATGGGAACAGGTCATCAAGGTTAATCTTGAAGCCGCCTTCCGCCTGATGCGCGCAGCAACCAAGCCTATGATGAAGGCGCGCTTTGGCCGGATCATCACCATCACCAGCGTGGTTGGCGCAACCGGCAATCCCGGGCAGATGAACTATGCCGCCGCCAAGGCCGGCCTGGTCGGCATGTCGAAGTCGCTCGGCCAGGAAATCGCCAGCCGCGGGGTTACGGTGAACTGTGTGGCGCCAGGTTTTATCCGCACCGCCATGACTGACGTGCTGCCAGACGCGCAAAAGGATGCGCTTAACGCCCGGATTCCGATGGGTCGGATGGGCGAGGGCGAGGATATCGGTGCGGCCGTGGCTTACCTTGCCAGCAAGGAAGCCGGCTACATCACCGGACAGACTCTGCATGTGAATGGCGGGATGGCGATGCTCTAATCCAGTCCGGAACGCTGGATTTATCCCCAGTTTAGCCGGGAATCGGATGCGGTAAACTTGCCCGGTGGCCCCCCAGCGCTAAGAACGGTCGAGTGAATTTCCGGCGCTGCGGCCGATTCCGGCTGTGCGTCTTGTGGGGACGAAAGACCGATCATGAAGGCCACCATCGAACGCGCGACGCTTCTCAAGTGCCTGTCGCACGTGCAGTCCGTCGTTGAACGGCGCAACACGATCCCAATCCTGTCAAACGTACTGATCGAAGCTGCTTCGGACGGCACAGTGAAGATCATGGCGACCGACCTTGACCTGCAAGTGGTCGAAACGCTTGGCGCCGTTTCGGTCGAAGGCGCAGGTGCGATCACTGTCTCGGCGCACCTGCTGTTCGATATCGCCCGCAAGCTGCCCGATGGCAGCCAAGTTAGCTTGGAAACTGCCGACAATCGCATGACGGTGAAGGCAGGCCGTAGCCGCTTCTCGCTGCCAACCCTGCCGCGCGATGATTTCCCGGTGATCGTCGAAGGCGATCTGCCGACCAGTTTTGAGCTGCCAGCCGCCACGCTTGCCCAGCTGATTGATCGCACCCGCTTTGCGATCAGCACGGAGGAAACGCGCTATTACCTCAACGGCATTTTCATTCATGTCAGCGACGATGAGCTGAAGGCCGCCGCGACTGACGGGCACCGCCTGGCCCGCTTCACGATCAAGCGCCCGGATGGCTCTGAAGGTATGCCCGACGTGATCGTACCTCGCAAATGCGTGGCCGAGCTGCGCAAGCTGCTGGAAGAAGCGCAGGATGCCAATGTTCTGATTGACCTGTCGGCCAGCAAGATCCGCTTCACCCTGGGTGGCGAAAACGGTGTAGTTCTGACCAGCAAGCTGATTGACGGCACCTTCCCCGATTACAGCCGGGTCATCCCGACCGGGAATGACAAGCTGCTGCGGCTTGATCCGAAAAGCTTCTGGCAAGGTGTGGACCGCGTTGCGACTATTGCCACCGAAAAGACCCGCGCGGTCAAGATGGCGCTCGATACGGATCGCGTGACGCTTTCGGTCACCTCGCCCGACAATGGCACGGCTTCGGAAGAAGTCCCGGCTGATTACAAGTCGAGCGGGTTCGAAATCGGCTTCAACGCCGGCTACCTGAAGGATATCCTTGGCCAGATCGAAGGCGATACGGTTGAACTGCACCTGGCCGATGCTGGTGCGCCGACCCTGATCCGTCAGGATGACAAGAGCCCGGCGCTCTATGTGCTGATGCCGATGCGCGTCTAATCTGCTTTACCTGGCCCCATAGGCTTGATTGAATGGGCGCGCCGCGATCGGCGCGCCCAATTCGTTTCCGGGAGAGAACCATGACCACGACCGTCCAGGTAAAGCGCAATGCGCTCGCTGAAACCCGCATCGCTGAGCACGGCGATGCGCCGCTTGGTGATGGCGAGGTGCGGTTGCAAGTGGAGAGCTTCTCGGTCACCGCCAACAATGTGACCTATGCCGTCGCGGGCGATGCTTTCGGTTACTGGAACTTCTTCCCGGGAGAGGGGGGCTGGGGCGTAGTGCCAATGTGGGGGCATGCGGTGGTCACTGAAAGCCGCCACCCGGACATCGTGGTGGATGAACGTGTTTACGGTTATCTACCGATGGCTAACAGCCTTGATGTACTGCCTGCGGGGGTGAGCGCCAGCGGCTTCACCGATGCAGCGGCTCATCGCCAACCAATGAGCCCAATTTACAATCAGTATAGCCGCCTTGCCGCTGATCCCGAACACGATCCGATGCGTGAGGGAGAGCGGATGATTTTTGGACCGCTATTCAAGACCGGCTTTCTGATCGAGAGCTTTATGCGTCGTGAGCGCTGGTTCGCGGCGGAGGCAGTCGTGATGACTTCGGCCTCGTCCAAAACAGCAATGGGGCTTGCCTCTGTCGCGCGTCATCGCTCGCCGGGGATCAAACGCATCGGCCTGACTTCGGTCGGGAACGTCGATTTCGTGCAGCGCAGCGGGTTCTATGATGAAGTGATCGCTTACGACGACCTGCCCCGTCTGCCGCAGCTGACCTCAGTGTTGGTGGATTTTGCTGGTAATGCAGCGCTGATCCACGGCGTGCACACCATACTGGGTGATAACCTCAAGTATTCCTGCACCGTCGGGGCAACCCATGTTGGCGCCGGGTTTGGCAAGGACAATGGTCCGTTGCCAGGGCCTGCGCCAGTTCTGTTTTTCGCTCCTGACCATGCGGTGGCAGCGATCAAGGCGCTTGGTACCAAGGCCTTTGGTGAAGCTGTGGGCGAGAGCTGGCTGCGCTTTATCGCCGAAGCCGGTGGAGCACTGACAATCGACGTCCGCCACGGCCTGCAAGCTGCGCGAGACGCCTATCTGGCGACGCTTGGTGGCAAGGCCGACCCGGCGGTGGGGATCGTGATCCGGCCCTGATGAAGTTGATTTACAATCGCCATCCCCGCTTTCGCAGGGATGGCGATTGAAGGGTAAAGCTCACTCCGCTGCTTCCAGCAGGTCTGCCCGCTGGGGGCCACGGATAAGGCCGCCTGGGGTGGCACCGGTCCATGCCCCATCCTTGAAGGTCACAACGCCAGTTTTGATCGTGCAAACATAGCCTTCGGCTTTCTGCAGTAGACGCTTGCCGCCAGCGGGCAGGTCAAAGGCCAGCCAGGGTTTGCCCAGCTTGACCTTGTCGAGGTCGATGACATTGAGATCGGCAAGGTAGCCCGGGGCAATGATCCCGCGATCGTCCAGGCCATAGAGCCGAGCCGTGTCGCGGCACTGACGCTTGATTGCGTTTTCAAGGCTGATCTTGCCGCCGCGCTTGCGATCACGGACCCAGTGCTGGAGCATGAAGGTGGGGCTGGCCGCATCGCAGATCGTGCCGCAATGTGCCCCGCCATCGGACAGCGAGTTTACCGTATCGTCGCTATACTGCAGGGCCTCAAGGAAATCGAGGTTGCCATCGGCGTAGTTGAGGATTGGCAGGTAGATGAAACCCTTGCCTTCATCGCGGCACAGCAGGTTATAGGCATATTCATCAGCCGAAACGCCCGCAGCGGCGGCGCGGGCGGCGATGCTTTCGTCTGCCTGCGGCTCATAGTTGAAGTCCGGGTCCATTTCGAATTGCATGGTCCAGCCACCGCAGACCACCATGATCAGACCGATAATGTCCTGGTTGACCTGCGAAAAGTCGTTCTGCTCGGACAGCAGCTTTGCCTTGAACGCCGGATCAAGCAGCTTGGCCTTCTGCTGCTCCCACGGCAGTTCGGAAATGGCCTGGAAGCTTGGGCGCAGGCGGAATGGGTTGACCGTACCTTGCCACGCCATGATGATGCCGTTCCCCCGCAGCGCGATCTGGGCGACAATATTGGCACCGTTATCGTTCTCGGCGCGCATGCAGGCGATCTGCTCGTCAAGCGGCATTTCCTTGGCGATCGATTGCAGCGCTGCATAGGTGCAAGGCAAGCCGGTTTCGCGGCTGAGAGCACCCATCCAGCCGAACTCATCCCATTCGCGGCGCATATCACTCGCCATCTCGAACACGCCGTGGCCGACGCGGCCCATTGCACGGCCAATCTCGATCAACTCTTCTTTGGTCGCCGTTGTGCCGGGCACGACTTCGCCGTCGATCGAGCGGTGTAGCACCGTCCGACTGGTGGAAAAGCCGAGCGCCCCGGCCCGCACCCCGTCCTCGACGATATCAGCCATCTTCTGGATATCATCAGCTGTCGGGATCGCTCCGGGTTGTTCACGATCACCCAGCACATAGGCGCGTACTGCACCGTGCGGTACGTGTGTGCCAACGTCGATCGAACGCGGCAAGCGTTCAAGCGCATCAAGGTACTCGGGGAAGGTTTCCCAATCCCATTTCATCCCCTCTGCGAGTGCCGTCCCGGGAATGTCTTCCACACCTTCCATCAGCCCGATTAGCCAGTTGTGGCGATCCGGCGCGGCCGGTGCGAAGCCGACACCGCAATTGCCCATCACCGCTGTGGTCACACCGTGCCACGATGAAGGGGCCATTTCCTGATCCCAGGTTGCCTGACCATCGTAGTGGGTGTGTACGTCTACAAAGCCCGGCGTTACGATCTTACCGGTGGCGTCAATCTCATCTGTGGCGTCGCCTTTGAAGGTGCCGACTGCCGCGATCAGACCGCCCTTGATTGCAACATCGCCAGTAAAGCGCGCTTCGCCGGTACCGTCGACAATCGTGCCACCGCGAATGATCAGGTCGTAACTGGGCATGGCTTCTCTCCACTGGGCGCGACTCTCAGGGTACGCGCCTTTAACCGTGCGATTAAAACATGGCTTCTGGATGGGGGCAAGGAGAGAACGGGTGCTATTCCCCCAAGGCCCGAATCATATCGGCCACATCGACGAATTTCTCACGCGGGGCACCATCGCGGGCGCGCTGTTCTTCTGCGGCCTCGATCTTTTTCCAGTCGCGGAATGTGACGACATCAAGTCCGCGTGCCTCAGCCAGTGCATCAAAGCCTGACCGACCGACCTTGTCGGCGCCGTCACCGATGTCTGCAGCGATCAGTTCGATCACGGCAAAGCCATCTGGACGGTTGGTGCCGATCGTTCCCGAAGGTCCCCGTCGCGCCCAGCCGACACAGTATAGACCGGGTAAAATGCGGCCGTCGTCATTGGCAAAGCGGCCGGCGCTTTCCTCAAACGGTACGCCGGGGATCGGGCTGCTTTTATAGCCGATGCAGGTGACGACCAGGCTGCAGGGGATCGTGTAGATCTCACCCGTACCGCTCGCACGACCGTCCGCGTCAAGCACGGTGCGTTCCACTTCGATCCCGCCGACCTTTCCATCGCCCATGATAGCGTGCGGGCTGGCGAAGAAATCGAAGTCGATCTCCACCGGCTTATCAGCGCGAAACTCCTCCGGGATCGCGGCGTAGCTGCGCAGGTGGCTCACGGATTTGCGTTGGCCGGGTTCAAGGAACAGGTCTTCGCCGTCAGCCGGCAGGTCGGCGAGATCGACCCGTGGGCAGGCGCGTTGCAGATGCGCCAACTCGCCCAGTTCCTTGGGCGTCATTGCGATCTGATGCGGTCCGCGGCGTCCGAGGATAACAATCCGGGAAATGCGCGACCGTTGCAGCGAGTGGAGTGCATGGGCAACGATATCGCTGCCGGTGAACTCGCTTGCGGACTTGGCCAAGATCCGTGCGACATCGAGTGCGACGTTGCCGTTGCCGATCACCACGGCGGTGCTGCCCGTCAGGTCGGGGCCCAGCTTTGCGAATTGCGGGTGGCCATTGTACCAGCCAACAAAAGCGGCGCTACCAAATACATTGTTGAGGCCTTCGCCAGGGATGCCTGCCGGCTTGTCATTCGGCGCGCCCGTGGCCAGGACCACTGCGTCATAGAGACCCTGTAGCTCAGCAATCGTTAGGTCTTCACCGATCGTAACATTGCCGACAAACCTGACATTATCGGACAGTGCCGTGCCTTCATAGCGCCGGGACACGCCTTTGATGGATTGGTGATCCGGTGCAACGCCGGTGCGGATCAGGCCATAGGGGACCGGCAGCATATCAAAGATATCCACCCGGACATCATCCCCCCACTGCTTCTGCGCTGCTTCGGCGGTATAGTATCCGGCAGGACCCGAGCCGATAATCGCGATGTGGCGCATGAACCGGTCTGCCTCCCGCTGGTACGGGGCCGATCCTGGCCAGACATCCGCAAGATCGAAAGCGCGTCAGCGCTGCCGGGCTCACCTGCCTAACCCGATACCAGCCTCTCCGTCCTTGTTTCAGCGAACAGGATGCCTCGCCTATCGGCCCATTGCAACCCGCGCCTGAGGATTAGTCATCACGGCTGTGCCCTTTTGGTAATGCCATAGCCTTTCATGAGCTTAACGCTTTTGCAAAGCCATTCTGGCATTTGCCGCAGGAAATGGTCGCAAAGCACACCAATAAGGAACCAAGGCCAGCCCTTTCTGCGCAGGGCGGAGCGCGGCAGCGCAATGCTGTTCACGACCGGTCTTTAGTCGATGACAATTGGCGGTTGATGGCGCCAGTCATGGCTGCTGTTGGCCTGGTCACTGCAGCTTCGAACGGCATTGTCCTGAGCCTGACAAGTATCGCTCTGCTTGCGGTAGCGATCTGGCTGGTTTGGACTATACGGCGCGTCAACGCACGTGAACAGCTGCGCAGCCATGATGAGCTGCGCCGCCAGATCCTTCACGGTCTCCACATCAGCATGCCGATGCTTCTGTTTGGCATGGCGATCGGTTGGTGGACTGAAAAGGTCCCCATGATCAACTGGCGTGATACCATCAGCGCGCCAATAATTGTCTCAGCGTTGGCGGCGGTAATCTTAAACCGTCGGAGCGCCAGCATATTGGCGGCGACAGTGTCAATCTGGCTTGGCGTTGCGCTGGTTGCAGGCAACTTGAAGATGGTTTTGATCCTGGCTGGAGGCGCCACAATTGGGATCCATGCCGCCATCAGGCAAGTTCGCAGCGATCGCGTCGCGGCCGAAATAGAGCGGCAGCGACGGCACAATCAACTGCGGGCAGAGCAGTTGCTCAATGAGTTTGAGGAGAGCGGGCAAGGTTGGTTTTTTGAGACAGACCGGCGCGGCGCACTACTCTATATCTCGCCGATTGTTAGCAAGGTTCTGGGGCGGGGCCCGCAGCATCTGATCGGCCAGCCGTTCAGCGAGTTGTTCCAGCCTGACGCAGAGGAGGGCGAACGGACCCTGACCTTTCACCTAACCGCCAGGTCTGCTTTCAACGAGTTGGCGCTGCGTGCAAACTTTCCGGGCGAGGAGAGGTGGTGGTCGATCAGTGGCCGTCCGCTGCACGACGAGTTCGGTAGCCAAGCTGCAAAAGTGAGCGAGAAAAATGACCGGAGGAATCGTCTTTCCTCTTCGCATGATACGCGACCTGCTGGATAAACAGCCATTCCAGTTGCCGATCATCCTTTAGCACGGCGAAAATGATGGGGGTTGAGCGCGCACTCCCTCATATCCTTAGTGCACCTGGGACCTTTGCTGATTTGCCTTTCAAAGCCGCCGGCAGAGATGAAGGGCTATGGTCGTCAATCGCGGGCCGGGCGCAGTTTGCCAGCACAGCTAATTTCAAGGGCTATTTGGCGATGCCTCGGATATTACAGTAGCGCGATAGTCTCACAAAGATGGGCTGCGGATCGTGCATTATGGCTCCCTATCTGGCCCGGCGAACCGATCCTGTGGGATGTTCCTGGTCGATCTAGATCGCTTCAAACAGGTCAGCGATACGCGCTGGGCTAAGTGCTGGGGACGAATTGTTCAAGCAGGTCGCGCAACTGCAAGAGCGTACATTGGACCAGAGAACCTCTTAGATTGGGCGTTCAAGATCGCCCGAGTTGGCGATCGATGCCCTTGGGCAGCTTTGGCTTATCGCTTTTCAGATTGTTGCCGGTTCTGGAGCCGCGCAAGCGCGAGGCAAATGTACCCGCACGGCTTTTCGAGGCGGTGACAGTGCTCCGACTAGCTGCTAACGGCGGGGGAAAGGTTCCGGAAGTTTTATGACTGATCTATCAAGTATCCGTAATTTCAGCATTATTGCCCATATTGACCATGGTAAGAGCACCCTGGCGGACCGGTTGATCCAGTTCACCGGCGGGCTGACCGAGCGTGAGATGTCGGCGCAGGTGCTGGATAACATGGATATTGAGCGTGAGCGCGGGATCACGATCAAGGCGCAGACGGTCCGCCTGAAGTACAAGGCCAAGGACGGCAAGGACTATGAGCTGAACCTCATGGACACGCCCGGCCACGTTGACTTTGCCTATGAAGTGTCGCGCAGCCTGGCCGCCTGCGAGGGCGCGCTGCTGGTCGTCGACGCCGCGCAGGGGGTTGAGGCGCAGACCCTGGCCAACGTCTACCAGTCGATCGAGCATGATCACGAGATCGTCCCCGTCATCAACAAGATCGACCTGCCCGCCGCCGAGCCGGAAAAGGTCAAGGCCGAGATCGAGGAAGTGATCGGCCTCGACGCCTCCGAAGCCGTCCTCACCAGCGCCAAGTCCGGCATCGGGATCGAGGACGTGCTCGAAGCCGTGGTCAAGCGCATCCCCCCGCCCAAGGGCGATGCCAATGCCCCGCTCAAGGCCATGCTGGTTGACAGCTGGTACGATCCCTACCTTGGCGTGGTGATCCTCGTCCGCGTGGTCGATGGCACGATCCGCAAGGGCCAGCAGGTCAAGTTCATGGCCGGCGGCACCGAACACCTGATTGACCGGGTCGGCTGCTTCACCCCCAAGATCGAGCAGCTGAGCGAGCTGGGCCCCGGCGAAATCGGCTTTATCACCGCACAGATCAAGGAAGTGGCCCAGGCCCGCGTGGGTGACACGATCACCTCCACCAAGGGCGGGGCGAGCGATCCTCTGCCGGGCTTCAAGGAAGTCCAGCCGGTGGTGTTCTGCGGCCTGTTCCCGGTTGACGCGGCGGACTTTGAAAAGCTGCGCGAGTCCATCGGCAAGCTGCGCCTCAATGACGCCAGCTTCAGCTTTGAAATGGAAAGCAGCGCGGCCCTGGGCTTTGGCTTCCGCTGCGGCTTCCTGGGCCTGCTCCACCTGGAAATCATCCAGGAACGCCTGACCCGCGAATATGACCTGGACCTGATCACCACCGCCCCCAGCGTGGTCTACCGCATCCAGCTGCGCGCCAGCCGGACCGACGATGCGCGCGAGATCTATCTCCACAACCCGGCCGACTACCCCGATCCCAGCCGGATCGAGCAGATCGACGAACCGTGGATCAAGGCGACGATCTATACGCCCGACGAATACCTCGGCAGCATCCTCAAGCTCTGCCAGGATCGCCGCGGCATCCAGACCGGGCTGACTTACGTGGGCGGCCGCGCCCAGGTGTCTTACGAGCTGCCGCTCAACGAAGTGGTGTTCGATTTCTATGACCGCCTGAAATCGATCAGCCGCGGCTATGCCAGCTTTGACTATGAACAGATCGGCCTGCGCGAGGGCGACCTGGTCAAGATGGGCATCCTGGTCAACAACGAGCCCGTCGACGCGCTCAGCATGATCGTCCACCGCTCGGTCGCCGAAACCCGCGGCCGCCACATGTGCGAACGCCTGAAAGACCTGATCCCCCGCCACCTGTTCAAGATCCCGATCCAGGCGGCGATCGGGGGCAAGGTCGTCGCCCGCGAAACCATCAGCGCCATGCGCAAGGACGTGACCGCCAAATGCTATGGCGGCGATATCACCCGCAAGAAGAAGCTGCTGGAAAAGCAGAAGAAGGGCAAAGCCCGGATGCGGGAATACGGCAACGTGAGCATCCCGCAGGAAGCCTTCATTGCGGCCTTGAGGATGGGTGAGGAATAGGCCCCGGCACTATAGTGGTTTGGCTGATCTGCGGCGCTTCGTGGGGTGGACTACGATGATAGCCGGTAGCCGATCCCGGGTTCGTTGACGATCAAGAGAGGGTTGGCGGGATCGTTTTCAAGTTTCTGGCGAAGGGCGCGTACCGCCACGCGCAGATAATCGACATGATCCTGATGCGCGGGCCCCCAGACGGCTCGCAGCAACTGGGCATGAGTAAGCTTGACGCGGTTTCAGTTCCGCTTGCTCTCTTTGTGCGATCCACCGCGCGGTCGGTTCATCGGGTTAAAGGAACCGCGGTGTTCCTATCGTCGGCTAAAGATGGCGTGCCTGCGGCATTGCTTCACAATTTAAAACATAACCAGGTTCTGCATGAGAATGTCATTTTACTGACCGTGGCGGTAGCTGAAATGCCGAGAATTGGGGCAGAAGACCGTTTGGAACATGCCGAAATAGGCTGTGGTTTTCATCGCATCGTTCTGCATTACGGCTTCATGGACGAGGTCGACATCCCTCGTGATCTGGCGAGTGCTTCGAGTCTGGGAATTGCGATCGAGCCGATGAGGACCAGCTATTTCCTTGGACGCGAGAAACTGATTGCGGCCAAGGAGGTTGCCGGCATGGCCCTCTGGCGGGAGAGGTTATTCGCTTGGATGCTTCAGGCTTCCGAATCTGCGATGGATTACTATCGACTTCCAGCCAACCGGGTTGTCGAACTGGGCAGTCAATTACGGATTTGAACAAGTCAGACCACACCAAGGCAGATTTCCATCACTCACCCCCACCGACCGCATCCTCTCGCTGCGCTTCCAGATAGGCCTCGTAGAGCCGCCGGGTCTTGGCGCTCATCGCGGCGAGGGTGCGTTCGCGCATCTGGTCGATCAGGGCGTCGATTGCGGCAAAGGTGTCGGCTTCGCTGGCCTGGTCCTCGGCCAGCCGTTCGGCTTCCCATTCCTTGCGCCACTTCTTCTTCAGGCGGGATAGCTCTGTCGCATGGCCGGGGTCGCCGATGCTGTTGGCGCGAGCGGTGACCTGGCCCTGGGCGTTGAAGCGGGTGGGGGCGCGGTTTTTCAGCATGAACATCAGCAGCCGGTCATTGTGCTTGATCCGGCTGCCGACCAGCTTGCCATAGGAATAGACCGGCACTTCGGTGCCGTGGAGCGCGCGTTCGAGGGCCACGTCCTCAAGCTGTTGCACGCCAAGGGCGAGGGCGGCTTCCCAGGCTTTGCGGAAACTGGCGGCCTGGGGGTGGCGGCGCAGCAGGTAGGCGCCCTCTGGCGTCATGTTGACGCGGTGGGCGGCGGCCTTGACGCTGCCGGTGAGCGAGAGCGCCTCGATAAAGCGGCGCTGGCGGTCTTCGGTCCAGCCGTCGTGGCGCTGCTTTTCGCGCGGGACGGTGGTGAAATCGGGGATCTGGCCGGGGGCGGCGGGGAGCTGGCGCTTGTCGATCGTCATCGGGCGGGGGTTCTCCGGGTGGGGGGAGGCAACCTGCGACCATGACTCAAGCGCGGGGGTGTAGGAAAATGGTTTTGGCGGAGGCGGGGGGCGCGGGCGCAATCACACCCGGCATAAGTGTGGCAACTTCACTTGGCGTTCAGGTGCGTGGCGGTTATAGGCTGGCGCATGAACGCCCGCTCGCCGATCAAGCTCGCCCTTATCGCCACCGCCTCTGTGGCCATGCTGGTTACCGCCGGGTGCGCCGGGCGAGGCAATCAGGCCAAGGATACCGCCTTCGTCGCGCGCGATGTCGATACGCTCTACATGGCGGCGAAGGATCGGCTCGATCGCGGTGACACCAAGCTGGCCGCCGCCCTGTTTGACGAGGTGGAGCGCCAGCATCCCTATTCGCCCTGGGCCCGCCGCGCCCAGTTGATGAGCGCGTTCTCCTATTACGTGGCGCGCGATTACACCAAGGCGATCCAGTCGGCGCAGCGGTTCCTCTCGATCCACCCTGGCAACCGCGATGCGCCCTATGCCTATTACCTGATCGGGCTGAGCTATTACGAGCAGATCAGCGATGTCAGCCGTGACCAGAAGATCACCCGCCTGGCGCTCGATTCGATGAACGAAGTGGTGCGCCGCTATCCCGGCACCCGCTATGCCGCCGATGCGCGGTTGAAGATTGACCTGGTGAACGATCACCTGGCCGGCAAGGAAATGGAAATCGGCCGGTTCTATCAGCGTTCGGGCCGCTGGCTGGCAGCCAGCCTGCGCTTCCGCAACGTGATCGACAGCTATCAGACCACCAGCCACACGCCCGAGGCGCTGTATCGCATGGTTGAAAGCAGCCTGGCGATTGGCGTTCCGGCCGAGGCGCAGAAGGCCGCAGCGGTGCTCGGTTCGAACTACCCGGGCAGCGAGTGGTACAAGAAGGCCTTTGACCTGATGCAGAAGTACGCGCCGAATACCCCGGCGGCCTGATCCAGCGCACCTGTCTGCGGACAGAGTTCTACTCCAAAGGTTGACAATTGGGCGCGGTGGGCGCTGAGATAGCGTCCCATGCTGTCGCAGAAGACCCGTTATACCATCCGCGCATTGCAGCACCTTGCCGATCACTATCGCGAGGGGCCGATCCGGCTGGATGCGATCGCCGAGGCGCAAAACATCCCGCGCAAGTTCCTGACCGTGATCCTGTCGGAAATGGGGCGGGAAGGGCTGGTCGTTTCAACCCGCGGGCGTGATGGCGGCTATGAACTCGCGCTGCCGCCGGTCGACATCCGCTATGGCGACATCATCCGCCTGACCCGCGGCAGCCTGGCGCTGGTCCCCTGTGCCAGCCGCAACGCGCACGAGCATTGCCAGAACTGCCTGCCCGAAGCCGAATGCCGCCTGCGCGGGCTGATGCTGACCCTGCGCGACGAGATGGCGACGATGCTTGACCGGATGAGCCTGGCCGATCCGATCACGCTGGAGCCGCCCTTCGCAGAGAGTTGAGGCGGGGTTTGCCCTGCGCGCGATCAGCCGCTAGAACAGTCCGCGAACATGCTGACCCGTCTTTCCATCCGCAATGTTGTCTTGATCGAGGCGCTCGACCTGGATTTCGCGGGCGGGCTGGGCGTGCTGACTGGTGAGACCGGGGCGGGCAAATCGATCCTGCTCGATGCCCTGGGCCTGGTGCTGGGGGACCGGGCCGATTCCGGGCTGGTTCGCGCCGGCGAGGATCAGGCCAGCGTCACTGCCAGCTTTGAATTTACCCGCCTGCCCGATCTCGTGCGGGCGGCGCTGGCCGAGGCGGAAGTTGACGTTGAACCGGGCGAGCCGCTGATCCTCAAGCGCCGGGTCAAGGCCGACGGTGGTTCCAAGGCCTTCATCAATGACCAGCCGGTGGGCGTGGCCCTGCTGCGCGAACTGGCGCCAGCGCTGGTTGAGCTGCATGGGCAGCATGACGATCGCGGGCTGGTCAATCCGCGCGGCCACCGCGCCTTGTTGGATCGCTATTGCGGCGGTGATGCTGGGGCGGTTGAAGGGGCCTGGCGCGAATGGCGCATGCGCGTCGACGCCCTGGATGCGGCGCGATCGGCGCTGGATCAGGCGGCGGCGGACCGGGACCTGATCGTTGCCCACCTGGCCGAACTTGCTGCGCTTGAACCGGTCGAAGGCGAGGAAGAGGAACTGGCCGGTGCCCGGGCCGATATGCAGAAGGGCGAGCGGCTTTCCGGCGATCTGGCTGAACTGCAGCACCTCTGGGCCGGATCGGATTCGGCCTTGGCCGCCCTGCGCGGCGCGGCGCGGCGGCTGGACCGGATCGCGGGCGAGCATCCCCTGCTGGGCGAGGCGCTGGCTGCGCTTGACCGTGCGGTGATCGAAGCGAGCGAGGCCGAAGACCGGCTAGCCCGCGCGGCCGAGGCGCTGAACCACGATCCGGCCATGCTTGACCGGATCGAGACCCGCCTGTTCGATCTGCGCGCCGCCGCGCGCAAGCACCAGTGCACGGTTGATGAACTGCCGGCGAAGATGCGCGGGCTGCGCGCCGCGCTCGATGCGATTGAGGGCGGCGAGGCGGATATGGCGGCACTGGAAGCAGCGGCCACGGCGGCGGCGGTCGAATACCGGGCGCGGGCCGAAGCCCTTTCCGCGGCGCGACAAGCCGCCGCGGGCAAGCTTGATGCGGCAGTTGCGGCAGAGCTGGCTCCGCTCAAGCTTGATGCCGCGAAGTTCCGCACCAGCGTTACCCCGTTGCCCGAGGATCGCTGGGGCGCGGCGGGGATCGACGCGGTGGAGTTCCTGATTTCAACCAACCCGGGTGCGGACTTCGCCCCGCTGAACAAGATCGCCTCTGGCGGTGAACTGTCGCGCTTCATCCTCGCGCTCAAGGTTGCTTTGGCCGAGCAGGGCGGCGCGGCGACGGTGATCTTCGACGAGATTGACCGCGGCGTGGGCGGCGCTGTGGCAAGCGCAATCGGCGAACGGCTGGCGCGGCTGGCCTGTGGCGGGCAATTGCTGGCCGTCACCCACAGCCCGCAGGTCGCCGCGCGGGGCAGCCAGCATTACATGATCGCCAAGTCGAGTGAGGGCACGGTTACGCGCACCTCGGTCGTGCTGCTGGATAGCGGCGGGCGGCAGGAAGAGATCGCGCGGATGCTGTCGGGCGCAGAGGTCACCGCCGAAGCGCGAGCCCAGGCGGACAGGCTGCTCGAAGGGGTGTAAGCGGTGAGCAGCTTTTTTGATCTTTCCGAAGCGGACGCCGCCAATGAGCTGATGCGGCTGGCCAAGCAGATCGCCTATCACAACAAGCGCTATCACGCCGAGGACGCGCCCGAGATTTCGGACGCGGACTATGATGCGCTGGTGCGCCGCAATGCCGAGCTGGAGGCCCGCTATCCGCACCTGATCCGCCCGGATTCGCCATCGCGGCAGGTGGGGCACGAGGTGGCCGCTTCGCCGCTGGCCAAGGTCACCCACGAAGTGCGGATGATGAGCCTCGACAACGCCTTCGCGGACGAGGACGTGGCCGATTTCGTCGCGCGGGTGCGGCGCTTCCTGGCCTTGCCTGACGATACTCCGGTGGCGATGACCGCCGAGGACAAGATTGACGGCCTGTCGTGCTCGCTGCGGTACGAGCAGGGGAGGCTGGTCCAGGCCGCGACCCGCGGCGATGGGCAGGTGGGTGAAGACGTGACGCCCAACGTGGCGACCATTGCCGACATTCCGCAGCAGCTTGCCGGCGACGTGCCCGAGGTCTTCGAGATCCGGGGTGAGGTCTATATGGCCAAGGCGGATTTCGCTGCGCTCAACGCTGCGCAGGAAGCGCGCGGGGACAAGGTCTTTGCCAATCCGCGCAATGCCGCGGCGGGATCACTGCGGCAAAAGGATGCCGCAGTCACGGCGGCGCGCCCGCTGCGGTTCCTGGCGCACGGCTGGGGTGCGGCTTCGGCCGTGCCGGGGGAGACCCAGAGCGCGGTGATGGCCGCGATCGCGGGCTGGGGGGTGCCGGTTTCACCCTTGCTGGTACGGTGCGAAAGCGTTGAGCAGATGCTGAACCACTATCGCAGCATTGAGCATCAACGCGCTGACTTACCTTACGATATTGATGGCGTGGTCTACAAGGTGGACCGGCTCGATTGGCAGGAGCGGCTGGGCTTTGTCGCCAAGGCGCCGCGCTGGGGGATTGCGCACAAGTTCCCGGCCGAACGCGCCGAGACCACGCTGGAAGCGATCGACATCCAGGTTGGCCGGACCGGTAAGTTGACCCCGGTCGGTCGGCTGACCCCGGTGACGGTCGGCGGGGTGGTGGTCGCCAATGTGACCCTCCACAACCGCGACGAGATAGCCCGGCTGGGGCTGCGGGTTGGGGACCGCGTGGTCCTGCAACGCGCCGGGGACGTGATCCCGCAGGTGGTCGAAAACCTGACCCGCGACGTGGCCCGCGAAGCCTATCCTTTCCCCGACCATTGCCCCGAATGCCACAGCGAGGCGGTGGCCGAGGAGGGCGAGGTTGACGTGCGCTGCACCGGCGGGCTGATCTGCCCGGCCCAGCGGGTCGAGCGGTTGAAGCACTTCGTCAGCCGGGGGGCGCTTGATATCGAGGGGCTCGGCGAAAAGACGATCATCGAATTCTTCGGGCTCGGCTGGCTGGAAAGCCCGGCCGACATCTTCCGTCTGCGCCAGCGTCGCGGTGAGATTGTCGGGCGCGAGGGCTGGCAGGACAAGTCTGTGGACAACCTGTTGGCAGCGATCGAGGCCAAGCGCGCGCCCGATGCGGCGCGGCTGCTGTTCGGGCTGGGGATCCGCCACGTTGGCGCCGTAACCGCGCGCGATCTGCTGAAGCGATTCACGACGCTTGGGGCGCTGCGCCAGATCGCGGAGGCCGCACATGGCGGTGATGCCGAGGCCCTGGCAGAACTGACCGGGATTGACGGGATTGGCCCGGCCGTGGCCGAAGCGCTGGGCGATTTCTTCCACGAGGCGCATAATGTCGCGGTCTGGGAAGACCTGCTGGGCGAAGTCTCGCCGCCGCCCTACGTGGTGGAAACGAAGGACAGCGAAGTGGCCGGCAAGACCGTGGTCTTCACCGGTAGTCTGGAAACGATGAGCCGCGACGAGGCCAAGGCCCAGGCTGAACGGCTGGGGGCCAAGGCGGCCGGATCCGTCTCGGCCAAGACGGACCTGGTGGTGGCCGGACCGGGTGCCGGCTCCAAGCTCAAGAAGGCTGCCGAGCTTGGCATTCCAGTGATCGACGAAGCTGGCTGGGCTGAAATCGTCCGTTCGGCCGGGTAGAAATCCTGATCTGGCCTAACCTGATGTTAAGGTGAGAAAGGTAATCAATCCCGAAGCTTGTCAGCCAAGGCTGCAAAGGGAGGGTGGCAAATGTCTTTCTTGAAGAAGCTGCTGCGCGATCGGCAGGGCACGGCTGCGGTGGAGCTCGGCCTGATCCTGGGGCTGATCGTGATTGGCATTTTTGCTGCAGTGAACAGTCTTGGGAACGAGACGACCAATTCCTTCAACTCGACGGCACGCAAAGTCTTCGAAGCCACCAAGTAAGCCATTCGGCTGGCTGGTCAGGAGTGTTCCTGCGCTTCGGCAATCGGTGCGCGGGTCCGCCGCAAGGCAACAATCAGGACACCGGTCAGCGCGGTGACAGATCCGGCGATCATCTGGAAATCCAGCCGATCATTGGTGATCGCTACTCCCAGACCGATCGTCGCCAGCGGGGTGATCAGGGTCAGCGGGGCAATCAGGTTGGCCTCATAACGCGCGATCAGCGTGTAATAGAGCGTGTGCGCGCCCACCGAAACGACAAGCGCCGAGAACACCAGCGCACCAAGGAAGGGCCAGCCGGCCGCTAGCACCTGGCCCCAGTCAGGCGATTCCATCAGCAGTGAAAGCGGAGCCAGCAGCAAGGCGCTGGTCATTCCGACCCAAGCCTGGAAGCGAAGCGGTGCAATATCCCCCATCTGCTTCATCAGCACTGCACCAAGCGAGGCACAGGTGGCCGAAGCCAAGACCAGCAGCAGACCGGCCGAGATCGTCAGCCCTGGTTTCCAGACCACTACCAGCACCCCGATCAGCGTTAAGGCGATCCCTAACGCCCGCCGCCAGTGGATCCGTTCGCCCAGGATCAGAATGGAAAGCAGGGTGGTAATCGGGACACCCGCTTGGCTAACCACGGCCGCGGCAGAGGGAGAGACGGATTGTAGCGCCATGAACAGCAGCGCGAAGCTGCCGCCACCCATCAGCAGACCAATGGCGACAATGCGCCAAGTCGGCTGCGGTATGGGCCGCAGCCACGGCAATGTTACCGCGGCGACGATAGCAAAGCGAATGGCCGCGTAGAGCACGGGCGGCACGCCCCAATCGCTCACCACAATCTTGCTGATGACATTGTTGGCGGCCCAAATCAGGCAGATGCCGATCAGCAGAAGGAAATCGCGAAGGTTCATGCCCTCACCAGCGCATCGACCAGTCGTCCAACTGGCCGGGGCGCGAGGTCCGTGTTGCGGCCCCATTGCGTTTGCGCAGCCAGAGAATCGACCAGTCTCCCTGCACAAGCCGGGCTGCCAGGCGCATTCCGGCACGGCGTGCTGCGCGGCGCACTGCCGCTTCTTGCGTTTCGAGCAGTCCGGCGAGCACCAGGTGGCCGCCCGGCACCAGATGCCGGGCAAAATCCGGCGCCAGCCCGATCAATGGCCCGGCAAGGATATTGGCAATGATCAGGTCATAGGGGCCGCGCGCGTTGAGCAACGGGTGATCCATCCCATCGGCGACCAGCATGGTCAACGCGCCGTGACCCGCCCCCATTGGCACGGCGTTGCCGGCGGCGTTATCTTCCACCACGCCGATACAGACCGCATCGATATCGCTGGCGGTTGCCAGCGCGCGCGGCCACAGGTTCAGCGCGGCAAAAGCCAGCAGGCCCGTGCCGGTACCGATATCGGCCAGATTGCGCACCACCACGCCCTGCCGCTTCATATGGGTCAGCATGGTCAGGCAGCCGGCAGTGGTGGCGTGTTGCCCCGTGCCGAAGGCCTGGCTGGCGGGAATGCAGAAATCGCGCACACCCGGCTGGTTCAGTGGCGGATGCTCTGGCGTGTGGACATGAAACCGCCCGGCCCGGATCGGCTCCAGCCCGCTCTGGCTGGCGGTCAGCCAATCGACTTCGGGCAATTGTTCGATCGTCAGGTCCGGCGCGGCACCGGCAAACAGGGCAAGGACCGCAGCCTTGTCGGCCTTGGTTGGTTTGCGCGGGAGCCAGGCCTCAAGCTGCCAGTCATCGGGCTTGTCCTCGGCAATCTCGCTGCCGGAAATGACGATATCCGGATCCCAGTCCCAGGCATCCTCGTGCGCCAGCAGCGCCCCTTCGATCATTGCCCGCGGGGCGAAGACGGTCATCTTCCAGCTGGTCATCGGGGCATGTCCGTTTCGCGGACAAGCCGTTCGCTGAAGCGCTGACTGGCTGTCGCTGCATAGGTTGCACAGGCATCCGGGTTGACCAGTGGAGCACTGCCCGACAAGCGCGGGAACAGGTTGCTGGCGGAGGGGTGCGGTGTGATGATGATATCGCAGGGCAGCGCGGCGATGATCGCCAAACCCTTGCGCACTGCGCTGCTGCGCTCGGGATTGTTCACGAAGCGGTATCCGTCTGCCGAAATGGTCGATGTGCTGTCGGCATAGGCAATTGTCCGGCATTCGGTGCCCTGGCATTGCCGCCAGGTCCAGCTGGTCGATCCCGGTGCATGGGCAGGGTTGGCCCAGGCCGTGAAGGAAACCCCGCCGGCGACAAGCGCGGTTCCGTGAGCCTGGGTTTTCGCGACCTTGATCGGCTTCATCGGTTCCTTGAGCAGCAGGGGGGCCTGTGGATCGGCCGGATGGGGCTTGCCGCTGCGCAGCATGGCGGCCTGGTTCGGCCCAGCAATGACCTTGGCGCCGGTCAGGCGCTGAAGATCGGCCACGGCGCCCGCATGATCGAAGTGTTCGTGGCTGACCAGGATCCAGCGGATCGCCTTGACCGGAAAGCCGAGCTTGCGGACATTGTCGAGCACCAGGCTGGCCGCCTGCGGGATGCCACCATCCAGCAGCACCAGCCCGTCCGGCGTCTGCACCAGCAGCGTGGTGATGCCGCAGGTGCCGACATACCAGGTATTGCCGAAGATATGGGCCGGCGGAGCCGGATCGCCCCAGCCATCGCGTCCAGCGCAGGCACTGGCCATGTCGCGCTCAGCCTGCGGGCGCGGAATGGACATTTGCGACGATGCTGGTGCCGCCACGGCAAGGGCCATGAACGCGGCGATTAGCTGCTTAGCGGACAAAGCTGGCTCCATTGGCGTCGAGCACGGCACCGGTCATGCTTTCGGGGGCATCCAGCGCGCAGAACACGGCCATGGTGGCAATCTCTTCCGGCTGGGCGACCCGACCCAACGGGATATCGGCCAGCAGGCCCGGACCGCCGCGGCTGGCAAGGTAATCATCGGCCATCGCGGTGTCGGTAAAGCCCGGGCAGATCGCATAGCTCATGATGCCCTTGGCCGGGTAATGACGGGCAATCGTCTTGTGCAGCCCAATCATACCGGCCTTGGCTGCGGCATAGTGCCAGTGATCAGGCGAATCACCGCGGTAGGCCGCGCGGCTGGCGATGTGGACGATCCGGCCCTGGCGCCCGCCATCCAGCCAGTGGCGCACAGCAAAGCGCGACAGTTCAGCTGCGGCGGTCAGGTTGATCCGCAGGGTGTCTTCCCAGTTATCGAGCCATTCGATGTCCGACAGGCCCAGTGGGTTGGCCTGAAACAGCCCAGCGTTGTTGACCAGAATGTCAATCCGCCCGCCGCTGCGTTCCAGCGCGGATTCCCAGATTTTCGCGGCGGCGGTCGGGTCTGCCAAATCGGCGCCGATCGTGTCGGCATCGTGGGCCTTGCTGGCATGGCCGATCACATTGATGCCGCGCGCCATGAGGGCGGACTTGATGGCGGCGCCGATCCCGCGCGAGGAACCGGTAACAAGAGCAGTAAGCTGGGTCATAGGGCATGCTCTAGGACTTTGGTGCATGTGCGCCAAGCCACCGCTTGCACGGTTTCGCGTTTTGATTAAGGGGGTGGCGCGAAGGTGGCACGTGCCGCCGCAGAAGAAGATAGGGGAACGCACGCATGGCCGGAGCCAGCAACCGTCCGATTTCGCCGCACCTGCAGATCTGGAAGTGGGGGCCGGCGATGCTGGTCTCGATCCTGCACCGCATTTCCGGCGATGGTCTTTCCATCGTTGGCATGGCCGTGCTGCTGTGGTGGCTTGGGGCCCTGGCCGGCGGCGATGCCAGCTATCTTACCTTCACCCATCACATGGGCGAATGGTACGGTCAGATCGTGCTGATCGGCCTCACCTGGGCCTTCTTCAACCACACCGCCTCGGGCATCCGGCACCTGGTGCTGGATATCGGCGCCGGATTTGAGCTTAAGAGCAACGCGTTGTGGTCGGTCCTGACCCCGCTGATCGCCCTGGCGCTGACCGCTGCCACCTGGGCCTACGTGCTGCTGCGCTGAAAGGAACGCTCTGATGGGTAACGGAACCAATATCGGCCGCGTTCGCGCACTGGGTTCATCGCATTCGGGCACCAAGCACTGGCTGGCCATGCGCCTCACCTCGATCGCCCTGCTGGTGCTGGGCTTCTGGCTGGTCTTCGCGCTGATTGGCCTGCCGGATCTGACCTTCAAGACGGTCAAGGCCTGGGCCGCGCAGCCGCTGAGCGCCACCGGCCTGGTCCTGCTGGTGATCTCCAGCATGTGGCATTCGCAGATGGGCTTGCAGGAACTGATCGAGGACTATGTCCACGAACACGCCAACAAGTACGCCTGCCTGACCCTGCTTAACCTTGTTGCCTTCGCCGGGGGCGCCTTTGGCGTCTTCGCGATTGTCCGTATCGCTCTGGGAGCTGCTGCATGACCGCCGCTTATAAGATCATCGACCACACCTATGACACGGTGGTCGTCGGCGCGGGCGGTTCGGGCCTGCGCGCCACGATGGGCAGCGCCGAAGCCGGCCTGCGCACTGCCTGCATCACCAAGGTCTTCCCGACCCGCAGCCACACCGTGGCCGCGCAGGGCGGGATTGCCGCATCGCTGTGCAACAACACGCCCGACCACTGGACGTGGCACATGTACGATACCGTCAAGGGATCGGACTGGCTGGGTGACCAGGACGCGATCGAATACATGGTCCGCGAAGCGCCGCAGGCCGTTTACGAGCTGGAACACGCCGGCGTGCCCTTCAGCCGCAACCCCGACGGCACGATCTATCAGCGCCCGTTCGGCGGCCACATGCAGAACATGGGCGAAGGCCCGCCGGTGCAGCGCACCTGCGCCGCGGCTGACCGCACCGGCCACGCCATGCTGCACGCGCTCTATCAGCAGAGCCTGAAGTACAATTCGGACTTCTTCATCGAATACTTCGCGATCGACCTGATCATGGAGAACGGTGAATGCCGCGGCGTGATCGCGCTGTGCATGGATGATGGCTCGATCCACCGGTTCCGTTCGAAGGCCGTGGTTCTGGCGACCGGCGGCTATGGTCGCAGCTATTACACGGCCACATCGGCCCATACCTGCACCGGTGACGGTGGCGGCATGGTCCTGCGCGCCGGCCTGCCGCTGCAGGATATGGAATTCGTGCAGTTCCACCCGACCGGCATCTATGGCGCGGGCGTGCTGATCACCGAAGGCGCACGCGGTGAGGGTGGTTACCTGACCAACTCCGAAGGCGAACGCTTCATGGAGCGTTATGCCCCGTCGGCGAAGGATCTGGCATCGCGTGACGTGGTCTCGCGCTCAATGGCGCTTGAAATCCGCGAAGGCCGCGGTGTCGGCCCGAACAAGGATCACATCTACCTGCACCTCGATCACATCGATCCCAAGGTGCTGGCCGAACGCCTGCCGGGCATCACCGAAAGCGGCAAGATCTTTGCCGGTGTCGACCTGACCCGCCAGCCGCTGCCGGTGGTTCCGACCGTGCACTATAACATGGGCGGCATCCCCTGTGACTATCACGGCCGGGTGATGACCATCGGCCCCGATGGCAATCCGGAAACCCCGGTACAGGGCCTGTTCGCGGTGGGTGAAGCGGCCTGCGTTTCAGTCCACGGCGCGAACCGCCTGGGCTCGAACTCGCTGATCGACCTGGTGGTGTTTGGCCGTGCAACCGGCCACTACCTTAAGGAAAACATCAAGCCGGGCACGGCCCATGCCGAACTGCCCAAGGACAGCGCCGACCTGGCCCTGTCGCGGCTTGATCACTTCCGCCACGCCAATGGCGGCTCGCCGACTGCGGAAATCCGCACCGAAATGCAGCGGACCATGTCGACCCATGCAGCCGTGTTCCGCAACGACGAGCTGATGGCCGAAGGCAAGGAAAAGCTGGCCAAGACCTATGCGCGGATGCAGGATATCAAGGTCCACGATCGCTCGTTGATCTGGAACTCGGACCTGGTTGAAACGCTTGAGCTCGACAACCTGATCAGCCAGGCTGCCGTTACCCTGCACAGCGCGCACAACCGCAAGGAAAGCCGCGGCGCCCATGCGCACGAGGACTTCCCCGAGCGTGACGACAAGAAGTGGATGAAGCACACCGCAGCCTGGTTCGAAGGCTGGGGCGGCAAGGGCGGAGCGGTCAAGATCGACTACCGCCCGGTCCACGAATACACGCTGACCGACGACGTTGAGTACATCAAGCCGAAGAAGCGGGTGTACTAAGCCGGATTGAGGCCATCAGACCGGGTGAATTCGCCCAGGTCCGATGGCCTCGAAGTAGCGCGCGATGCTGGCGATCGTCTTGTCGCTCAGCACGATAAAGGCGCGGCGGCGGTCGGTACTGTCACCCTCGCGGTTGACCAGACCGGCCTCTTCCATCTGCGTGATCCAGCGCAGTGCCGTGGTGGGCGGAACGCCCGAAGCCAGGCACAGCGAGGTTACGGAAATTCTGGAGTGCTCCGCCGCTGCGGCCGTCAGGTCCAGCAGCATGTCCCAGGCCGGGTCGGCAAACAGATCTCCGGGAAAATAGCGCGAACGCAGGCGGCGTTGCCGGATAATCCGCCGCACCAGCCGCGGATCTGGCAGCGGAGGCCGGCCTGCTGACTTGCTGATGGCCAGGCCAGGGCTTGCCATGCGATTGCGCAGCGTTGGGCTGAGATCAGACACTCCCGCATCCTGGCGGTCTTCGGCATCCAGCTTGGCCAAAATGTCCCACAGCGATTCCGATAAGGCTTCCAGATTGTTTACAAAGTCCGCCGAATACGCGTTCACCGCTCGCCCCCGAACGTAGTTGAATGATCCAACTGGTTGCCGCCGGCCAAGACCAAGGCTAACCTTCCGGTCTCCGCCAATAGGTTGGAAATCTAAGCGAAGGGCAAGGAGGTCGAGTTAATTTCGTCCTAGTATGCCAGAAGTTTGATGATCGTTTCGACCTGTAGTCCGCTGTTGGCCCAGCCATCGTCAGTTGCTGATTGAGGAGCCTGATAATGACCAAATCTATCCCCGCGCGCCGGTTTCCAGCGCGTGCATTGTTCCCCGGTTTTGCGCTTGCCCTCTCGCTGGCAGCATCGGCAGGCTCTGCTGCTGTTCAGGAACCCGCAGCCGCGGCTGCGCCTGCTGCGCCGACCGCCCCACAGGTTCATCGTGAACACCGGATCCTCATCATCGAAAAAGATGGCGCGGCGAAAGGTGACGAGACTGCCCTGAAAACCCGCGTGATCGAAAAGGATGGCAAGACGATTGTCATCAAGACCAACAAGGCAGTGACCGACGCGGAAATTGACGAAAAGGTCGCCAAGGCGCTGGCTGCCATGCCCGATGCACCGACGGAATCGGCTGCATCCGGCAAGGGCGAGCGCCGGGTGATCGTAAAGCGGATCCAGGGCGAAGGTGCGCCAGAGGCAATGGCTTGGAGCCATGCGGACCATGCCGAGAGCCGGGTCACCTGCACCGAGGGCGCGAAGACTGCGAACTTCGAATCCGAGGCAACGGATGCCTATGGCACCAAGCGCAAAGCCGTGATGCGTTTCTGCCTTGCTCAGTCTGGCACCGGTGGGGCCAAGGCGGGCGAAGGCCTGAAGGCCGCGCGCGAACGGATCAGCAAGGATCCCGGTCTATCGCCCGCGATCCGCGACGATATCCTGAAGCAGCTCGACGCTGAAATCGAACGGCTGTCCAAGCAGGGCTGAGATCAACGCCAGCGGAGGCGATCGGGCGTCAGCTGCTCCACGCTGGTGACGCCCATCAACTTCATGCCGCGCTCGATCTCATCCTTGAGCAGCATGATCGCCCGCTCGACGCCTTCCTGGCCGGCAGCGGCGAGGGCATAGAGGTAAAGCCGTCCGCCGGAGGCCGCAGTCGCCCCGGCGCAGAGGCTCTTCAGCACGTGGGAGCCGCGCCGCACGCCGCCGTCGCAAATGATTTCGATTTCTCCGCCCACGGCGTCGACGATTTCGCGCAACTGGTCGAACGGTGCGCGGCTGCCATCAAGCTGGCGGCCGCCATGGTTGGAGATCATGATCGCATCGGCGCCAATCTCCACCGCGCGGCGGGCATCGGCGGCGCTCATCACGCCCTTCAGGCAGAATGTGCCGCCCCACTGCGCGCGGATATCGGCGGCGGTGTTCCAGTCCATCGACTGGTCCAGCATGGTGTTGAAGTATCCGGCGATCGAGACAGCTTCGCCGGTGCCTTCGTTTACGTGGGTATCGAGATTGGGCAGGCTGAACTTTTCGCGCAGCAGATAGTCCAGCCCCCAACGCGGCTTCATGGCATAGCCGAGCAGGTTGCGGGCCGTGAATTTCGGCGGCGAGGTGAAGCCGGAGCGGGCGCAGCGTTCCCGCTTGCCGGAAACGATCGTGTCGACGGTCAGGGCGATGCAATCGAACCTGGCCGCCTGGCAGCGCTCGATCATTGAACGGTTGAGCCCCTTGTCCTTGTGGACGTAGAGCTGGAACAACTTGGGCCCTTGGGTCAGCGCGGCGGTTTCCTCGATGCTGACGGTCGCCAGGCTGGAAATGCCGAACCACAGCCCGAACTTTTCCGCCGCTCGGGCGACGGCGCGTTCGCCCTGCCAATGGAACACGCGTTGCAGCGCGGTGGGGGAGAGCATCAAAGGCAGGGCGCTCTTGCGGCCCATCAGCGTGATCGACGTGTCGATCTCTGCCACCCCGGCCAGAACATCCGGCACCAGGTCGACCTGGTCAAAGGCGCTGGTGTTGCGAGCCTTGGTCACCTCGTCATCGGCGGCGCCATCGATGTAATCGAACACGGGCCAGGGCAGGCGGCGGCGGGCAAGTTCGCGAAAATCGGCGATGTTGTGGCAATCGGTCAGGCGCATGGCCATGAGCTAGCGCAGGCCTGCTACCCGGGAAAGCTACTTCTTGATCGGTCACTCGGCGGCTTAGACCGCTTATCAGCGGCGTGTTGCCACTGGACAGGCGCGCGCCCTGTCCGCAATGAACTGTCCTTCAACAGGCATTTGGAGTCGAGCATGTTTCTAAAGGGCAAGCGCGCGCTGGTTACGGGTTCCACCTCTGGCATTGGCCTGGCGATTGCCCGGGCGATGCATGCCGAAGGGGCAGAAGTGATCCTTTCGGGCTTTGGGTCGGACGAAGAGATCGCAGCATTGTGCCAGGAACTGGGCGCCCGCCATGTTCCGGCTGACCTGATGAGCGCCGCTGGGGTTGAAGCACTGTTCGCTGGTGCGGGCGAGGTGGATATCCTCGTCAACAATGCCGGAATGCAGCACGTGGCCCCGGTCGACGAGTTCCCGGTTGAAAAGTGGGACCAGATCGTTGCCCTGAACCTCTCTGCGGTATTCCACGCCTGCCGCCTTGCCGTGCCGGGGATGAAGGCACGGGGTTGGGGCCGCATCATCTCGACTGCTTCTGCGCACAGTCTGGTCGCATCGCCGTTCAAGGCGCCCTATGTGGCGACCAAGCATGCGGTTGCTGGCTTCACGAAGTCGCTGGCACTCGAACTCGCAACGAGCGGCGTCACCGCCAACTGCATCAGCCCCGGCTATGTCTGGACCGCGCTGATCGAGAACCAGATCCCCGACACGATGAAGACCCGGGGCCTAAGCCGCGACGCGGTAATCAACGATGTCCTGTTGGCCAAGCAGCCCACCAAGCGGTTCGTCCAGCCCGAGGAGGTAGCGGCTCTGGCCGTGTTCCTCTGCCGCGCGGAGGCCGGCAACATGACTGGCACCAACATCTCTATGGATGGTGGCTGGACGGCCGAATAACGAACAACCCGCCATGGAAGTGTAACCTTCCTGCCACCCCCGCGCCTTATCTGTATGGCGGATGTTCAAAGCCGCTTGTCCGTATGCTCACCTGCTGTAGGACGGGGCGATGAAACGTTGCCTGAGAGCGATGAATCGATTGACGGCTGCGGCTTTGGCGGCAGCCGTGCTGTGCTCTCCAGCGGCGGCCCAGCGGCGCGATACAGCGCTTGAGGCAGCTCTGCTGGCCCATGTTACCGAACTGGCCAGCGATGCTTATGATGGCCGCGAGCCGGGAACAGACGGCGAGGCGAAGACGCTTCGTTATATCGGTAGGCAGTGGTTCGATATCGGGCTTGAGTCGGGTACCAATGATCCGCGCAACGCCTGGTTTGCCCCAGTCACGCTGGTGGCGCGTGAGCCCGCATCAAGCCGGGTCGCGTTCAGCCGTCGCGGCCGCCCCCAGTTCTCGCCGCTGGGTTCAACCGAAGTTTTCACCTCGGGCAAGCGCACCCTTTTGAATAGCGCGCCGGTGCTATTCGTCGGCAAGGGCCAGCACGAGGTGGGCCGCGCCGAATTGGCAGGGCGGGTCGCCCTGCTGTTTGAAGGCGGTGATAGCAGCGCACTACGCCAGAACGCCCTGCTTAAGGCCGGAGCCGCGGCCGTGATGACCATCCTGGATGGTGAGCGCACGCTGGACGAGGTGCGCGCACGACGCAGCCGGTCTGGCTATGCCTTGGCCACCGAAGAGCTGGGTGGCGATCTTGATGCCTATATCAGCGCGGAAGGGATAGAACGGGCGCTCGCCGGCGGGCCGCTGGATCTGACGGCATTGCGAGCCCTGGCGGCTCAGCCCGATTTTACTGCCAAGGTTCTGGACCTTGCGGTTACGCTGGAAGCAACCACGCGTGAAACGCGGATCAATACCCACAACGTTATCGGGCGCATCCCCGGTCGCCGACCCGAAACCGGGGCAATCCTGCTGCTGGCCCACTGGGATCATTTTGGCGAATGCGCGTCAGCGCCGGCCGAGGACCTTGTTTGCAACGGTGCAATCGACAACGCCAGCGGCATCGCCGCCTTGACCGAGATTGCACGGCGACTGGCCAAGGGGCCGGCGATGGACCGCGATGTCTATTTCCTGGCTACCACTGCGGAAGAAATCGGCCTGCTTGGCGCCGAAGCCTTTGCCGAAAACCCGCCACTGCCGCTCGACCAGATCGTCGCAGCTTTCAATCTGGACAGCTTTGCCCTGGCGCCACGCGGCACCCCGATCGGAATTGTCGGGCGCGGGCTGACCGCGCTTGATGCCGGGATCCTGGCCGTGGCCAAGGCGCAAAAGCGCAAGGTGGTCGATGGCGATGCAGCCAACGCCTATGTCCGCCGCCAGGATGGCTGGGCGCTGCTGGCGCACGATGTCCCCACGGTGATGGTTTCATCAAGCTGGTCTGACATTGCCCGGGTGGAGCGCTTCTTTGACGGCGATTATCACCGGCCGGGCGATCAGGTGAAGCCCGGGCTGGACCTGTCCGGCACGGCTGAAGACGTGGCCTTTCACGTGGCGCTGGTGCGGCACTTTGCCGACCTGAAAAAGGTTCCACCGCGATCTAAATGAGGCACTAGCCCTAATCGGGGAGTGCGTTTACATGGGCCGCCACGAATCTTCCAACCAGACGCAAAGTGGCACCCATGGACATTCCTCTCGGCCTTACCTTCGACGACGTGCTGCTGCGTCCGGCCGAATCCGATATCCTGCCTTCAATGGCGGATACCAGCACGCGGCTGACCGCGCAGATCGGCCTCAATATCCCGGTGATTTCGTCGGCGATGGACACCGTGACCGAGGCGGACATGGCGATTGTCATGGCCCAGCTGGGCGGGATCGGCGTGCTGCACCGTAACCTGACGATCGAGGAACAGGTTGCCGCCGTCCGCGCGGTGAAGCGCTTTGAAAGCGGCATGGTGGTCAATCCGATCACGATCGGCCCCGATGCCACGCTGGGTGAAGCGCGCATGATGATGGAAGCCAACCGCATCTCGGGCATTCCGGTGGTTGAGGCGGGCGGCCGGCTGGTTGGCATCCTGACCAACCGCGATGTGCGCTTTGCCGACAATCCGGCGCAGCCGGTGCGCGAGCTGATGACGCATGAGAACCTGGCGACTGTCCGCGCCGGGGTGAGCCAGGACGATGCCCGCAAGCTGCTGCACCAGCGCCGGATCGAAAAGCTGCTGGTGGTGGATGAGAACTTCCATTGCACCGGCCTGATCACGGTCAAGGACATGGAAAAGGCGATCACCTATCCCGACGCCACCAAGGACGCCACTGGGCGGCTGCGCGTTGCCGCGGCAACCACGGTGGGTGACAAGGGCTTTGAACGCACCGAGGCGCTGCTGGCGGCCGAATGCGACGTGGTGATCATCGACACCGCCCACGGCCACAACCGCGACGTTGCCCGTTCGGTTGAGCGGGTGAAGAAGCTGTCGAATTCGGCGCAGGTTATTGCCGGCAATGTTGCGACCTATGAAGCGACCCGGGCGCTGATCGATGCCGGGGCCGATGCGGTCAAGGTGGGGATCGGGCCGGGCTCGATCTGCACCACCCGCGTGGTAGCCGGCGTGGGCGTGCCACAGCTGACCGCAATCATGGAGGCCGCGCGCGCCGCAGCCGACAGCAAGACCCCGATCATCGCCGATGGCGGCCTGCGCACCTCGGGTGACGCGGCCAAGGCGCTGGCGGCGGGTGCTTCGACCATCATGGTCGGTTCGATGCTGGCCGGGACCGAGGAAGCGCCGGGCGAGACCTTCCTGTACCAGGGGCGCGCTTATAAGTCGTACCGCGGGATGGGTTCGGTCGGGGCCATGGGCCGCGGCAGTGCGGACCGCTACTTCCAGGGTGATATCAAGGACCAGATGAAGCTGGTGCCCGAAGGGATCGAAGGCCAGGTGCCGTACAAGGGCCATGCCCGTGATGTCGTTCATCAGCTGGTGGGTGGGATCAAGGCGGCGATGGGCTATACCGGTTCAGCCACGATCGAGGACCTGCGCACCCGCGCCAATTTCGTGCGCATCACCAACGCGGGCCTCAAGGAAAGCCACGTCCACGACGTGACGATCACCCGCGAGGCACCGAACTACAAGCTGTGACGCCGCAGGCCCGCGTTCAGGCCGCGATCGAGATTCTCGATCTGGTGATCGCCGCTGTGCGCGCCAATGGTGCCCCGGCGGACCGGATTGTCAGCGACTGGTTCCGCACCCGCCGCTTTGCCGGGAGCAAAGACCGCCGCGCGGTGCGCGAAATGGCCTATGCGGCGATCCGGGCCTGCGGGCCGGTCCCGGTCAGCGGACGGGCGGCGATGTTGCGCCTGGCCCAGCACGATTCCGCATTGGCCAGTCTGTTCGATGGTTCACGCCATGCTCCTGAACCGATTGCACCGAACGAGGCGATCGCGGCAGGCGGGATCGCGCCGGCCTGGCTCGAAAGCGCGTTGGAAGAAAGCGGGATGAGCGGCGCAGACGCGCTGGCCTTGTTGGAGCGCGCGCCGCTCGACCTGCGGATTAATCGGCTGAAAGCGGATCCTGCAACGTTGGAATTGCCGGAACCGGCCGAACGCGGCCTTGCTCCGAGCAGTCTCCGGTTGCCGCATGGGACCCAGGTTGAGACCTGGGATGCCTATACCAGCGGCCAGATCGAGGTGCAGGATGCCGGCTCGCAACTGGTCTGCGCGGCGCTGGCGGCTCAGGCGGGTGAGCTGGTGGTTGACCTTTGCGCTGGAGCAGGGGGCAAGACGCTTGGCCTTGCGGCGGACATGGACAATCGCGGGCGACTGATTGCCTGCGATGTTGATCGCGCCCGCCTGTCGCGGCTGGAACCGCGGGCCCTGCGCGCCGGGGTGACAATCGTAGAAACGCGGCTGCTTGACCCCAATCGAGAGGCGGCAGCGCTGACCGATCTGGTTGCACAGACCGATGCCGTGCTGGTCGATGCCCCCTGTTCGGGTACCGGTACCTGGCGTCGCAACCCTGAAGCGCGCTGGCGGCTGACGCCGGAGCAACTCTCGCGCTATGTTGCGATCCAGTCGCGGTTGCTGGACCTGGCCGCAACGCTGCTGCGACCCGGTGGCCGATTGGGCTTTGTCACCTGTTCGCTGCTCGATGCCGAAGGGGCAAACCAGGCGAGCGCGTTCTTGTCACGCCATCCGGACTGGACGGTTGACGATCTTAAGCTGGCTGCGGGCGAGGCCCGCGGTGCCGGTTGGCGCCTCGCACCGGGCCGTGACGGGACCGATGGGTTTTTCGTCGCCTGCTTCAAAAAGAGGTGATAACAGTCCGGTCGATGTCGAGCTTTTGGGAGCAATTGATGCGCTATACCCCTGCCGCGCTGGCCTTGTCGTTGCTGGCGGCAGTTACGGCCAGTGTCAGCGTGTCAGCGCCGCCCGTGCCGCTTGATCCGCGCGCGGCATTGCTGGTTGCCGATGGGCGCAAGGCGCTTGCCAGCGGTGATACCAATGGCGCGATTGATGCTTATGAGGCAGCGTTGGTGATCCAGCCCGGCCACGTCGCGATCCTGCTCAACCTAGGTGAGGCGAGCCGTAAGCAGGGGATGCAGGGTAAGGCGCTGCGTTATTATCGCGAAGTGCTGGAAAGCGATCCGGGCAACGTCTACGCGATTTCGGGCGAAGGCATGGCCTTGGTGGAAAAAGGCGCGGTAGAACGGGCCCGCCGCAACCTCGTCCGGCTTGAACAGGTCTGCGGAAACGGCTGTGCCCCGGCAAAGGACCTTGCATTGGCGATCCAACAGGGACCAAGCCCGCAGATCGTGACAGCCGAGGCAGTGCAGACCAAGCCGACGGTATCGGCCAACTGACCCGCGTCATATCAGGTCGCGAAACGCGTCAAGCACGGCGCGGTAGACGCGTTTTTTGAACGGTACGATTACGTCCGGCAGCTGCGCGGGCTCCAGCCACTGCCATTCGCAGAACTCTGCGGGATCGTGGGCGTCGAGGCGGATGTGGTGATCCTCTCCGCTGAACCGGGCCAGCACCCAGTGCTGACGCTGGCCGCGATATTGGCCGCCCCATAGCTTGCCAATCAGATCGTCTGGCAGATCATAGAGCACTTCCTCGCGCGTCTGGGCCAGGATGGTGACGTGTTCTTCCGCCACCCCGGTTTCTTCCCACAGCTCGCGCAGCGCAGCGGTGCGCAGGTCTTCGCCTTCGTCGATCCCGCCCTGCGGCATCTGCCAGTAGACTCCGCCCTCATCCGGCTGGCCGCGCATGTCGATGCGCTTGCCGACAAAGGCAAGCCCATCGGCATTGACCAGCATAACCCCAACACAGGGGCGATAGGGCAGGGCGGCGAGGTCAGTCTTGGGAGGGAGGTCGCTCATCGCCCGGCCCTTAGGCCGAAATGCGCGCCAACATCAACTTCGCCTGCGCCAGAATAGCCAGCAAATCGGCCTGGGCGCTTGGCACGGCCTTGCGCAGGTTGACGAAGCCGTGGATCGAACCCTTCATTTCCATGAAGTGACACTCCACCCCGGCGGCGGCGAGGGCTGCTGCATAGCGGCGCCCCTGGTCGCGCAGCGGGTCGAGGCTGGCGGTGACAAGGAGGGTCGGCGGCGAGCCGGCCTGTGCACCATGGATCGGATAGGCCATCGGATTTCCTGCTTCCGGGGCATAGCAGCCCATGAACCAGTCCATCGTTTCCTTGGTCAGAAGATAGCCGTCGGCAAATTCGGTCATCGAACCGTCGCTCGATTCGTCGGTGGCGGGATAGATTGGCACCTGCAGGATGACGGGGACTTTTGCCGGATCTTTTGCCAAGGCTTGTGGCACGACGATAGCAAGGTGCCCGCCGGCGCTATCGCCCATGGTAATCAGCCCGGTCACTTCGCGGCCCAGCTTCAGCCCGTTTTCCGCGACCCAGCGGGTGGCGGCAATGCAGTCCTCGTCCGATGCCGGGAAGGGATGTTCCGGCGCCAGCGCATAGTGGACGGCCACGACCGGCAGATCGAGTTCTGCAGCAATCGTGGTGCAAAGCGCATGGTGCGATTCCAGATCCCCGATCACGAACCCGCCGCCATGATAGAACATCACCACCGGCCCCGGGCCGCGATCGGCGCGCGGATCATAGAGGCGAAGCGGAATGTCTCCGCGCGGACCGGGACAGGTCAGGTCGGTGATCGTTGCCAGTGGAACGGGGTCTGCCTCAACGAGCGCGGCCATTTGCGTATAAGAGGCGCGGGCATCGGCGAGCGGGATTTCGTTCATCTTCGGCCCGGCCATGGCGGCCAGCATGTCCAGCAGCATCTTTACATCGGGGCGGACGTATGGGGTGGCTTCGCTCACGCAGGAATCCTCTCTCTTGACTATTTAACCGACAGGTTAAGTCGCGATTTGCCACTTGACTAGCCGCCTTGGCGCTCCTTTTGTGACCGGAGTTGCCCGGTGCGCAGTTTTTCTTGATTGCCGGGCAGGCGGGGACGGGACTAGGGCGCTCCGCAAGAGACGGGGCGGCGAATCCGCCTGAAGTTTGACGTCGTTCAAGGAAGACGCATGGCAACGCAATTGGCCGATCCCGAAGTTAAGTCCAACGCCGCGCCTGAGGCCGTGGTTGTCCGCTTTGCGGGCGACTCGGGCGATGGCATGCAGCTGACGGGCGGGCAGTTTACCCTCTCCAGCGCGCTCGCGGGCAACGACTTCGCGACGTTCCCGGACTTCCCGGCCGAAATCCGCGCGCCGCAGGGCACGCTGTTTGGTGTCTCGGCGTTCCAGATCAACTTCGGCTCGACCAGCGTCGATACCGCAGGCGACGCCCCGGACGTGCTGGTGGCGATGAACCCGGCGGCGCTGAAGACCAATGTCGGTGCGCTCAAGCCTGGCGGCCTGATCATCGCTGACACGGGTGAGTTCACCAAGCGCAACCTGGAAAAGGCCAAGTACGAGGTCAATCCGCTTGAGGACGGCAGCCTGGCCAAGTGGCAGGTGCTGGCTTTCGACATTTCGGCGCTGACGCTCGAATCGGTGAAGCCGTTCGGTCTGGGCAACAAGGAAGCCCTGCGCTGCAAGAACATGTGGACGCTGGGCCTGGCGCTGTGGATGTTCGACCGCGATCGCCAGCCGCTGATCGATTGGCTAAGCCAGAAGTTCGCCAAAAATCAGGTGCTGGCCGATGCCAACGTCGCCGCGCTTAACGCAGGCCACGCCTATGGCGAAACCGCCGAACTGGGCGGCCATGTCAAGAAGCTGCACCTGGGCCCGGTCCCGACCCCGGCGGGGCTCTATCGCACGATCACCGGGGCCGATGCGGTTGCGCTTGGCCTGGTTGCGGGCGCGCAGCTGGCGCATTTGCCGATGTTCTTTGGCGGCTATCCGATCACGCCGGCCAGCTCGATCCTGCATGCACTGGTCCGGCTGAAGGAATTCGGTGTCACCACCTTCCAGGCGGAAGACGAAATTGCAGCGATCTGCGCGGCGATTGGCGCCAGCTATGCCGGCCAGCTGGGCGTAACCTCCAGCTCGGGCCCGGGCATCGCGCTCAAGGGTGAGGCGATGGGTCTGGCGGTGATGACCGAACTGCCGCTGGTGATTGTCAATTCGCAGCGCGGTGGCCCTTCGACCGGCCTGCCGACCAAGACCGAGCAGTCAGACCTTTACCAGGCCGTATATGGCCGCAATGGCGATGCCCCGATCCCGGTGATCGCCGCGCGCAGCCCATCAGATGCGTTTGAATGCGCGATCGAGGCTTGCCGGATCGCGGTGGAATACATGACCCCGGTGATCATGCTGACCGATGGCTATATCGCCAATGCTGCGGAACCTTGGAAGGTACCGGATCCGGCGGGCTACAAGGAATTCCCGGTTTCGTTCCTGGCCGAGAAGAACGCTGGCGAGACCCTGCTGCCCTATAAGCGCGATGCCAAGGGCGCGCGCCCATGGATCAAGCCGGGCACGCCGGGCCTGATGCACCGCATCGGCGGGATCGAAAAGGCGGTCGACACCGGCCACCTCGATTACTCGCCCGCCAATCACCAGGCGATGACCGACGCGCGCAAGGCCAAGATCGATGGCATTGCCAAGTCGATCCCCGATCAGGACGTCTGCCTAGGCAATTCCAGTGGCAAGCTGGCCGTGGTTGGCTGGGGCAGCACCTATGGTCCGATCCACCAGGCCGTTGGCCGGGCGCGGGCCAAGGGGCTGGACGTGAGCCATGTGCACGTCCGCCATATCTGGCCGCTGCCGCAGAACCTGGGCGAACTGCTCAAGGGTTACGACAAGGTGCTGGTGCCCGAAATGAACACCGGCCAGTTCAAGACCGTGCTGCGCGACCAGTACCTGGTCGATGCCCAACCGCTGACCAAGACCAGCGGCCAGCCATTCACCATTGCCGAAATTGAAGCCGCGATCGAAGGAGCGCTGGCATGAACGCGATTACTCCCATCACCACCACCCTCAAGGACTGGGAAACCGATCAGGAAGTCCGCTGGTGCCCCGGCTGTGGGGACTATGCGATCCTGAAGGCGGTCCAGCGCACCCTGCCGGAACTGGGCGCTGACCCGGCCAACACCGTGTTCGTATCGGGCATCGGCTGCTCCAGCCGCTTTCCCTATTACGTCGAAAGCTATGGCTTCCACACGATCCACGGCCGCGCCCCGGCTTTTGCCACCGGCATCAAGCTCGCCAATCCACAGCTCGATGTCTGGCTGGTGACGGGTGATGGCGATGGCATGTCGATCGGCGGCAACCACACGATGCACGTGCTGCGCCGCAACCTCGATTGCCAGATCCTGCTGTTCAACAATGAGATCTATGGCCTGACCAAGGGGCAGTATTCACCGACCAGCCGTGAGGGCACGACCAGCCCCTCAACCCCGCTGGGCTCGGTTGATCGGCCCGCCAGCCCCTGCGCCTTCGCGCTGGGTGCCGGCGCGCGCTTCATCGCCCGTGGCTTTGACGTGTCAAAGCACCTGCCGGACGTGCTTAAGGCGGCCTACCATCACAAGGGTGCGGCCTTCGTTGAGATCTTCCAGAACTGCATCGTTTACAACAAGGACCGGTTCGAAGACTTCGCCGCACCAAAGGGCGCCGAGGACCGCCAGCTATGGCTGCAGAACGGCGAGCCGATGCTGTTCGCAAAGGGTGAAAAGGGCATTGCCCTTGATACCGAAAAGCTGACGCTTAAGGTGGTCGATGTGGTTGATGGCAACTGGCAGGCGGCAGGGGTGATCGTTCACGACGTGACCAACCGCTCGATCGCGCACATGTTGGTCGAAATGCCGTTTGGACCGTTCCCGATGGCGCTGGGCGTGCTTTACGACGATCCGCGCCCGACCTTCGAGGCAGCGGTCATGGCCGAGCGTGAAAAGGCGACCGCGGGCAAGGAACCGAACCTCGCCAAGCTGCTCGCCAAGGGCCAGACCTGGACCGTGACTGAGGGCGGGCCGGACCTGTAGGTATTTGATTTTCCTCACGCAAAGACGCAAAGGTGCGAAGATGTCGCGCCTTGAGGAAATCGAAGAGCTGGCCCGGTTGGCAGTTGATTGTGGTTTCCAACTTCATCGTGAAGTCGGACCTGGGCTGCTTGAGTCTGTCTATCAGGCCTTGATGTTTGCCAGCCTTCGTGAGCGTGGCCTTGCGGTTGCGTCGCAGGTTGAGGTTCCGATCAGGTTCAAAGGTGTTGTCGTAGACAACGCTTTCAGGGCAGATTTGATCATCGAGGGCGCGTTGCTCATTGAGTTGAAGTCCACCGAAAAAGTCAGCCTGGTCCACACAAAGCAGGTTTTGACATACCTGCGGCTGCTGGAAATGCCCCTGGGACTCTTGATGAATTTTGGCCAAGCCACGTTCAAGGATGGCATCCAGCGCGTGGTCAACAATCACCGGTGAGCCTGCGGCCGGGCGAAATATCTTTGCGCCTTTGCGTCTTTGCGTGAGTAAAACATGGACAATCTGACCCATTCCCTGATCGGTGCGGTGCTGGGGCAGGCTGGCCTCAAGCGCCGGACCGGCCTGGCCATGCCGGCGCTGATCATTGGCGCGAATCTGCCTGATATCGATGCGGCCTGCTTCTTCTGGCTGGACGGGACCGAGCATCTTGGCTTCCGGCGCGGGATTACCCATGGGCCACCGGCGCTGATCCTGTTGCCCGCGCTGCTGGCCGGTGCGCTGTGGGGTTACGATCGCTGGCAGGCCCGGCGCGGCACGCGGCCGGAAGGGCGGCTTCCGCTCCGCCTCGGGTGGCTTTACCTGCTCAGCCTGTTCGGCTGCCTGACGCATCCGTTGTTCGACTGGTTCAACGTTTACGGCATCCGGCTGCTTGAGCCGTTTTCCAGCCGATGGTTCCACGGCGATGTCTTGTTCATCATCGATCTCTGGTTGTGGGTGCTGCTGGGCTTCGGCGTGTGGTTTTCGCGCCGCCGCGAGCGGGCCGGAAAGTCGTGGCGCTGGCCAGCGCTGGCGACCATTGCCGCCATGAGCCTGTACATCGGGTACAATGGCCTGGTGACCTTCGGCACGCAGCTGGTTTGGGCGCTGGATACCAAGGGCCCGTCGACCAGCAAGGCCATAGCCGATCCGGTGCGCATTGCTGCGCCGGTACCGCTGGCTTTCTGGGAGCGCGAATTCATCGTTGGGGCGCCGAACCGCTGGTTCCGGGTTGAAGCGGGGGTTCCCCCGATCGAACGCAACGCGAAGCCGATCACCAACCAGCCTTGCGCCTGGCCATCGGCGGCGCAACTCGCGACGGGTGGAACCCAGGCGGAGGCCTTCCTGTTCTGGTCGCGCGCGCCCTTTGCGGAGAAAGCGCCCAACGGTTCGGTGATCCTGCGCGATGCGCGGTTCTATGATCCGCGCGCACGTGGTCAGTTCTCGGTGGCCTTGCCGAAAGTGCAGTGCCGCCCGCCCGCACCGCTGCCATGACCCGACCAAAGGCCAGCTTGCTGGCCCAGCGCGGTCGCACGAAGGCGGCACCATGACCACGCCCACCATCGTCTGGCTGCGCCGCGACCTGCGGCTGGCCGATCAGCCTGCCTTCCACGCCGCCGCCCAGCGCGGTCCAGTGATCCCGGTCTATGTGCTGGATGACGATACGCCGAAGCATCGCCGGATGGGCGCGGCCTCGCGCTGGTGGCTGCATCATTCGCTGGCTAGCCTTGACGCCGACCTGCAGGCAGCCGGATCGCGGCTGATCCTGCGGCGCGGCAAAAGCGAGGATGTGCTTGCGGCGCTTGCGGCTGAAACGGGCGCAGACATGGTTCACGCGCTGCACCATGTCGAGCCGTGGTGGCGCAATGCCGAACGCGCGGTGGCCAAGGTGCTGGACCTGACGCTGCATCACGGCATGTACCTTGCACCGCCGGGATCGGTGCTGACCGGCGGCGGCACGCCGTTCAAGATCTACACCCCCTTCTGGCGGGCCTTACAGGAGCGGATGCCGCCCGCGCCGCCGCTGCCTGCGCCGAAGCTGATGGCACCGGCGGCTTGGCCCGCCAGCGAGCGGTTGGAGGATTGGAGCCTGCTTCCGACCAAGCCGGACTGGGCGGGGAGAATGCGCGCCGAATGGACGCCGGGCGAGGGTGGTGCGGCCGAACGGCTGGAAACCTTTACTCGCTGCGCCGCGCGCTATGCCGACCGGCGCAACCTGCCTTCGATGCTCGGCACCTCGCGTCTTTCGGGGCACCTGCATTTTGGCGAGGTCTCCCCCGCACAGGTCTGGCACGCGGTGGCCAATGCCGGTGGTTCGGTCGATGTCTTCCTGGGAGAGCTGGGCTGGCGGGATTATGCCGCCAACGTGGTGCACCAATTCCCCGACTATGGCGCGCGTTCCTACAAGGAAGAGTTCGATCACCTGCCCTGGCGCAGCGGGCCAGAGGCCGAGGCTGACCTCAAAGCCTGGCAGCAGGGCCGCACCGGCTATCCGATTGTCGACGCCGGAATGCGCGAGCTGTGGGCGACCGGGTGGATGCACAACCGGGTGCGGATGATTGTCGCCTCATTCCTGATCAAGCATCTGCTGATCGACTGGCGACGCGGCGAGGAATGGTTTTGGGATACGCTGGTCGATGCCGACTATGCCCAGAACGCGGTCAACTGGCAGTGGAGCGCCGGATCAGGCGTGGATGCCAACATGTTCGTACGGATCATGGCCCCGCTGACGCAGAGCCCGAAGTTCGACGCCGCCGGCTATATCCGCCAGTGGGTGCCCGAACTGGCCCGGCTTGGCGATGCCGAGATCCACGATCCCGGCCTGCTGCGCCCGCGCGGCTATCCGGCCAAGATCGTCGAGCATGTCGAAGGCCGCGCCCGGGCCCTGGCTGCCCATGCGGCGATGAAGGGCGGTTAAGGCAGCAGCAGTTCGGCCATCGCCTCGACCACGGCATCGGCATCAAGGCGATAGGTGCGGTAAAGGTCGGGCAGGTCGCCAGTCTGGCCAAAGCGATCGATCCCCAGCGGACTGATCCGCTGCCCGCGCACGCCGCCAAGCCACGATAGCGCGCCAGGCGATCCATCGAGCAGGGTGACGATCCCGGCATCGGGCGCGAGTTGTCCCAGTAGCGCCTCGACATGGCTGGCTGCACGCTGGCCGCCCTGCCAGCGCGCCGCGCAGGCAGCGGACCAGCCGCGATGCAGCAGATCGGGCGAAGTGACATTGAGCAAGCCCAGACCCGGCAGGTCATCAACCAGCTGTTCCCAGGCTGAAATCGCTTCGGGCGCGATTGCACCGGAAAAAGCGATTGCCGCGCGGGATCCTGGCGCGGGTTGGCGCAACCAGTAGCCGCCGGCAAGGGCATCAGCCTCCCAGTCGCTGTCGCGGCGGGGCTGCTGCTCGATCACCCGCGTCGAAAGCCGCAGATAGGTTGAGCCGCCGTTATCAGCCTGCATTTCGGTAAAGGCGCGCTGCATGAACAGCGCCAGTTCATCGGCAAAGGCGGGTTCGTAATGCGTCAGGCCCGGTTGGCCCATGCCGATCAGAGGGGTGTTGATCGACTGGTGCGCGCCGCCCTCTGGCCCCAGCGTCAGGCCCGACGGCGTGGCGACCAGCAGGAACCGCGCGTCCTGGTAACAGGCATAATTCAGCGCATCGAGACCGCGCGAAATGAAGGGATCATAGACCGTCCCGATCGGTAGCAGCCGTTCACCAAACAGCGGCGCAGACAGGCCCAGCGCGGCGAGCATCAGGAACAGGTTATTCTCGGCAATGCCCAGTTCGATGTGCTGGCCGGCCTCGTGCCCGGCCCACTTCTGGGGACTGGGGATCTTGTGCCCGGCAAAGACGTCTTTCAGTTCCTGCCGCCGGAACAGCCCGCGCTGGTTCACGAAGGCCCCCAGGTTGGTGGAGACGGTGACATCGGGCGAAGTCGTTACGATCCGGTCCGCCATGGGATGGCCGGACTTGGCCAGATCGAGCAGAATCCGCCCGAAGGCCGCCTGGGTCGATTGTTCGGCTCCGTCAGGGACGGGCAGACGAACAGGAGCCGGTACCGCCGTTGCCTTGCGGGCCGGGTGGGTCAATTTCGTCCGGAAAGGTTCAAGGTAAGCCTTGAGCGCGGCGGCGCTGTTATCGCCAAGGCCGGAGAAGGGTTCCCACTCGGTTCCTTCGGCGATGCCCAGGCTGGCCCGGTAATCGGCCATCTGGGTGGGGTTCATCAGCCCGGCGTGGTTGTCCTTGTGGCCCTGGAACGGCAGGCCATAGCCCTTGACCGTATAGGCGATGAACAGCGTTGGCACATCATCCTGTGCGCGTTCGAAAGCATCGACCAGCGTTTCAATGCAGTGCCCGCCAAGGTTGAGCATGAGCCGCGAAAGGCCATCGTCATCGAAGCTGGCGATCAGGTCGAGCGCTGGCTGGTCCCCGGCAAGGTCGGCATTCAGCCGCGCGCGCCAGGCGGCTCCGCCTTGATAGGTCAGCGCGGCATATTCCGCGTTGGGGCAATCATCGATCCATTTATCGATAGCTTTCCCACCGGGGCGTTTGAACACTTCGCGCTGCAGCTTGCCGTGCTTGAGTGTGATGACGCGCCAGCCGCAGGTTTCGAAGATATCGTCGAAGCGCCGGAACATCCGGTCGGCAGTTGTGCTGTCGAGCGACTGGCGGTTGTAATCGACAATCCACCAGCAGTTGCGGATATCGTGCTTATAGCCTTCGATCAGGCACTCATAGATGTTGCCTTCGTCCAGCTCGGCATCGCCCATCAACGCGATCATGCGGCCGGCTTCGCCCTCGGGCAGCTGGCCGTGGGCGATCAGGTAATCCTGCACCAGGCTGGCAAAGGCTGTGACGGCGACCCCGAGGCCGACCGAGCCGGTAGAGAAATCGACTGGCACCTTGTCCTTGGTGCGGCTGGGATAGCTTTGCGCGCCGCCCAGTCCGCGGAAGGCCTTGAGCTGTTCAAGGCTCTGGTTGCCCAGCAGGTAATGGATCGCATGGAGCACCGGCCCGGCGTGCGGCTTTACCGCCACCTTGTCTTGCGGGCGCAGGGCATGAAAATAGAGCGCCGACATGATCGCGGTCATCGAGGCGCAGCTGGCCTGGTGGCCGCCCACCTTCAGCCCGTCACGGCTTTCGCGCAGGTGGTTGGCATTGTGGATGATCCACGCAGACATCCAGCGCAGCCGCTGATCGATGGTTTCCAGCGTGCGGATCAGTTCGGCACGCGAATCTCGTTTTGGCATGGCAAGCCTGTAAAGCGGTGCAGTATTGCGGAACGGCGGCGCGGCCGGATCAGCCGCGCACCTTGAGGTGAGCGAGTGCTTGGTCTTCGGAAATGACTTCTGCGTACTTTGCCTGGAGGTCAAACAGGTTGGCCGCGTGCGGGCCGGGATGGCGATCGCCGCAGGCCTCGCGCACAACGAAGGGCAGGAAGCCGTACTGGCAGGCATCCAGCGCCGTCGCGCGGACGCAACCTGAAGTGGAGAGACCGGTAATCAGCAAGGTGTCTATGCCCATTGCCGTTAGCGTTGCCGCCAGCGTGGTGCCGAAGAATGCAGAGGCGTACTGCTTGGTGATCACCAGTTCCCCATCCTGCGGCTGGAGGCCGGGAGGGAAGGCGCCAAGCGGCGAACCGCGGTCGAAAGCCTTGAGCGCGGGAACTTTGCGGTAGAAAACCCCTCCATCCGCGCCGCCGGGCGTGTACTCAACATTGGTGAAGAGCACCGGGATGCCGGCCTTGCGGGCCGCAGCGAGCAGCCGCTCGTTGCTGGCCAGGGCATCCTCGACCCCGGCATAAAGCGGCGAGGCGGGATCGAGGTAGGCAACCACAAAGTCGACGATCAAGAGCGCCGGCTTCTGACCGAACGGCAGGTGGCCGTCGAAGGCGCCCTTGTAGTTCTCTCCCAGATCGCCTTCGCCCTTGGCCATCAGATCACCCCTGCCGCCTTCAGTCCATCGAGCTCATCATGGCTGAGCCCCAGCAAGTCACCATAGATTTCGGCATTGTGCTGGCCCACCTTCGACGGGGCAGGCCGGCGCACGCCGCTGGGCGTGGCCGAAAGCTTGGGGAAGGCGTTCTGCATCTTGAGCGGGCCGAAACGTTCGGTTTCGACCTCGATGATGGCTTCGCGGGCCTGGAAGTGCGGATCGACCAGCATGTCCGGCGCACGATAGACCCGGCCAGCCGGGATCGAATGTTCGATCATCAGCGCATCGACTTCATCGATGGTCAGGGTGCGGGTCCAGGCATTGATCAGATCATCCAGCTCGGTCTGATGTTCGCCGCGGGCGATATGGGTGGCATAACGCGGATCATCGCCCAGTTCGGGACGGCCCATGGCCTTGGCCAGCCGCTTGAAGATCTGATCGTTGTTCGCGCCGATCATGTAGACGCCGTCGCTGCAGGTATAGACGTTTGACGGGGCAATGCCAGGCAGGATTGAGCCTGAACGTTCGCGGATGAAGCCGTTGTGCACGTATTCGGGCACCAGGCCTTCCATCACCTGCAAGACGGCTTCGTAAAGCGCGGTGTCCACGACTTGGCCCTGGCCGGTCTTGTCACGGTGGTGGAGCGCAGCCAGCACGCCCATGGTGCCATAGGTGGCGCACAGCGTATCGCCAATCGAAACGCCCATCCGGGCCGGCGGGCGATCGGGATCGCCAACGATATAGCGCCAGCCGCCCATCGCCTCGCCAATGCCGCCAAAGCCGGCGCGATCGGAATAGGGGCCGTTCTGGCCATAGCCGCTCATCCGGGCGATGATCAGGCCAGGGTTTTCAGCATGGAGCACATCCGGTCCCAGGCCCCATTTTTCCAGGGTGCCGGGCTTGAAGTTCTCAATCAGCACGTCAGCCGTGGCGATCAGCTTGCGGACCAGCGCCTGGCCTTCGGGAACGCGCAGGTTGCACGAGATCGACTGCTTGTTGCGCGCCAGTACCTCCCAGACAACCTTTTCATCGCCCATGCCCCAGACGCGGAACGGATCGCCCGCGCCCGGCGGTTCGACCTTGATGACGTCTGCGCCCATATCGCCCAGCAGCTGGCCGCAGAACGGGCCAGCCAGCAGCTGGCCCAGTTCAACGACGCGGAGCCCCTTCAGCGCACCAGTGTTCTCGGCCATGGTTACTCCGCGGCTTCGAGGTGCGGCCAGACGGGCTGGATCGGGGCGGGCAAACCGGTTTCGGCCTGACAATTGGCGCGAAGGACTTCGATCCCCGGACCATAGTCAAACAGCGGCAATTCGCTGCGCTTGGACCGCATTTCGGCGCGCAAGGCTTCGGTTGCGGCTGCATCGACCACGCCCTTGGCATTGGCGACCACGCCATAGGCCTTTGCCCCTTCGGGCGTGACCAGTCCCTGCGTGATTTCCAGGCCGACCAGTGCCGGATCGCGCTCCAGCGGGTCACCCCAGCCGCCGCCGCCCCAGGTGATGAAGTGCAGCTGATCACCCACTTCGACCTCGACATCCTCAACCTTGTTGCCAACAATCACGCTGGTGCCATCGGCCTTTTCCAGGATCTTCTTGGCCCGCTTGCCCGGTTCGCCGCCGTTGACGCCCCAGGGCGGCACGAACCACCGGTCATCATGGATCGAGATCGTGCCGGGGCTGAGGAAGCGATAGGTCATGTGAATGCCGTTACCGCCGCGATGCAGGCCCGCGCCGCCCGAGTCCGGTTCGGTCTCGTACCGCTCGATCAGCATCGGGAAGTAACGTTCGAGGAACTCGTTCGGGACGTTGGTAAAGCCCGGCCACAGCGAGTGACCGTCGGGCCCGTCGCCCAGCGGCCGGCCGGGAATGCCGCCGAAGCCGATCTGGAACAGCTGGAACCATTCGCCGCCCTTGCCCGGGCGCGTATCATTGCCCGAGTAGAACAGGTGCGGGCTCGAGCTGAAGCCTGCGGCGTTGAGGAATTCCGGAGTCTTCTGGCCCAGCAGGCCGCCCAGAATATCGAAAATCCGGCCCAGCGCGTGGGTGCGGCCCGAAAGCGCGGCGGGGAACTTCGGCTTGAGCAGGCTGCCTTCCGGAATCCGCACATCGATCAGGTCATAGAACCCGTCGTTGAACAGGATCTGGGGGTCGAAGACCATGATCATGTAGATGCCGAAGAACATCTTGAACATGTTCTCGTTGAGGAAGAAGTTGATCGATGCGGCCGATTGCGGATCGGTACCCGCGAAATCGAGCACGACCTTGCCGTCCTCGCGCCACATGGTGCACTTGATCTTGTAGGGGCCATAGCCGACGCCATCGTCGCAGATGTAGTCCTCGAAGCTGACCGGCTCTTCGGCAATCGCCATGCCGATCAGGGCCTGCATCGCGCGGTGGTTGCGTGCCAGCAGCTCCTGCGTGGCAGAGACGTAAACATCATCGCCAAACCGGTCGGCCATTTCGATCACGCGGCGCGAGGCGACGCGGCACGAAGCGATCAAGGCATTTAGGTCAGCCTGGCACCAGTCCGGCTTGCGGGTCTGGTGCATGACGAGCTTCATCAGGTCGTCATTGTATTCACCCTTCTTCCAGATCTTGACGGGCGGAATGCGGACGCCTTCCTCGAAGATCGAACGGGCGTTGATCGGCATCGAGCCGACGACCTTGCCGCCAATGTCACTCTGGTGGCCGAACATCGCGGTATAGGCCAGCAGGCGCCCGTCCTTGAACACCGGAAGCAGCACCAGCCAGTCGTTCGAGTGGCTGATCGCGCCGCCGCAGGAATAGGGATCGGACAGGAAGATCATGTCGCCGTCTTCCAGCGTGCCCTCATAACTCTTGAGGAAGCCGCCGATGAAGCTGCCGAACTGACCGACGATCATCTTGCCGGTATGGTCGGCAATCAGCGGGAAGGCATCGCCCTGTTCGCGGATACCCGGCGACATTGCGGTGCGCACCAGGGTTGCGTCCATTTCAATGCGGGCGTTGCGCAGCGCATTTTCAATGATGTCGAGCGTTACAGGGTCGATCGGGATCGACTTGAAGGGGGTCGGGTTGGTTTCGACGATGGTTGCAGGCATGGCTCGTCTCCCCTCAGGCCAGGTTGATCAGGATGTTGCCGACAGCGTCGACGGTGGCGACACAGCCGCTTTCGATCAGGGTGGTGGAATCCATTTCCACCACGATCGCCGGGCCGGGGATCACATCCCCCTGCCGCAGTTTGGACCGGTCATAGATGACGGCCGCCTGTTCGCGCCCGTCCATCCACAGCGTGTGGTCGCGCATCTTGGCGGCGATCGGGTTGCCATCGCCCTTGGGCAGTTCGGCGGCGGGCAGGTCCAGCGCCTTGCCCAGCGCCACGGCGCGCAGGTTCACGATTTCGTGCGGCGTATCCATGTTGAAGGTGAAGAGCCGGTGGTGCTCTTCATCAAAGCGCTTGAGGATGCCGGCCACGCCATCGGCGCGCAGCACATCGGGCGTGATCGTCAGCGGCACTTCAAAGGCCTGGCCGGCATAGCGCACGTCCACTTCAAATTCGCTGGTGATATCCGCTTCGGGAACCCCATCAGAGAGCAGCTCGGCGCGGGTCTGCGCAGCCATCTCATCCAGGATCGCGATCAGCTCATCAGCCTGGGTGGCCGTGGCAAGGCGCGAGAAGGAACGGGCGGTTTCGGTCCGCATCCGGGTGGTGGCATCGCCCAGCGCACAAAGCACGCCCGGCGAAACTGGCGAAACCGCGGGCCAGGAACCCATCAGGCGGGCCACTGCGTTGACGTGGAGCGGGCCAGCGCCGCCAAAGCCCATCAGCGCAAAGTGGCGCGGGTCATAGCCCTGCTGGACCGAGATCATGCGGAGTGCGCCAAACATGTTCTCGTTGACGATATCGATGATCCCGCGGGCGGCGGCCATCAGGTCAATCCCCAGCGCATCGGCAATCGTCTGGACCGCCTTCTTGGCGCCTTCGCGATCAAGCTTGAACGCCCCGCCAAGGAGGTTTTCGGGCAGATAGCCGAGCACCACGTTGGCATCGGTCACGGTCGGCAGTTCGCCGCCCTTGCCGTAAGCCACGGGACCGGGGACCGCGCCAGCCGATTGCGGGCCGACACGCAGCGCCTTGGTCAATTCCGGCACATAGGCGATCGAACCGCCGCCTGCGCCAACCGTCTTCACGTCCAGGGCCGAGGCGCGGACCGAGAGGTGGCCGACTTCGGTGGTGCGCTGGCGGCGCGGTTCAAGGTTTTCGATCAGCGCCACGTCGGTGCTGGTGCCGCCGACATCAAGCGTCAGGATGTTGCGGATCCCGGCGTTCTTGCCAACCCACAATGCACCGGTCACCCCGCCGGCAGGGCCCGACATCAGGATGTTGACCGGCTGTTCTTCCGCCTTCTGGGCTGACATCAGGCCGCCATCCGAACGCAGCAGCGAAAGCTTGCCGGCCATGCCGGCATCGGCCAGGCGCGTGCGCAGGTTCGAAACGTACTTACCCACGACCGGACGGACCGCAGCATTGGCAACCGTTGTCAGGGTGCGCTCATATTCCTGCATTTCCGGCAGGACCTCGTGGCTGAGCGAAACGGGCACGCCCGGCATGACTTCGCCCGCAATCTTGCCGACCACGGTTTCGTGCGCGCCGCTGACATAGGCGTTGATAAGGCTGACCGTGATGGCTTCGACGCCCTGGGCCTTGAGTAGGCCAAGCTGCGTGCGCACATCATTTTCATCGATCGGACGAACTTCGTTGCCCTGCGCGTCGATGCGGCCCTTGATCGTGACCGTGTCTTCCAGGTGGGCCAGGGGGGTCGGCTTGGGCCAGATGATCCAGGCTGCCAGGCCGCCGGGCACAAAGGAGCGGGCGATCTGCATAATATGGCGGTAGCCCTCGGTCGTGACCAGGCCAACCTTGGCACCTTTGCCTTCCAGCACGGCATTGGTGGCAACCGTGGTGCCGTGCAGGAAGTATTCAATGGCATCGGGCTTGATCCCGGCTGCGCCGCAGATCGCGGTCACGCCATTGAGGATACCTTCCGAACTGTCGTGCGGGGTCGACGGCGTTTTGTGCCGCCAGAAGCCACCCGTATCGACATTGAACAAGAGGAGGTCGGTAAACGTCCCGCCGACATCCACTCCAAGGCGATAACCCATGCGATCCTACTCCCGAGAAAATCTGTGTCAGTCTGCAATTTTGGGGAACACGGGGGCCTGCGCCACCATCCCCGGCAATTTTCGGTCCATCACTCCGGCCAGCCAGCGGCTCGCCTCGATCATTCGCGCCAAGTCCATGCCCGTCGCAATTCCGGCCCGTTCAAGCATGTAGACCACATCTTCGCTGGGCACGTTGCCGGCAGCGCCAGGGGCGAATGGGCAGCCGCCCAGACCGCCCAGCGATCCGTCGATGACCGTCGCACCAGCCAGCACTGCAGCCCAGACATTGGCCAGGCCGGTGTTGCGGGTGTTGTGGAAGTGGACGCGAACGGGCAGCGGATTGATCGCCTGCCGGATACGCTCGACAAGGCGGGCAACGTGGGCCGGATTGCCTACCCCGATGGTATCGGCCAGCGCCACTTCGACCGGGCCTGCTTCGGCCAGCCGCGCGGCCATCTTGACTACGCGATCCTCGCTGACTTCGCCCTCAAAAGGGCAGCCGAATGCGGCACCAATGGTGACCTGGGCCGTGCGCCCGTGTTCCCTTGCCAGGGCAACGATGGCCTTGGCCGCATCAACCGATTCGTCGCTGGTCTGGCCCTGGTTGGCCATGGCGAAGCGATCGGTGGCAACGCAGACCGCGCCAAGCTGGTTGATCCGGCCGGTGGCGAGCGCGCGCTCGGCGCCGCGCAGGTTCATCACCAGGCCGATGTAAGTAACGTCATCCCGGTCGGGCAGGCCGGCGCAGACATCGTCGGCATCGGCCATTTGCGGCACCTTTTTCGGGTTCACGAAGCTCGTCACCTCGATCCGGCGGGCACCGGCAGCAATGGCGTGATTGATCAGCGCCAGCTTGTCCGCTGTCGCAATCAAAGCCTTTTCGTTCTGCAGCCCATCGCGCGGGCCAACTTCGACGAATTCGATTCCAGCAGGGGCGGGGGATGTGGTCATCGAGGCAGCTATGGCATTATTGTATACAAAACTGCAAGAGGGCTATTCGGCTGCTATGCGCTGCGCGGTGTAGGCATCGAGATAGGCGTAATAGGCGCGGCGAATATGGCCCGTCATGATTGAGGCGGCCCAGCCGGCGTCGCGCCGGGCAAAGGCGGCAAGCAATTCTTCGTGCTCGCGGTGCGAGCGTTGCAAGTTTTCGCGGTCATAGTTCTGGGCCGTGCGCCAGACCACCGGCTGCTCGATCAGCCTGGTCAGCAGGCTGGCCAGGCGCGACGATCCTGCTGCCGCCAGAATGATCTCATGGAATGCGCGATTGTGTTCGAGGAAGTTCGGAATATCCGCCACCTCTCCGGCAATGCTCTCGCCAATCACGCGGTTATGATGACGCAGGGCCTCAAGCTGGGCGGGTGCGATCCGTGTTGCTGCCCGGCGTGCGGCCTGGGCTTCCAGCATCGAGCGAAGCTCAAAGGCGTCTTCGATATCGTCATCGGTCCAGTCCGCCACAAAGCTGCGCTGGCTTTCGCTGCGACGGATCAGGAGGTCTGATTCGAGCCGGCGCAAGGCATCGCGGACTGGCGTGCGCGACACTTCGCAGCGCAGGGCGAGCGCTTCCTCGCTAAGCTGTGCGCCGGGCTGAAGTTCCCCTGCGAGGATCATTCCCCGAATTACCGTATAGGCGTGATCCGACGCGCGTGACATGTTGCTGCCTGAATGACTTGACCTGAGGCATTTGTATACAATAAGCTGCCCATCTCGCAAGCCGCCTTGGCATTATTGCAGTTGGATCGGGCGGCGGTGAACAGGGAGGATTTTACGATGCGGATCACGCGCCTGCTGCTTTCGGCTTCAGCCGTTGGCCTTGTCCTTGGTGCTACGCCGGCTCTCGCGCAGGATAGCGCCGCTGAAGGCATCAATGAAGAAGAGGCTATCATCGTCACTGCCCGCCGCCAGAACGAGCGGTTGCAGGATGTTCCGGCTTCGGTCGCCGTGCTTTCGGCCGCGATGCTGGAAAGCACCGGTGCCAAGAACGCTGACGATTTCGCCCAGTTGACCCCGGGGGTGACGATCGTCACCGGCACGGCGGAAGCGGGGGATACCCAGATCAACATTCGCGGCATCAATGGCGCGCGCGATGCTGAAAGCTCGGTCGCCCTGGTGGTCGATGGCATCCTGAAGACCAACACGGCCCAGCTGAACCAGGTTCAGGGCACGCTGCGTCAGGTCGAAATCCTCAAGGGTCCTCAGGGCGCGCTGTATGGCCGCAATGCTGCTGCCGGCGCGATCGTGCTGCAGACGCTGAAGCCCAAGGATGTGCTCGAAGGCGGTGTCAAGGCGTCGTACGCCAGCGAGAACACGGTCGATGCCTCGGCCTATATCTCGACCCCGCTGGGTGAGAATGCAGGCCTGGTGGTCAGCGGCAGCTTCCAGCATTCCGATGGCTTCTTCCGCAATATCTTCCTGGGCAACAGCAAGACGGTGGATGACAAGGAATCGTTCAACGTCGATGGTCGGCTGATCGTTCGGACCGGCGATGCCACTGAATTTGACGTGAAGCTGCGCTATGCCGAATTCCACGGCGCTTCGCTGCCGTTCAACGCCTCGTTCCACCTGCCGAACTTCGCAGCTGTGAACCCGAAGTTCTATGAGGACGTGAACGCCCACGATTTCCGGTTCTACAACAATATCCGGGCAACCAATGATCAGAAGAGCTTCGACGGCTCGATCAAGGTTGAGCACAGCTTTGAAACCACCAAGCTGGTGGCTTGGGCGCTGTTCTCGGACATCAAGCAGAACCTGGTAGCCGATGGCACGTCGGCCGACTTTGCCCGCTATATCAGCGCGGCGCAGCCGGCCGGGCAGGCCACGGTGAATTCGTGCTTTGCCACGACTGCCGCCAACACCGGCTATCCGGTCAATCAGCCCGGGGCGATCGGGGCGATCCCGGTACCGTTCATCTTTGCTCCGGCAAACGGCTCGACGTTCGGACCTTACAGCAATACCACCTGTGACGGGATCCAGTACCAGCTGCGCAACCAGCAGGACATCAGCGCTGAAGTCCGCCTGGTCTCCACGGGCGATGGTCCCGTGTCGTGGCAGGTCGGCACCTATTTCCTGAGCATCGATCGCACCACCGGCGTCAGCCTGGGCGGCGATACCGGGGCAGGGGTGATCAAGAACCTCTACAACGCGCCGAACACCGCGAACCCGACTTCGCTGCTGCTGGCCGATAACTTCGACACCAAGGTTTATGCCGCGTTCGGTTCGTTGGATTACAAGCCCAACGATCAGTTCAAGGCAGGCCTGGCGATGCGCTATGACATCGAAGATCGTTCTTCGAACTCGCTGGTGCCGACTGCGACCGACCCCTTCACCGGCGGTCCGATCAATCCGGGTCAGGCCTTTGGCCCGCTGACGCCAAAGTCGGCATCGTTCAAGCAGCTCCAGCCGAAGATCACGCTGAGCTATACCCCGACAAGCGAGCTGAACATCTATGCCAACTGGGGCATTGGCTTCAAATCGGGTGGTTTCAACAACCAGGGCTCGTCGGCGCTTATCAATGCCAACTTTAACAACGGCGTGACCCCGGGCACGATCAATGCAAACGTCCGGATCGACGACCAGTACCGCAAGGAAAAGTCGAGCGCGTTTGAGGCCGGGATCAAGGGGACCCTGTTCGATAACCGCGTGACCTACGATATCGCCGGTTATTATACCCGCATCAGCGACATGCAGTTCTTCGAATTCTTCGTTGGCGGCTTTGGCCTGCTGCGCGTGGTTTCGAATATCGATACGGTTGATGTGAAGGGTGCTGAAATCAACATGACCGCCAAGGTCGTTGATGGGCTGAAGCTGTTCGGTTCGTTCAACGTCACCGACAGCGAGATCAAGAAGAACGCATCGCGCACCTACACCGTGGGCAACAAGTCACCCTACACGGCTGACTGGACGCTCAACGTTGGCGCGGACATCAAGGTTCCGGTCAACGATGGGCTGCGGATCACCGGTCGCGCAGACTATCGCCTGACTGGCCCGACCTGGTTCCACACTGTGCAGGATCAGGAGCGTCCGTCGATCTTCAGCGGCCTGTTGCCGATTTCGGCACTGGCGCTGCCGGCGGTGGTTGGCAATGCCCGCTACGACGTGGCCCAGCGCGATACCTTCGGGGTCTTCAGCGCGCGGCTTGGCCTGGAAACCGACAAGTACCACATCGTCGCCTTTGCTGAGAACCTGTTCAACAAGAAGTACATCGCCGAAGCGATCCCCGCGATCGAATTTGGCGGCTCGTTCATCTCGCCGGGCGCGCGCCGCCTGATCGGCGTGGAAGCGGGCATGAAGTTCTAATCCAGCGATCACAATCAAGGATGGGGCCGGTGGCGAGAGCCATCGGCCCTTTTCGTATCGGCCCCTGGCAGAAATGCCGGGTTGCAAATTGAAACCTAAATCGGCATAGGTGCTTAAATGCAAAGCCTTGTCCGCCTTACCGCCATTACACTGATCCCGCTTCTGGCCGCTTGTGGCGATGCCCAGCCTGCGCCCAAAGCCAATCCGTTGCAGATCAGCACGATCACGGTCGGGCAGGAAGCCCCGGCCGAGGCAATCGAGGCAGCCGGAACGGCGGCGCTGCGCCGCGAAATCCCGCTTGGCTTCACCACCCCGGGGCAGATCGCCCGGATCACCGTACAGGAAGGCGATGTGGTTCGCCGCGGACAGGTTCTGGCCACGCTCGACATGACCAGCGTCGATGCATCGCTGGAAGCAGCCAACGCAGAGCGTGACCGGGCCGGGGCGGAACTCAACCGGCTTAAGCAGCTTTATGCGCAGGGCTGGATCACCAAGGCCCGCCTTGAAGGCGCCGAGGCAGCCGCCCGCAGCGCCAGCGCGAACGTGGCAGCCCGGCGCTTTTCCCTGCAGACCGCTCGGGTTGTCGCCCCGGCAGATGGGATCGTGCTGAGCCGCACCGCCGAGCCGGGCCAGATCATCGATGCGGGGATGCCGGTGGTCACCCTTGGCGATGCCAGCAGTGGCTTTGTGCTGCGCGTGCTGCTGGCGGATCGCGATGCGGTGCGGGTTCGTGCGGGCGTGCCGGCCGAAGTCCGGTTCGATGCCCTGCCAGGAACCGTTCTGTCGGGCCCGGTGATTGAGGTCGGTGGCCGTTCGGACCGCGGGACCGGCGCTTTCGTGGCGGAGATTGCCTTGCCGGCCGATCCCCGCCTGCGTTCGGGCCTGGTCGGGCGGGCGGCAATCGCCGCACCGGCCGCCGCTGCTTCAAGCCGACTGGTCATCCCGCCGACTGCCATCTTTGCGATCCGCGCTGAAGAGGGCTTTGTCTATGTGATTGACGCGCAAAAGCGGGCCAAGGCGCGCCGCATTGCGCTGGGGCCGCTCTCTGGGGCGGGGATCGAGGTGCTTTCCGGCCTGAACCGCGGCGATGTGATTGCCGTTTCGGGCCTTGACCGGATGCGCGATGGCGCAGTGGTTGCGCCCGTGGGTGCCAAGCGCTGATGGGCTTCGTTGCAACCGCCGTTCGTCGCTGGCAGATCACGCTTGTCGCGTTCCTGCTGCTTGCGATGCTGGGCTTCAATGCCTTTCGTGCCATTCCGCGCGCGGTCGATCCTTATTTCCCGATCCCCCTGACGGTTGTGATCGTGACCTTACCAGGCGCTGATGCGGCCGAGATCGAAGAGACCGTGGCCAAGCCGCTCGAGCGGGTGCTGCAAGGCCTGGATAACGTCCGTGACATCACCTCCAGATCCAGCGACGGCCTGGCCAGCATTTCGATCTGGTTCGATTATGGCACCGATGCCGAGCAGTCATATGACCGGACCGTGCGCGATGTAAACGCACTGCGGGCGCAGTTGCCCGCCGGGATCCAGCGGCTGGAAATCCGCCGGCCACGCACGACCGAAGCGGCCATTTCGCAGATCGCGCTGGTGAGCGATACGGCTTCGTGGCGGCGGATGGAGAAATATGCCGAGGACCTGCGCGATCGGCTCGCCGGGCTCGATGGGGTTCGCAACACGGAGCTCTATGGCCTGCCGGCACCTGAAGTGCGGATCGCACTTGATCCGGCGCGACTGGCCGAACGCCGCCTGCCGCCGGGCCTGGTCGCCACGGCGATTGCTCAGGGCGGGCTTGATGTGCCGGCCGGCGCGGTGAATGCCGGTAACCGACGCTTCAACGTCCAGTCTGGCGGGGCCTATCGCAGCCTTGATGCCATCCGCGCGATCCCTCTGCGCGGCGGTGACGGGCAACTGCTGACGGTAGGCGATGTTGCCAACGTGGAATGGGCCGAGGCCGAGCGGCTGCACATTACCCGGCTTAATGGGCAGCGCGCGGTCTTCGTTGGTGTGCGCAAGAAGGACATGACCGATACGCTGGTCCTGCGCGACCGGCTGAAGACGGTGAAGGACCAGTTCCAGCAGGAGCTGCCGCCAGACATCAAGCTGGTGCCGGTGTTCGACCAGAGCAACGATATCGAGCGCAAGCTGAACCAGCTGGCCAAGGACTTTGGCATCGCGCTGGTGCTGGTGCTGGTTACCCTGCTGCCGCTGGGGCCGCGCGCCTCGCTGGTGGTGATGCTTTCGATCCCAACCTCGCTGGCGATTGGCCTGACCGGTCTTAACATCCTGGGCTATTCGCTGAACCAGCTGACCGTTTCGGGCTTTATCGTCGCGCTGGGCCTGCTGGTCGACGATTCGATCGTGGTGACCGAGAATATCGAGCGCCACATTCGCATGGGCAAGAACCGGGTTACGGCGGCGATTGAGGGAACCAAGGAAATAACCCTGGCGGTGATGGGATCGACCGGGGTCTTGATCTTCGCCTTCCTGCCGCTGGCGAACCTTCCCGAAACGGCGGGCGACTTTACCCGCAGCCTGCCGATGGCCGTGCTGCTGACGGTGGCCGCATCGCTGCTGGTTTCGATGAGCCTGGTACCCTTTGCCGCAAGCCGGATCCTTGCGACGCACCAATCGCACGAAGGCAACCGCTTCCTGCGCTGGGTCACCGAGCGGATCGAGCACTGGTACCGGCCAGCCTTGCACTGGAGCCTGGCCAACCCGCACAAGACGGTTTGGGGGGCGATGGCTGCCTGCGTCATGATGTTCGCCACGATTCCGTGGATTGGCTTCAGCCTGTTCCCGAAGGCCGACGTGCCCTATTTCCTGGTGCGGATCGAAGCGCCTGAGGGTTCAAGCCTGCTGACCACTGACCGGGCCGTGCGCGAAGTGGCCGCGATCATGCAGCAGAAGCCCGAAGTGAAGGACGTGATGGAGAACACCGGGCGTTCCAACCCGCAGATCTATTACAACGCCCTGCCACGTGAAGCCGACACCCGCTTTGGCGAGCTGTTCGTGACGCTCAAGGAATTCTCGCCGAGCGAGACGCCGGCGCTGGTTGAACAGCTGCGGCAGGAATTGTCGCGCTATCCATCTGCCCGGGTGACGGTGGAGCAGTTTGAACAAGGCCCGCCGATCGATGCGCCGATTGCCATCCGGGTCAGCGGCCCGGAACTGAGCGAGCTGAAGCGGCTGTCGGCCCAGTTTGCCGATACCCTGCGCCAGACCCCCGGCACACGCGATGTGGTCGATCCGCTGGCGATAGACCGGATCGACCTGGACATGGCGGTTGATCCCGCCAAGGCCGGCTTGCTGAATGTCGCTCCCGATGCGGTTCGGCGCACCCTGCGCCTGGCGATTTCGGGTGAGCGCGCCAGCAGCCTGCGCGATGCCGAGGGCGATTCCTATCCGGTGGTCGTGCGGTTGCCGTTCGAGCGCGAGGTGCCGGCGGCGTTACTCGATCAGGTTTACGTCAGTTCGCTGTCGGGTGCGTCTATCCCGCTTTCGCAGCTGACCGCGCCCAAGCTGGAGGCCGGACCGGCAACGATCAACCGCTTCAAGCTGCAGCGGTTGGTGACGATCACCTCTTTCGTGAAAGACGGTTTCCTGGCGTCTAAGGTCAACGCCGATGCGCTTGAGCGGGTCCGCAAGCTGCCGCTGCCGCCAGGCTATTCGATCAGCGTAGGTGGCCAGGCCGAGGTTTCAGAGCGGAACAATAACGGCGTTGGCGGCATCGCCATGCTGGCCGTTTTCGGCATCCTCTGTGTGCTGGTGCTGGAATTCGGGCGCTTCCGCGAGGTGACCGTCGTTGCCGGGGTGGTGCCGCTGGGCCTGTTTGGCGGGCTGTGGGCGCTGATCATTACCGGCAATTCGCTGTCGTACCTGGCGATCATCGGGTTCATCGCCCTGATCGGGATCGAGATTAAGAATTCGATCCTGCTGGTCGATTTTACCACCCAGCTGCGCCAGCAGGGGATGGAATTGATGGAAGCGATCGAGCGGGCGGGCGAGATCCGCTTCTTGCCGGTGCTGCTGACCTCGGTGACCGCGATTGGCGGCCTCCTGCCGCTCGCGCTGTCAGGCTCTCCGCTTTATGCGCCGCTGGCCTGGGTGATTATCGGCGGACTGGTTTCCTCGACTCTGCTCAGCCGGATCGTTATCCCGGCGATGTATCTGTTGCTGGTGCGCGGTGCGCCGCCGCCAGAGGTCTGACTAGGACCTGAAGGAGAGTGATACCGACATGACCTTGCGGCTTGCAATTGGCGATCATGTCGCCCGCCTGTTCATTGATCGGCCCGACAAGCGCAACGCCTTTGACCAGCAGATGTGGGAACGCCTGCCCGAATTGGTCCGGCAGGCGATGATCGATCCGGCGGTGCGGGTCCTGACTATCGAATCCGCCCAGCCTGGCGTCTTTTGTGCCGGGGCGGACATTGCGGAATTGTTGGCCAACAAGGACGATGCAGCCTGGCTTGCCGCCAACCAGGCGGCGATCAATCGCGCGCAGTATGAGCTTGCCCGGGCCGAAAAGCCGGTGATTGCCTATGTTGACGGGGATTGCATCGGCGGGGGCTGCGGGATCGCGCTGGCAGCGGACATTCGCGTCGCCACGCCGCGCGCACGGTTGGGGATCACGCCGGCCAAGCTGGGGCTGGTCTATCCGCTGCACGACACCAAATTGCTGGTCGACCTGGTTGGACCGGGGCAGGCCAAGCGGCTGCTCTATACCGGCATGCTGGTTAATGCGCAGGAAGCGCTGCGGATCGGGCTGGTGGATGAAATTGCTGACAGCCCCGGCCATCTGGAAGACCTCATCGCTGCCAATTCGCGGCATTCGACTGCGGCGATGAAGCGGTTTGTCCGGCGCGTGCTTGATGGTCAGTCGGACGATGACGCGCAGACGCTGGCGACCTTTGCCGAAGCCTTCAGCGGGCCGGATTTCCTTGAAGGCTCCAGCGCCTTCGTTGCCAAGCGCAAGCCGCAGTTCGGATAGGCTGCGGGGCAGGCCAATTGGCCCGCCCCGCCATGCGCCCTTACTTGACGCCCATTTCCTTGAGCAGGTTGGTTGCACCATCGACCTTTTCCATGACCCACAGCATGTAGCGGTGGTCGACATGGATGGTGCGGTTGATCGCCGGGTTGAAGCGCCAGTCGGAAATCACCCCGTCCAGCGTGCCGTCAAAGGCCAGGCCGACCAGTTCGCCCTTGGCATTGAGCGTGGCTGAACCGGAATTGCCGCCGGTGATGTCAACCGTGGTCAGGTAATTGACCGGCAGCGTGCCCAATTCGGGCGCGGTGTAATTGCCATAGTCCTTGGCCTTGACCAGTTCGATCGCCTTGTCCGGGGCATCGAATTCGCCCTTGCCGGTGTGCTTGGCGGCCATGCCTTCGGCGGTGGTGATGGCGCTCCAGGCAACGCCATCCTGCTTGCGGCCAGTGACGTGGCCATAGGTGATCCGCAGCGAGGAGTTGGCATCCGGGTAGACGGGCTTGCCCTGTTCGCGGGCAAAGGCCATGCGGCCGGCCATCACGGCGCGCTGGGCCTCGTTCAGCTTGCCGTCGTTCTCCTTGTCCTCGTCAAGCCGCTTCTGGCTGTAGGGATAGGCCGCGACGGCGAGCTGGATGAAGGGATCGGTCGAAGCTTCGAACTCTGCCGCCGGCTTGTCGAGCCAGGCCAGGCGGGTGGCCGTGTCAGCCAGCTTGGTCTCGGCATAGAGCTTGTCGAGCCCGATCACGTCGAGCTTGGCCAGCATCACGTCGTTGCGTTCGCCCGCCGGGACCATGCGATAATGGTCCAGTGCCCATTCCATGATCTTGCGATCGACGCCGGCGTCAAAGCGGCGCTCGATCTGCTTCAGGCCTTCAGCTCGCGGGGTACGGTCACGATCCTGGAACCCGGCTTCGCGCAGCGCATCGGGCTTTTCGCGCTCCTTGGCCCAGCGGTAGAGCGTGGTCGCGGCCGAAAGCAGCTGCGCCCGGCCGATCTGGCCCATATGGATGTCATTCACGGCGCGCTTGTCCTGCGCGGCGAGCAGCGCGTCGAGCTTGGCCAGCGCCGGGCCATAGGTGGCCTGACGCTTGGCATCGGCGGCAACCCAGGCGCGGAAGGCCTGATCCTCGGCATCTTTTGCCTCGATCAGCCCGATTGCATCGGCCCCGGCCATCTGGCCGAGCAGGTTCTTCTTGGTGTTATCGGCACCCTTGACGCTGCTGGCATACTTGATCTGCGCGGCCTGGTTGCCGGCGGTCAGCTTGTTCACCAGGTCGGAATAGTCCGACAGCAGTTTCTGGTTGAGCGGATAGCGATCGGCGAAGACCGCCTTGGTTTCGCTCGCCATGCGCCAGCGGTTGGTGTTGCCGGGGAAGCCCGCCAGCATCACAAAATCGCCTTCCTTGAGGCCTTCCTTGGCGATCGTCAGCCACGACTTGGGCTTGTAGGGAACATTGTCCTTTGAAAAGGCGGCCGAGCTGCCATCGGGGGCGACATAGGCCCGGTAATAGCCGAAATCGCCGGTATGACGGGGCCACTGCCAGTTGTCGGTTTCGCCGCCGAAATTGCCCAGGCCGCCGGCGGGTGCATAGACCAGGCGCACGTCCTTGATCTCAAGCTGCTGTTGCAGGAAGTACCGCTCGCCGCCGAAATAGCTGCGCACATCGCAGCGGCGGTTGGGCTGCTTTTCGCAAGTGGCGATCAGCGCTTTGCGGTTGGCATCCATCCGGTCATAACGCTGGCGGCCGGTCATCTTCACGGTCACGCCCTTGAGCATGTCGGTGGTGACATTGCGCAAGGCTTCGATCACGAAGATCCGGGTGCCGGGTGCGGCGGGCACTTCAGCGCTTTTGTCCTTGGCGAGGAAGCCGTCGGTCAGGTAATCCTGGCCGGGCTTCGAATTGTACTGGATCGAGCCGTAGACGCAGTGGTGGTTGGTCACCACCAGCCCTTCGGGTGAAACGAACGAGGCCGAACAGCCCCCCAGCGAGACGATCGCGTTCATCGGGGCCTTGGTCAGGTCTGCCAGCTGTTCGGGCGGAACTTGTGCGCCGGCTTCCTTCATCTTCGCGGCGACTTCACCCATCTGGCTTGGCAGCCACATTCCCTCGTCAGCCAGGGCTGGTGCGGCAAGGGCCAGTAGCGAGGCACCGGCGGCAATAAAGCGAAACGTCATTCAGGCACTCCCGAAGAAAGCTGCGGTCCGGAATCGCCCGGCCGCCAATGAACGCGGACAAAGCGCAACTTCGCCGCGGGCACAAGACAGATGATCGGCCTAAAGCAGCAGAAGTGCAAAGCCCAACGCGGTTGCAAAGCTTGCCAGAGTGGCAGTGACCACGGGGATCGTCGCGCGCCAGCCCATATCGAGCAGCAGGTCCATCCGGCTGCGCATTGCGGTGGCCGTGACAGCCAGCAAGAGCAGGCTCTTGCTGGCGATCAGCGCATAGTGGCTGACCACTTGCGGTATGGTGATCAGACTGTTGAGTGCGACTGTGGCCAGGAATGCGGTGATGAACCAGGGAAGGGCAAGGCGCCGCCACAATGGCTGAGCCTCTCCCCCACCGGCGCTGCCGCGCATCATGAAACTGACCAGCACGACAATCGGGGCCAGCAGGGCAACGCGAGCCAGCTTGACGATCGTGGCATAGGACCCGGCGGCATCGGAGAAGGCATATCCGCCGCCGATTGCCTGGGCGACATCATGGATCGAGGCGCCAATCAGGAAGCCGGCTTGCTGGTCGGTCAGGTGCAACTCTGCAGCCAGCACCGGATAGACTGACATCGCAAAGGCGCTGGCGAGGCTGATGCCGACCAGGGTCAGCGCGAACTGCGCCTGGCTGAGCCGTTCCTTGCCGATCACGCCATACAGCGCGAGCGCCGCGCTGGCGCCGCAAATAGCGGTTGATCCGCCCGCGAGCATTCCGGCGTAACGCGATTGGGTTGCGATGCGGGCACCCATGATCCCGGCCACAAAGGTGGTGGCCATCACAACAAGCAGGGCCAGGAACGGTGCGGCGCCCAGCGCAGAGATCTGTTCCACTGTCACTTGCAGGCCCAGCACGACGATCCCGACGCGCAGGCAGGTGCGCGAGGCAAAGTCCAGCCCGCGGTGCGATCGTGGTTCGCGCGCGATGAAATTGAGCGACAGGCCGATCAGCAGACCCAGCAGAATGATCGGGAAGCCATAATGTTCGGAAAGCCAGGCCGCCGCCGCTGCTCCTACGCCGCAAATGGCCAGACCCGGAAACAGGCTATCCTTTTGGTCGGCCTTTGCCGACAGTTCCGCAAGGTGCAACTCACCGTACAGGTCACCACCCTGGGGCAGTGCATCCCAGTCGATCGCGGAGCGCGTGGCCGCGTTTCTGTCCTGCGGTGTCATATTGACCTTCCCTTATCCCGGCGAAACGTTAGTCTGCAAGCAAGCAAAAGACAAAGTCTGGGGAAGAGCTATGGCCATTGGTGCCAACAATCACACCGAAGCAAGCCTGATCCGTTCACGCAACCTGCTGATCGGTTTGCTATTTTTTGGAACCATCATCAATTACGTCGACCGTCAGGTGCTATCGCTGCTCAAGCCGAGCATTGAAGCCGAGTACGGCTGGGGCGATGCCGAATTCGCGCATTTTGCCTCGATGTCGCAGCTGGCGGCGGCATCGGCGCTCATCTTCGTGGGCTATCTGCTGGATCGGTTCGGGGTGCGCCGCGCCTATGGCACGGCTGTTGGCCTGTGGAGCCTGGCGGGCATTGCGCATGCCTTTGCGGCCACGGTCACCCAGTTCGTTTCTGCCCGCGTGGCGCTGGTTGCAGCTGAAGCGATCAATACGCCGGCTGCGGTCAAGGCTGCGGCCGTCTTCCTGCCACTGAAGCAACGCTCAATGGCCATGGGGATCGTCAATTCCGCCCCCAATCTTGGGAATATCATCGCGCCGCTGACGGTTATTCCCTTTGCCGCAGTATTTGGCTGGCAGGCCGCCTTCATTGTTACCGGCCTGATCGGATTCGTTTGGCTCGCTTTCTGGATCGGTGGCACGCGCCGCTTGCAGCCCGTGGCGGAAACCATCGTCGAAGCCGCCAAACCATCGTTCCGCGACGCGCTGAAGGACAAGGTCACCTGGGCGATCGCCGGGGCCAAGGCGCTGACTGACATGTTCTGGTGGTTCTTCACCTTCTGGCTGCCCGACCTGTTCGTCAAAGTCTTCGGGCTGAGCCAGAAGGAACTGATCGGCCCGACCGCGCTGGCCTTTACGCTGGCGGCCATTGGCGCGCTCTCGGCCGGGGTGGTATTCCCGCGGCTGTTGGCCCGGGGCTTGAGCGTCAACCGGTCCCGCAAGACGGCGCTCTTGATCTATGCCCTGATCATTGTGCCGATCCCGCTGGCACTGACTGCTGACAGCCCGTGGACCGCCGCTGCGATCATTGGCATGGCGCTGTTCGCGCATCAGGGCTTTTCCACCAACATCTTCGGTTTTGCTGCCGATGCGGTGCCTTCGGTTCGGGTTGGAACCGTGATGGCGATCGGCGCAATTGCCGGGAACCTGGCTGGCTTTGGAATTCAGGAAACCACTGGCTGGCTGCTCACCAACGGCCACGGCTATGCGCCGCTCTTCTATGGGGCAGCGGTTTCCTACCTGACGGCGCTGGCGCTGATCCACTTCCTGGTGCCGCGGATTGTGGCGCATGATGAGGGGTGAGGGCGGAGGCCGCCCAGCCTGATCTTGCAATAGCCGCTCACTACAACTTCCGCTCGGCCTGAGCTTGTCGAAGGCCCTGCGCGGCGCATTGCCGAGGGGGCTTCGACAAGCTCAGCCTGAGCGGGAATGGGGAAGTCCTCTGAACTGCCAAGCGGTTCAGGCAAAAGAAAAGGCCCCCTGCCTCGCGGCAGGGGGCCTTTCTTTATGGCCGTAAGGCCGGGCTGGATCAGAAGCTGAACCGGCCCGTCACGCCCCAGTAGCGATCCGCATCGCGCGGGATCTGGTAGCGGTAGGAACCGCCGACACCGCCGTTGACGATCGCAGCCGGGTAGGCCTTGTCGAACAGGTTGCGGACTACGAAGGTCAGCTTCCACTTGTCGTCCGGGTCAACCAGACCGACGTTGGCATTGACCAGCGCATAGGCCGGGATCGTCCCGAACTGGCGCTGCACCGCATCGGCCGCGAACAGCGAGAGCTGGCTGCTCTGGAAGTTCATCGAAGCACCGAAGGCGACGTTGGCGAAGCCACCGGTTTCGATGGTGTGGTCAACAGCCATCGAGCCCTTCCAAGTCGGGGCATAGCCCAGCTTGGTGCCGGCCGGGATCGCTGCGGTCGAACCGAGCGGAGCCTTGAAGTTCACGACGTGAGCGTCGTTAACCGAAAGGCCGCCGCTGAGGTTGGTGTTGCGACCAACGCGCCAGGCCATGTCGATTTCGATGCCCTTGGTCGAAACCGCGCCAGCATTGGTGAAGCGGGTGACAACCACGCCAGCCACCAGATCCGGGTTGTTAGCCTGGAAGTTGTTGTAGCGGGCATAGTAGGCGGCGATGTTGAAGGTCAGCGCGCCGTCAAGCAGCGTGTTCTTCAGGCCGATCTCATACGAGTTCGAGGTTTCCGGCTCGATCACGTTCGTGCCGGTACCCGTCAGATTGTAGAAGACGTTGTAGGCCGGACCCTTATAGCCACGGGCGTAGCTGGCATAGGCCATGGTGTCTTCGTTCAGGTCGAACTGGAACGTGGCCTTGCCCGACAGGTTGTCGTTGCTGGTTTCAGTGGTCCAAGGAACGCCGTTCGACGAAGCGACAGCCGAGCTGGCGGCAGCCGTCGGCGAGGTGCCCAGACCGACCAGACGCAGGTACTCGTTATAGACGCCCTGGTCGAAGTTCGGCTGGATGCCCGGGCCCGTCAGCGGCGAAACGCGCTTGTGGAAGACCGACAGGTTGTCGTGCGTATAGCGCAGGCCGGCGACGAAGCGGGCCGTGTCCGACAGCTTGTAGGTTGCCTGACCAAAGACCGCGATGTTCTTGAAGGTCGAACCGAAGTTGGCCGAACCATTCGGGGTAGTCGCGGCATTGGCAAAGGTGCTGCCACAGGGAACCAACGTGGTGGTCGGTGCGCCGGCAGCGGCCGTGCACTGGGTCACGTTGCGGGTGAAGGTACGTTCGGACTCCGCACGCGAATAGAACGCACCCAGCACATAGGACAGCGTCTGGTCGGCCGGCGAGGTCAGGCGCAGTTCCTGGGTGAAGGTGTTCGAGGTCTGCGGACCGGAGTCATGCAGCTGGGCAAAACCGACATAAGCGCGATCGAGCCAGTCACCGTCACGGATTTCGGTGTTGTCCCAGCCGCGATAGGCGGTGATGCTGGTCAGGGTGTGTTCGCCCAGAGCCAGGTCACCCTGGAACGAAACGCCCCAGCCTTCTTCCAGCGTCGAGGTGACGAGGTTCTGCGCAACGGCGCGGGTGTCTGCACCCGACTGCGGTGGCAGCGCCTGGAAACCAAGGCTGGTGGTCGGCACGCCGGCACCGGTCAGCGGACCAGTGGCGATGATGTCGGCGCAGCAATCGTCGTCGTTCTTGTAATAGTCGGCGGCGAGGTAGAGGCGCAGATCGTCGCTCGGCTCGTAGAGGAACTGGCCGCGGAGGCCGTAGTGCTTGTAGCCGTTCACCCACTCATTGGTGGTGGTGTTGCGGATATTGCCGTCATACTCACCATAGAAGCCGGTGAAGCGGGCGGCGAGGTCCTGACCAAGCGGCAGGTTGACCGCGCCCTTCAGGCGGAATTCGTTGCGATCGAAGTAGCTGGCTTCAACCGAGCCACCGAAGTCCATCTTCGGCATCTGGGTGGTGATGTTGATCACGCCAGCCGATGCGTTCTTGCCGAACAGCGTGCCCTGCGGACCGCGCAGCACTTCCATCTGGGCCACGTCGACCATGTCAGAGAAGGCTTCACCCGAACGCGAATAGACCACGCCGTCCACCACGGTCGAAACCGAAGGTTCACCCGCGATCGAGAACGTGGCGGTACCGACACCGCGCAGGAAGATCGTCTGGTTCAGGGTGGTGCCCGACTTCAGGAAGTTGAGCGATGGCACCATCTGCGAGGCGCTTTCGATCGACGGGCGCGAAGCTTCGGCCAGACGTTCACCGCTAAGCACCGAAACAGCAACCGGCACGTCCTGAACGTTTTCCGAGCGCTTCTGAGCGGTAACGACGATTTCGCCGGGGGCGCCTTCGTCGTCGTTGGCCGTGTCCTGCGCGAACGCTGGGGCGGCAAAAGCAACCATAGCCAGCGCTGCCAATGGCAGGGCCGACGAGGTACGAAGCATCGACTTCATGGATGTTCCTCCCTTCAACCGGGGGCCTCCTGCCCCGCGGCGTATTCTCCTCTGCCGGACAGGGCGCACCCTTCCGGTTGGTGCTTGAATTGCTGACAGCCGCCCGATATGTCAAGCGGTGTCATATGGGACAGGCAAGGTTCGCGCAGAGTTTGTGACATTGTCGCAACAGGCGCTGCCAAGAGCTAGGGGGATTGAAGTTGGACGCCGCATTTTCGGCAGTTGAAGGCGGGTTTGACCTGCATTTTGCGGGGCGGCTGGTTTTGCGCCATCGCGCCGATGCGGCCGTGCTCGACTCTGCTCGCGGTAATCCTGCGGTCACGATGTACCGCGGCAACTTCAAGATCGAAGATGCCCCCGCGGAACAGGTTACCCCGTGCGACTGCGCAGTGGAGGACACTGTCGTTACCCTGCTGCACGACGGCACCGCTGTGGCTCGGCTTGAGCTCGTCGGCAATGGCCTGGCCGTCGCCCTGCTGACTCCGGGGCATGACCGGATCCGGCTGCGCTGGCATGCTGAGCCGGGCGAGGCGGTGTGGGGCGGAGGTGAGCAGATGAGCTACCTTGCCCTGAATGGCCGTTCCTTCCCGATGTGGACCAGCGAGCCGGGCGTAGGTCGCGACAAGACCACCGAACTCACCCGCCAAATGGATGAGAGCGGCATGGCGGGCGGCGATTACTACCACACCAATTACCCGCAGCCGACGATCCTGACCTCGCGCTGGCTGGCGGTGCACCTGGATGCAGCCTGCTATAGCGTGATCGACTGCACGGATCCGGCTGCTCATGCGTTTGAAGTGTGGAGCGATAGCGCCAATTTCGAACTCTATGCTGCGGAAACTCCGATTGACCTTGTGGGCCAGCTTTCCAAGCGTTTTGGCCGCCAACCGCCGCTGCCTGACTGGGCCATTAGCGGGGCGATCGTAGGCCTGAAGGACGGGACCCGCAGCTTTGAACGGCTGGAAGACTTCATCAAGGCCGGCACTGCCGTATCTGGCCTGTGGTGCGAGGACTGGGCGGGCATTCGCGAAACCAGCTTTGGTCGTCGCCTGTTCTGGGACTGGCGGCGCGACAACCAGCGCTATGCCGATCTGCCGCAGCGGATCGCCGCGCTGCAGGCGCGCGGGATCCGCTTCCTGGCCTATGCCAACCCCTACCTGTGCAACGATGGCATCCTCTATGAAGAAGCGCTGGAGGGTGGGCATTTCTGCCTGAAGCCCGATAGCGATGCGGTTTACCTGGTCGACTTTGGCGAGTTTGACTGCGGGGTGCTCGATTTCACCCGCCCGGAAACGCGCGACTGGTTTGCTGAGAAGGTGCTGGGCAAGGAAATGCTCGACATTGGCATCTCCGGCTGGATGGCCGATTTCGGCGAATATCTGCCGACCGACGTCCGGCTGGCGGATGGTTCTGACCCGATGGAGGCGCATAATCGCTGGCCGGTGCTGTGGGCCGAGGTCAATGCCCAGGCGGTGGAAAGCCGCGGCAAGACCGGCGATGCCGTGTTCTTCATGCGCGCCGGCTTCTCGGGCGTGCAGGGCCATTGCCCGCTGCTCTGGGCCGGCGACCAATCGGTCGATTTCACCCGGCATGACGGGATCGGCACGGTGATCACCGCCGCGCTTTCCGCGGGGCTGGTCGGCAATGCCTATAGCCACTCGGATTGCGGGGGTTACACCTCGCTGCTTGGCAACGTCCGGACGGTCGAGCTGATGGAGCGGTGGTGCGAACTGTCGGCCTTCGCCCCAGTCATGCGCAGCCATGAAGGCAACCGTCCCGACGACAACCTGCAATATGACAGCACGCCCGAACTGCTGGCCTGCTTTGCGCGCTGGAGCCGGGTCCATGCACACCTTGCGCCCTATGTGCGCCACCTGTGCGATGAGGCCGTCGAACTGGGCCTGCCGGCGCAGCGGCCGTTGTTCCTGCACTATGCTGCGGACGAGAGCCTTTACGTGGTGCAGGACCAGTACCTTTATGGCGCGGACCTGGTCGTCGCCCCGGTGATCGAGGAGGGCGCACGTGCGCGCCAGGTGATCCTGCCGGACGAGGGGGAATGGGTCCATGCCTTCACGGGTGAAGTCTATCCGGCTGGCACCCACAGGGTAGCGGCGCCGATTGGCTGCCCGCCGGTTTTCTATGCCATGGGAAGCGCTTACACCGAACTCTTTACTGGACTTCGCAAACTGTGAGCGAACGGTCGAACATTCGGGATGTGGCGGCGCGGGCCGGGGTGGCAGTGAAGACCGTCAGCCGTGTGCTCAACGATCACCCCTATGTTTCGGCCGATACCAAGGCGCGGGTGCAAGAGGCGATGAAGGCGCTCGACTTCCGACCTTCCGTCGCCGCGCGGATTCTGTCGGGGGCCAAGAGCAACCAGGTTGCGCTGATCTACGACAATCACAGCCCCTATTACATGTTCCAGATTCAGACCGGCTGCTGGGACGTCTGCCGCGCCAAGGGTATCCGCCTGCTGGCCCAGCCGGTCGATGTGGCCGATCCGGGCGTAGGCGATCAGATCCGCGGGCTGGTAACGGAAACGCAGGTTGACGGGATCATCCTTTCTTCCCCGGTGACCGATTGCGAGCCGGTGCTGCGCGCGCTTGAGGCGCTGGATATTCCCTTTGTCCGCATCTCGCCCGGATCCAATCACGCGCTGACCAGCTCGGTCTTCATGGACGATGCCCAGGCGGCGGATGACATGACGACTCACTTGATCAATGCCGGCCACCGCCGGATTGGCTTCATCAAGGGGCACCCCAATCACAAGGGGTCGGAAGACCGTCTGGCAGGCTATCGCCGTGCGCTTGACCGGGCGGGGATCGGCTATGCCGCCGAACTGATCTGCGACGGTGAGTTCGATTTCGATTCCGGCGTGCGCGGGGCTAATCGCCTGCTGGACTTGCCCGAACCGCCCACCGCGATTTTTGCCTCGAATGACGACATGGCGGCCGGCGTGCTGGCCGTTGCTCATGATCGCAACATGAACCTGCCGACCGAACTGTCGGTGGCCGGGTTCGATGACACCACCTTGGCCCGCACCGTCTGGCCGCCGCTGACCACGATCCACCAGCCGATGGCCGAACTGGCCCAGACGGCGACGGAAATCCTTATCGAAGGAGGCGATATTACCCATCGCCGCCTGCCCCATCAGTTAATCGAGCGTGCCTCTGTCGCGCCGCCAGTCAGGAAGATATGATGAGCGAACTGCCTCTCCCGCCCGCCAGCCGCCAGCTCGGCACCAGCGGCCTTACCGTCTCCCCGATCGCCTGGGGCATGTGGCGCCTGGCCGAAAATGGCCGCAGCGCCGCCGATGCTGCCAAGCTGGTTCACGCCGCGCTCGATGCCGGAATTACCTTCCTCGACACGGCTGACATTTATGGCTTCAACGGCAGCGGCGGGTTCGGCGATGCCGAGGCGCTGCTGGGCGAAGTGCTGGCGGCGGAGCCGGGGCTGCGCAGCCGGATGGTCCTTGCCACCAAGGGCGGGATCATGCCGCCGCTGCCTTATGACCAGAGCGCCGATTACCTGCGCAAGGCGATCGATGCCTCGCTGACGCGGCTGGGGACCGACACGGTTGAGCTTTGGCAGGTCCACCGTCCGGATATCCTGGCCCATCCGCAGGAAGTGGCCCGGGTGCTGGATGATGCGGTGGCAGCGGGCAAGATCCGCACGCTGGGCGTGTCCAACTTCACCGTGCACCAGACCGCGGCGCTGAACCAGTTCCTGGGCCACAAGCTGGTTTCGACCCAGCCCGAGATCAGTCCGCTGCGGATTGACTGCTTTGAGAACGGGGAACTCGATCAGGCGATGATGCTGGGGCTGACCCCGCTGGCATGGTCACCGCTGGGTGGCGGACGCCTGGCCAAGCCGGAAAACGCGCGCGATCACGCGATTTGCGCGGCGCTGGATAAGGTTGCCAGCGAACAGGGCGTTTCCCGCTCGGTTGCGGCCTATGCGTGGCTGATGGCGCACCCGGCCGGAATTATTCCGATCATTGGTTCGCAGCAGGTGGAACGGATTGCCGAGGGCGCTGCCGCGCTCAAGGTTCGCTGGACCCGCACCGACTGGTATGCCGTCCTGGTTGCCGCCCGCGGCGTGCCGCTGCCTTGATACCAATCAAAGCGGGCCGGTGCAGATTGTTGCAATGGCCCGCTACCAAATTGACCTGACGGAGACTTGCCATGACCAACCCGCCCGAAATCGCCTGGTTCTCTGCCCTGTGCGACGACGATTACGAGTTTCTTGGCGTCCCCGATCAGTACCTCAAGTCCAGCTGGGAGCACTGCCGCAATATCGTGCTGCGCGCGGAAGAGGGCGGGTTTGACAACATCCTGCTGCCGTCAGGTTACGAGCTGGGGGTTGATACCACGGCCTTTGCCGCCGCGGTGGCAACGCAGGTCAAGCGGATCAAACTGCTGTGGGCAACCCGCATGGGTGAGGACTGGCCGCCGCAGCTGGCGCGCCGCATTGCCACGATCGACCGGATCCTGGGCCCCAATGCCGCTGGCACGGGCGGACGGCTCAACGTGAATATCATTTCCTCGCCGATGCCGGGCGAAACGATGGAGAGCGGGCCGCGCTATCGGCGCGGGACCGAGGTGATGAAGATCATCCGCACGCTGCTGAACGGGGAGCACCTCGACTTCCAGGGCGAGTTCTACAACCTCAAGCTCGACCCGGCGCGGATCAGCACGATTTCGGGCAAGTGCCCCAATCTCTATTTCGGCGGGCTGAGCAACGAAGCGCGCGAATGTGCGGCCGAAGCGGCCGACGTTTACCTGATGTGGCCCGACAAGATGGAGAACGTCCGCGAGGTTGTGGCCGATTTGAAGGCGCGCGCCGCTGCCAAGGGGCGCACGCTCAAGTTCGGCTATCGCGCCCACGTGATCGTGCGCGAGACCGAGGACGAAGCCCGCGCCTATGCCGATCGCCTGCTGTCCAAGCTGGATGATGAAATGGGCCGTGCAATCCGCGAAAAGAGCCTGGATGCCGCCAATTACGGTGTGCAGCGCCAGCAGGAACTGCGCAGTGCGGCCGATGGCGACGGCTTTGTCGAAGAGAATCTGTGGACTGGGATCGGCCGCGCCCGTTCGGGTTGCGGTGCCGCAATTGTTGGCAACCCGGATCAGGTTATCGCCAAGCTGCGGGCCTATCAGGAGGCCGGCATGGAGGCCTTCATCCTCTCAGGCTATCCGCATGTGCAGGAATGCGATATGTTCGCCCGCTATGTCCTTCCCCAGATCCAGCACGCGCCCATTCCCGGCTGATGCACCCCCTGCCGGGGACGGGGACGCTGCCAAGCTCGAGCGTGTTTTAACTGCTCTGCTGGCGGCCCAGGCGGAACTTGACGCGCTTGGGCAGTCGCTGGCGGCTGCGCGCCTCGATGCTGCCATTGAGGCAGTAAGGTTGGCCAAAACTTCGTTCGCATAAGCGCAATTTCGGGCATTTTCCGATAAAAACTAGAACTTATACGAATAGATAAGTGCCATTTTTGTCCTATCGTTTACGTGTTACTTCGATAAGGGCGGGGTGAGGGTATGGGGCTCCACGAGGGACAGGGCGATCTGGCCGGAATTGCTGGCGGTGAGAGTTGTGCCGACCCTGGCGAGCGCGCCCAGACATTGCGATCTTTGGCCAAGAGCTTGCTTGCAGTCGCTAACCAGATTGATCACGACAGTTTGATTGCGGGGCGGGCGACCCTTGGCGAAGGGCCGGCCGCGCATGGAGCACTGTCCATCGACAAGCGGATGCTGCTGGATCGCGCGGCGCTGGATTATGGCAATCGCCGCGCTCGGCGTCGGTTCTTTCCTGCCGAACTGTTTGGCGAGCCGGCGTGGGATCTTCTGTTAGACCTGTTTCAGGCCCGGCTTGAAGGCAAGAGCATCAGCGTAACCAGCGCTTGCATTGGCGCCGATGTGCCGCTTTCCACGGCTCTGCGCTGGATCGGCGTGCTTGAAACAGAAGGACTGGTTGAGCGCAGCCGCAACCTGACCGATCACCGATCGACCTGGGTCAGCCTGACCGATCGGGCCGTGGCGGCCATGACCGAATATACCCAGGGCTGCCTGATCCGCGGTCGTCGTGCCGTTCGCCGGGCCGAAGAAGATGTGATCACTGCCTTGCAGGAGCGGGCGGCCTGATCCGCGCGGGATCCCGCCATTAGGCTTCTGCGAACAGGGCCTTTTTATCGATCTGGGGGAGTGGTGCCCGGAGGCGGATTCGAACCACCGACACGCGGATTTTCAATCCGCTGCTCTACCAACTGAGCTATCCGGGCAACGCATCCAGAAGTGACCATGCAGGCCGCTTCGCGTTTGGAAGCGCGCCTATGGCGAAGCTGGCGCAGCTTGGCAAGAGGCTTTCAAGCCTTTCCTTCTTCCTCGTCGAGTGCAGGTGGCCCGGGCAGGGCATAACCATCTTCCAGCCACCGCATAAGGTCGCGGTCCTTGCAACGGGTGGAGCAAAACGGCGCATGTTCGGGATTGCGCGGCTTGCCGCAGAGCGGGCACTTGCGAACGACGGTGCTGGTCATGCTTGCAGCGCCTGCGCGAAAGCGCCTTCCAGCGCAAGACCGGGATCCTCTTGCCACCGGATCGCGCGTCCGGTTCGGCGGGCAAGTTCGGCTTCCCATCCTGCCGAGACAGCCCGGCGCACGGCGGGGTGTGCGCTGAGCAGCAGGCTCGCGCCGGCATCGCTGACCAGTTCGGCGCGCCGCAGCAGCATCCGCGCCGCTGCGGCAGGCCGGTTTGCCGTCAGCCGATGCAGCAGCGATGGCCGCTCCAGTCGGGTAACCAGCTGGACCAGCCCAAAGCCATTCATGGCGGTGCGTTCATGCGGCCAGCCGTTCAAGGCGCTGGCGAGGGCCGCGTCGACTGCCTGCCGGTCTGCCTTTTCCGCCAGGGTGGGAAAATCGATCGCGATGGATCCAGCCAGGTCGAGGCGGCGGAGAGTTTGGGCCAGCGCCGGGACCGCTGCCAGAGCCAGCGACGCGGCAGGCAGAGTTCCGTCGATGTCGATCACGGTCATCGCCGGGGTTGGACTGATCGTCAGCGCTCCTCCGGCGAAATCGGCGGTGCCGTGCCAGGCTTCGGACCAGACATCTTCCCACAGCCCGGCCGGGAAGTGCTGGACCAGCTTGCCGGCTGGGGGCGGAGCGGGGCAGGGGGCATCTTTCGTGGGCCGGGCCTGGGCGCGTTTCAGGCGTCCCGCTTCGGCCATGGCCGCACGCATGACCTTCAGCCGGATTGGCGCGCCTTCGGCGGCATCGGCGGGCAGCTGGTCAACCAGCGCCTCCTCGCCACTGGCAAACCGCGCGGTGCCGCGGCGCGAACCGGCGGCGCGGGCGATCAGTACGGCATCTTCCACCTGCCCCGCCGCAAGTCCGCCGGGCCAATGGAGCCGGGCGGCAATAACATCGCTAGCTTCGACCAGGATTGCGCGGGTTTCGCCAATCCCGGCTTCGACCAGCCACTCAGCCAAGGGGGTATCCCGCCGAAAGCAGCAGGGCGCGGGTTTCGAACAGCGGCAGGCCGATCACGCCCGAATGGCTGCCGGAAACGAAGCGGATCAGTGCTTCGGCGCGGCCCTGGATGGCATAGCCGCCAGCCTTGCCCAGACCTTCGCCGCTTGCGATGTAGCCATCGATTTCTGCGTCCGACAGCCGCTTGAAGGCGACCACGGTTTCAACGATGCGGGTGCGGGCCTGGCCTGCGCGATCGATCACGCAGATGGCCGAGATGCACTGATGGCGTCGTCCAGAGAGCAGACCCAGCAGCTTGCGCTGCACATCTTCGGTTTCTGCCGGCGGCAGGATCCGGCGGCCAAGCGCCACTGTGGTATCGCCGGCAAGGATGATTTCATCGGCCGAGCGCCCAATGGCGGCAGCCTTGGCCTGCGCCAACCGCAGCGCGTAGGCGCGCGGGAGTTCGCCTTTCAGCGGGGTTTCGTCGATATCGGGGCTGGCGATCCGGGCCGGCGAGGCACCGATCCGGGCGAGCAGGTCGCGCCGGCGCGGCGAGGACGAGGCCAGGACCAGTTGCGGCGCGGTCACCCGCAGGGCTTAGCCGAACTGTCCGGGGCCGCCACGGCCGGGCATGAAGCGATAGGTGATGCGACCCTTGGTCAGGTCGTAAGGGGTCAGTTCCACCAGAACTTCATCACCAACGAGCACGCGAATGCGGTTCTTGCGCATTTTGCCGGCGGTATGGCCGAGGATCTCGTGGTCATTCTCAAGGCGGACGCGGAACATCGCGTTGGGCAGCAGTTCAACTACCGTTCCGCGCATTTCGAGGAGTTCTTCTTTCGCCATCCGGGCCTAGATTCCGTTGTTGTTCGGCTGCATTGCGGCGCGCCATAGCGACCGAAGGCTGAAAAGGAAAGCCTTGGGCGTCTGTCCCGCGCCATTTGTCGTTTGTCGACTTGCGACATTCTATTACGCGGGAAGGACTTGCCATTAGCGCGCCTACCTCCCATCTGCGGAGCCGGGTCGGGGCTGCCAGATCGTAAATATCGTGCGATCACGGAGATTTAATGCGTAGTTTTGCTCTTGTCCCCTTGCCGATGATCCTATTTTCCGTCCCGGTTTTGGGGGCTGACCAGAAGATCACGGAGGCTGCTGAACCGGCGGCGCAACAGACCATTCCGGACAGCGCCGAGCGGCAAGGCAGTGAAATCCTGGTCGTGGCAGAACGCATTCGTGGCCAGGTTGAAAGCCCGGCTCCGCCGATCGCGGTACTGGATGAAAAGGATATTCAGGCGCTTGGCGCCACGACACTGGCTGATGTGCTGACGCAACTGGCGCCGCAGACCGGTTCTGGCCGTGGCCGTATCAGCGGGCCGCCGGTGGTTTTGATCAACGGTCAGCGGATCGGCAACTTTCGCGAGATGCGCAATTTTCCGCAGGAAGCGATCCGGCGTATCGAGATCCTGCCCGAGGAAGTGGCGCTGCGGTTCGGATTTCCCGCCAACACCCGCGTCGTCAACATGATCCTCAAAAACAACTTCGCGTCGAAAACGATCGAGGTGGAGACTGCGGTCCCCACCCGCGGCGGTTTTCAGACCTATGAGGTTGAGGCCACAGCGCTGCGCATCAATGGCCCGCAACGCTTCAGTGTCACCGCCAAGATCGACGATACCTCCGAACTGACTGAAGCCGAGCGAGATGTGACCCAGGCAGCGGGATCGAGCCCGACGGTATCGACCGATCCCAACCCGGCCCTGTTCCGGTCGCTGGTTGCCGACAGCCGCGAGCTGGGGCTCAACCTTTCGCTGGCGCGGGGCCTTGGCAAGGATGGGCTGGGCGGCAATGTCAGCCTGAATGGCAACCTTACCCGCACCGACAGTCGCCGCAATTCGGGTCTTGATGTCGTCGTGCTGACAGCGCCCGGTGGTGCCACCGCGGTCCGCACGCTTGCCGATCCGCTGGAGCGGACCACGCGGACCACATCGGCGCAGGGCGGAGGCGCAGTCAACACCCGGCTCGGCAACTGGCAGGTCAGCGCGACGCTGGATAGCAATCACACCGAAAGCCGCACGGTGATCGACCGCCGCGCCAATACTGCGGGCCTCGTGGCTTCCGCTGCCGCGGGCACCTTGGCGGTTACCGCTCCGCTGCCGGCCGTCGCCAATGCCGGACAGGACCTGGCCTTGTCGAATTCTGATCGGCTTGATGGCCTGCTGACATTGATCGGGCGGCCGGTGAGGCTGCCGGGCGGCGAAGTGACCGCCACACTGCGGGCCGGCTTCACGTTCCTGTCGTTCGATACCGAGGATAGCCGCAGCGCGGTTGGCAAGGTCAGCTTGCGCCGCAACCGCTTGACTGCCGGCACCAACGTGGGCGTGCCAATCACAAGCCGACGCGAGAATTTTGGCGCGGGGCTGGGTGACCTGTCGCTCAATTTCAGTCTTGGCTGGGACCATCTGTCCGATTTCGGCTCGGTCAACGATTGGAGTGCGGGCCTGACCTGGTCTCCACTGCGGTTCGAGAAGCTGAGCCTGACGGCAAGCTACCTGGTCAACGAGATGGCGCCAGGCCTGTCAGAGCTGGGCAATCCGATAACCACCACCTTCAACGTGCCAATCTTTGACCTGACACGCGGGGAAACCGTGCTGGCAACGGTGATCGGCGGCGGCAACCCGGCACTGCGCAAGGAGCAGCAGCGCGATTTGAAATTCGGGGCAAACTGGCAGCTGCCGTTCCTCCAGAACTCAAGCCTGGTGGTCGAATACTTTCGCAACCGGTCAGACGATGTCACCGCCAGCTTTCCGCTGCTGACGCCCGCGATCGAGGCCGCTTTCGCGGGGCGGGTGTCGCGCGATGCCAGTGGTCGGCTGGTCTCAATTGACCAGCGCCCGGTAACCTTTGCCGAACAGCGTGCCTCGCGGCTGCGCTGGGGCCTGAACCTGTCGGGCCAGATCGGAAAGGCGCCCGCCGGTGGCGGCTTCATGGGCATGATGGGCGGCGGGGCGCCGCAGCGTCCTGCCGGTACGGCCAGTCCACCCGCCAATCCGCGCCCGCAAGGTGGCGGAGCCGGTCGCGGCGGCGGCGGCGGCATGATGGCAATGATGGGCGGCGGTCGCGGGCCCGGTCGCTGGAGCCTGGGTCTGTTCCACACGGCGCAGTTTGACAGTCAGGTGCTGATCGCGCCGGGCGTGCCGCAGCTTGATCTGCTCAATGGGGATTCGCTCTCGTCGACCGGATCGCCGCGCCACACGATCGAATTCAACGGTGGCCTGTTCAAGAATGGCTTTGGCACATTTTTCAACGGCACCTGGACCGGGCCTTCGCGGCTGACCGGGGCGGCCAACCTGCGCTTTGGCAGCGTGACGCGGATGAACATCAACTTTTTTGCGGCGCTTGGGCAGCAACAAGGGCTGGTCAAAAAGGCGCCGTTCTTCAAAGGGTCGCAGGTGGCGCTGCGCTTCGAGAACCTGTTCGATAGCCGGCAGAAGGTGACCGACGGGACCGGCGCTGTACCGATCGGCTATCAGGCGGATCTGATCGATCCGCGTGGCCGCATGGTCGAGATTGAATTCCGCAAGATGTTCTAACAAATGGCCCCGACCGGCCGGAACCGGTCGGGGCAAATCAGCATTAGTGGAACACGGCCATCAGCAGGTGCAGCGAGAGCGCGATCAGCGCGACGCTGGAGAGTGCGAACAGCATGAAGCGGACCAACACCCGGTTCCAGGTGGCCTGGACGATCGAGTGCGCGATCCGCAGGCCGACATAGGCCCAGGCAATCGAGGCATTCATACCGTCACCCTGCCCGATCAGGGCCAGAGCCAGCGCAACCGCATAAAACACGGTCGGCGCTTCGTGCAGGTGGTTATAGTTGTGGGCGATCCACTGAGTGTTCGCCGGCAGCACGTTGTCCAGCGACTGGCCGGTACCGCCGATCAGGTTTTTGGTATCAATCTTGGCCTTGGCCATGGCCGGGATGCGGGTGGCGTACATCCACAGCCACATCACCATCGTCCAGCCGGCCAGCACAGCCACCGGCTTCAGGATTTCCATTCCAATCATTGTCATTCTCCCCCGTTGTTATGCGCCAAGCAGGGTCAGCTTGGCTGCGTGCAGTGCCAGCATCAGCAGGCACAATGTCGATAGCATGAAGAGCGCAAAGCGCACCGGAACCTTGTTCACCGTTGCCTGCCACAGCGAGTGCAGGATCCGCAGCACGGCATAGCCCCAGGCGAACAGCACATCGTGTTCGACCGGTCCCATGATCGCCAGGATCGCGACCGTGGCATAGAACAGCGTCGGCTGTTCCATCAGGTGCGCATAGTTGTGCGATTTCCAGTTGATCTGGTCGGGGATCACCCCCTCAAGGTCCTGACCGCGTCCGCCGGGTTTCGCTGCTCCCAGCCCGCCACGCTTGGCGATGGCCGGAAGCCGGGTTCCGGCCATCCAGAACAGCATCACGATTGACCAGAGCACCAACACGGCGGCTGGCGCCAGAATCTGAGCCTGCATTGTCTCCCCCTTTATTTCCTTAACCCGTGCGCTGCAGGGTGTTCCGCCTGATTCCGATTGTCAAATGCAACTAGTCGGTGCGGGCGAGGACCGCAGCAAAGCTGGCTGGATCGGTGTTGCTGCCGGTCAGCATGATCGCGGTTCGCCCATCAAGCGGCACCTTGCCGGCCAGCGCCGCTGCCAGCGCCGCGGCGCCGCCAGGTTCAAGCACCAGGTGCAGCTTTGAAAAGGCAAAGCGCTGCGCCGCGCGCACTTCGGCCGGGGTGACCGACAGGCCATAGCGGCACCGATCTTTCAGGATCGCGAAGTTGATCGGCCAGGTCGCCGGGGTTTGCAGGGCATCGCAGGCAGTTGGCGGGGCGTCCTTGGCAACGTGCTGGATTTCACCGGTTGCAAGGCTGCGCGCCACGTCATCCCAGCCTTCCGGCTCGACCGGCACGATTTCGGCATCGGGGCAGGCCAGCGCGAGCCCCGCGGTCAGCCCGCCACCTCCGCAGCAAACGACGATCCGGCTCGGACCCCCAAGCCCGCGTGCGCGCATCTGGCTGGCAATTTCGATACCGGCGGAGCCTTGCCCCTCGATCACCCAGGGATCACCATAGGCATGGACCAGGGTGGCTCCGGTTTCGTCGATCAGCCTCTGCGCCACGGCATCGCGGTCTTCGCCGCCGGGGCGATCATAGAGCACCACGTTCGCGCCCATCGCCCGGGTGGCTTCCAGCTTCACCTGCGGGGCGTCGACCGGCATGACAATGGTTGCCCGAATGCCCAGCCGCTGCGCGGCCCAGGCCACGCCCTGCGCATGATTGCCGCTGGAAACGCCAACCACGCCCCGTTTGCGCTCGGCGTCCGAAAGGTCGGAAAGCCGGTGCCAGGCGCCGCGAATCTTGAAGGCGCCGATGGGCTGGAGGCTATCGGCCTTGCACCACACTTTTGCCCCGTTGACCTCGGTCTCAAGGAGTGGTGTCTGCACCAGCAATTCGGCAATCTTGGCGGCGGCGCGAGCCACGCCTTCGCTGGTCGGAGCGCGCATCGGTTGTGTCGTCATGAAACCAGCCTATATGCGCGCCTTCGCCGCGGGCAAAGGAGAGATACAGGTGAGCAAGGTTCTGGTGATCGGTGCAGGGGGCGTCAGCTCGGTCTGCGTCCACAAGATGGCGATGAACGCCGGGATTTTCAGCGAAATCCATCTCGCCAGCCGTACCAAGTCAAAGTGCGATGCGATTGCCGCATCGGTCAAGGAACGCACCGGCGTTACCGTCTCGACCTATGAGATCGATGCCGAGGAAGTGCCCGCGCTGACCCGTCTGATCGAGCAGATCGGCCCCAAGCTGGTGGTCAACCTGGCGCTGCCTTATCAGGACCTGCCGATCATGGACGCCTGTCTGGCGGCTGGCGTCGATTACCTCGACACCGCGAACTATGAGCCGAAGGACGAGGCCAAGTTCGAATATAGCTGGCAGTGGGCCTATCAGGACCGCTTCAAGGAAAAGGGCCTGATGGCGCTGCTGGGGTCAGGCTTTGACCCTGGCGTGACCTCGGTCTTTGCGATGTGGCTCAAGAAGCACAAGCTGAAGACCATCCGCACGCTGGACATCCTTGATTGCAACGGCGGCGATCATGGCCAAGCCTTTGCCACCAATTTCAACCCGGAAATCAACATCCGCGAAGTGACCGCCCCGGCCCGCCACTGGAACCAGGGCGAGTGGGTCGAAACCCCGGCGATGACGATCCGCCAGAACTTCGAGTTCGAGGCCGTCGGCCCGAAGAATATGTACCTGATGTACCACGAAGAGCTGGAAAGCCTGGCGAAGTTCCTGCCCGAGCTGGAGCGCGGCCGCTTCTGGATGACCTTCGGTGATGCCTATATCAACCACCTGACCGTGCTGCAGAACGTTGGCATGACCGGGATCGAACCGATCAACTACCAGGGCAAGGAAATTGTGCCGCTGCAGTTCCTCGCCGCCGTGTTGCCCAAGCCGGAAACGCTGGGGCCAACCACCACGGGCAAGACCAATATCGGCGATATCGCGACCGGTATGGCGCTCGATGGATCGGGTGAGAAGACCTATTACATCTACAACATCTGCGATCACGAAGAGGCGTTCCACGAAACCGGGAACCAGGCGATCAGCTATACCACTGGCGTTCCGGCGATGATCGGCGCGGCGATGATGTTGACCGGCGCATGGCGCGGTGAGGGCGTGTTCAACATGGAGCAGATGGATCCCGATCCCTACATGGACATGCTGAACACCCAGGGTCTGCCGTGGCAGGTCAAGGAATTGGCTGGGCCGCTGGACTTCTAATGGAAACCAGAGCGGGCGATCCGGGCGCCTTCGCCCATTTCGATCTCAGCAGGGTCGATAGCCCCGCCTTCGTGGTCGATGCCGCGAAGCTGCGGGCGAACCTGACCGTGCTGGCGGACGTGCGGGATCGCGCCGGGATCAAGGTGCTGGCGGCGCTCAAGGCCTTCTCGATGTGGAAGGTTGCGCCGATTGTTGGCGAATACCTTGATGGGGTCTGCACCTCGGGCCTGTGGGAAGCGCTGCTGGCGGCGGAGCACTATCAGGGCGAAATCGCGACCTATTGCGCGGCTTACAAGGCCGAAGACCTGCCCGAAATCTGCCGCCTGTCGGACCACGTGATCTTCAATTCGCCCGACCAGATCGCCCGCTTTGCGCCGCTGATTGAACAGGCGCGGCAACGCGGTGATGCCTTTGATATCGGCCTGCGGATCAATCCGCTCCACGCCGAGGGCGAAGTACCCAAGTATGATCCCTGCGCGCCGCATTCGCGGCTGGGTTTTCCGGTCGATCAGCTGACCGACTCGCAGATGGCGGGCGTGACCGGGCTGCATTTCCATACCCTGTGCGAACAGGATTTCGAACCGCTGGAACGGACCTGGCAAGCGCTGCTGCCGCGGATCGCGCGGTTCCTGCCGCAGCTCGAATGGCTCAACTTCGGCGGCGGCCATCACATCACCCGCGCCGATTACCAGCGCGACCAGCTTGTCGACTTTCTCAAGGCCGTGAAGGCCCAGACCGGCTGCGAGATCTATCTTGAGCCGGGCGAGGCCGTGGCGCTCGACGCCGGGATCTTGGTCGGCACAGTGCTGGACCGGCATTGGAACGGCATGCCGATCGGGATCACCGATATCTCGGCCACCTGCCACATGCCCGACGTGATCGAGGCACCCTATCGCCCGGCCATGCTGGGCGAACTGCCGCCGCTTGATACGGAAACCGATGAAGGTGCGGGCGGGGCGGTGCGTCTGGGCGGGCCATCGTGTCTGGCCGGCGACGTGATCGGCGATTACCGCTTCGCCAGCGGCCCGGAAGTGGGCCAGCGTTTTGCCTTCCTTGATCAGGCGCATTATTCGATGGTCAAGACCACGACCTTCAATGGCGTGCCGCTGCCCTCGATCTGGTTGTGGGACAGCGCGACGGACGAGCTCGCGTGCGTCCGGCGTTTTGGCTACGAGGACTTCCGCAACCGGCTTTCCTGAGGCAAGGTTCTTGGCAGAACAAAAGCCGGAGAGCGCAGTGCCTGACAAGATCCTTGATGCCCATTCGTCCGATCCCGTCGCCATGGGCTGGATGGAAGGGCTGCCGCCCGCGCCGGACAAGCGGCTGGCCTGGGCCCGGGCTGATCACATGCGCTTTCCCACGCACCGCTATGCCTATTCGCGGATGCGCGAATTCCTGCCGACGGCGCGGGTCTCGCGCGGATCAGGCCCGGTCTGGCAGCTGCCGGTGGCGCTGCGCGACGATATCGATGCAATCACGTTCAAGGCGATGGACGATGGCCGCGAGCTGACCTGGGCGGAATCGCTGGCGGTCCATTTCACTGATGCCGTGCTGGTGCTGCACCGAGGCACGATCGTGTACGAACGCTACCTGGGGGTAACGCGACAGGACACGCCGCATATCGCCTTCTCGGTGACGAAGAGCTTTGTCGGCACCCTAGCCGAAATGCTGGTGCAGGAAGGGCGGCTTGATCCGAACGCCCCCGTGGCTGAACTGCTGCCCGAGATGGCCGGTAGCGGCTTTGCCGATGCCACCCTCGCGCAGGTGATGGACATGACCACCGCGCTCGATTTTTCGGAGGAGTATACCGATCCCAGCTCTGGCATCGGGGCGATGAGCAATGCCCTGGGGCTGACCCCGAGGGCACCGGGTTATCGCGGCCCGGATGACGTCTACGCGTTTCTCCCGACGATTCGCAAAAGCGGCAATCACGGCGAGCGATTCACCTACCGGACCTGCAATACCGAGGTGCTGGGCTGGATCGTGGCCCGCACCGAAGGCAAGCGAATCGATCAGGTGCTGTCCGAGCGAATCTGGGCTCCGCTGGGGATGGAACAGGATGCCGATTTCCTGATCGATTCGACTGGAATGCCTTTTGCCGGTGGTGGACTTAATCCCGTGCTGCGCGACATGGCCCGATTTGGCGAAACAATGCGCTGCGACGGGCATGGAAATGGCGGCCAGATTATTGCCCGCGAAGCGGTTGCAGCGGTGAAGGCAGGGGGCAGCAAAGCGGCCTTCGCGCCGGCCGGATATCGGTGGTTGCAGGACGGTTCCTACACCCGCCAGTGGTGGATAATGCCCGGAAATCACGGCGCTTTTTCGGCCCGTGGAATTCATGGTCAGGCGATCTATGCCGACCCTGTGGCAGAGGTGGTGATCGCCCGGTTCGGGTCCCATCCGATTGCCGCAAACACGGCCTTTGATCCCACCTCGCTACCGGCTTTCCGGGCGGTGGCGGAGCACCTCTCAAGGGGGTGATTTTCACTTGCGATTAAGGCGCGAATCTTTATAGCCCGCCCCCGCTGCCCCAAGGGGACTTCCAATAACCGCAAGGCAGCCTCGTCTTCGTGTTACCTGGCCGTCAGGCCTATTGGGGGTCCCTTGAGTTGCAGCAGTATCCTGACGCTCTGTCCGTAGTTCGCGCGCTTGCGCCCGAAGAACCGGTCATCCTGAACCGCCCGCACGCCGCCTCGCGCGCCGCCCGCTTCTTTGTCGAGAAGTTCCCGGGCAAGTCGCTCTATGCGGTAAAGGCCAATCCCTCGCCGGACCTGCTCAAGGTTCTGTGGGATTCTGGCGTAACCCATTTCGATGTTGCCTCGATCGCCGAGGTCAGGCTGGTGCGCGCCACGCTGCCTGAAGCCGTGCTGTGTTTCATGCACCCGGTGAAGACTCCCGGCGCGATTGCCGAGGCCTATCGCCAGCACGGCGTGCGCGTGTTCAGCCTCGATTCGCAGGAAGAGCTGGAGAAGATCGTCGAGGCGACCGAGAACGCCACCGATCTCTCGCTGTGCGTTCGCCTGCGCGTCTCGTCCGACTATTCGGAGCTGAGCCTCGCCTCGAAATTCGGGGTCGACCTGGCCGATGCCGCGCCGCTGCTGCAGGCCGCCCGTCAGGTTGCAGATAGCCTGGGCATTTGCTTCCACGTTGGCAGCCAGGCGATGACGCCGTTCGCTTATGTCCAGGCGATGGAGCGGGTCCGTGCGGCGATTGTCGACGCTTCGGTCACGATCGATATCATCGATGTCGGTGGGGGCTTCCCCTCGATCTATCCGGGCATGGAGCCGCCGCCGCTTGAAGACTACTTCGGCGTGATCCACCGCGCGGCGGAATCGCTGCCGGTGTCCTATTCGTCGGAACTGTGGTGCGAGCCGGGCCGGGCGCTTTGCGCGGAATACAATTCGCTGATCGTGCGCGTTGAAAAGCGCCGCGGGAATGAGCTCTACATCAACGATGGGGCCTATGGCGCGCTCTATGACGCTGCCCATGTTGGCTGGCGTTTTCCGGTGCAGTGCCTCAGCGAAGGCCGCGATGAGGCTGGAGACGGCTTCGCCTTCTACGGCCCGACCTGTGACGATGCCGACTATATGGAAGGCCCGTTCCAGCTGCCCGCCGATATCAAGGCCGGGGACTATATCGAAATTGGTATGCTGGGTGCCTATGGCGCGGCCATGAAGACCGCTTTCAACGGTTTTGGCCAGGCCCAGGCGATCGGCGCAACCGATGAGCCGATGGCCAGCCTGTACCGTGGTGACCGCGCTGATCCGCGCCAGAGCGATAACGTCGTCAGCCTGCGCTGAGCCGGGCTGAGGCATGAAACAAGAAGGGCGGCCTCACCGTGGTGGGGCCGCCCTTGCTGTATCGGGATAGATCGCCCTAGGCGGCGAGCTTAAGCTCCAGACGTTCCCAGATCTCAACCAGCGCCTCGGTTAGCGCGGTCATCATCGCTTCGGTGTGGGCCGGACCGGGGGTGAAGCGCAGGCGCTCAGTTCCGCGCGGCACGGTCGGGAAATTGATCGGCTGCACGTAGACGCCGTATTCGGCCAGCAGGATATCGCTGATCTGCTTGGCGCGGACCGGATCGCCCACCATCAACGGCACAATATGCGTGGTGCTGGGCATGACCGGCAGGCCGGCATCGGCGAACGATTGCTTGAGGAACGCTGCGGCAGCCTGCTGGCCGTCGCGCTCAGCACTCGACTGCTTGAGGTGGCGGACCGAAGCCAGCACGCCCGCGACCAGTACCGGCGAGAGCGAGGTGGTGAAGATGAAGCCCGGGGCATAGGACCGGATCACGTCGATGATCTTGGCATCGGCGGCAATATAGCCGCCCATCACGCCGAATGCCTTGCCCAGCGTGCCTTCGATGATGGTGATGCGGTGTGCGGCTTCATCGCGTTCCGAAATGCCGCCGCCCTGTGCGCCATACATGCCGACTGCGTGGACTTCGTCGATGTAGGTCAGGGCATTGTACTTGTCGGCCAGGTCGCAGATCGCGTGGATCGGGGCGACATCGCCGTCCATCGAATAGACGCTTTCGAAGGCGATCAGCTTGGGCAGGGCCGGGTCGGTTTCGGCCAGCAGCTGCTCAAGATGCTCAACATCGTTGTGCCGGAATACCTTCTTTTCTGCGCCCGAATTGCGGATCCCGGCGATCATGGAGGCGTGGTTAAGCTCGTCCGAGAAGATCACGCAGCCCGGCAGGATCTTGGCCAGGGTGGAGAGCGTGGCATCGTTCGAGACATAGCCCGAAGTGAACAACAAAGCGCTGTCCTTGCCGTGCAGATCGGCCAGTTCACGCTCAAGATCGACGTGGTAGTGGGTGTTGCCGCCGATGTTGCGGGTGCCGCCCGAACCCGCGCCGACATCGTGCAGCGCCTGTTCCATCGCCTCGATCACCTTGGGGTGCTGGCCCATCGCAAGGTAATCGTTGGAGCACCAGACAGTGATCGGCTTGGGGCCATTATGCCCGGCAAAGCAACGGGCGTTGGGATAGGCGCCCTTGTTGCGCAGGATATCGATGAAAACGCGATAGCGTCCCTCGGAATGCAGCCGATCGATCGCCTGGTCGAAAATCTGGTTGTAGTTCACTAGCGGGTTCCGCTTGCTGCTTTCCGGCGCCTCTAACCCAACCATCTGCCGGGCGCCAGCAACTTATTGCCGGAAACCCGTGTGCACCAGCGCGCGCGCCTGCGGATTGCTGGCGATCCATTCGTAATCGTGACCCGGGATCACGACCATTTCCGGTGCCTGGCCCTTCAGGATGCGGATCGTCTTCAGCCAAGCATATACTTCCCCGCGATTTTCCGGCGCCAGATAATCACCAACCAGCCGCGATCGTGCACGCAAGTCCTTCCAGCTGGCGGCCAGTGTGGCGATATCTCCGGCAAAAAGAATCTCGCGGCCATCGGCGAGGCGGACAAAGACCATTTGCGAGCCGGGAGTATGGCTGGGTGCGGGAATAACGACGACTCCGGGAGCCACGGCATGCGGCGCGGCGGCGGAGAGCTTCGCGGGTGGACGCTCCCCCCGCCATGGCAGCTGTGCGGCCAAAGGTGACTGCGGTAGCTGCCCGGCATTGAGCATCGCCGCTTTGAGCAAGGGGGCGCCGCCAGCGCGGGCCAGGGCGCCAAGGTGATCAGGATGCTCGTGCGTGGCCAGGATCAGGCCAGCGCCAGCCATCGCTCGATCCACCTTGCGCTGTCGCTCCGGCCAATAGGCGGTCATCCCCATGGTTTCGGCATCGATCGGGTGGAGCCCGGTGTCGATGATCACGGGCCGATATCCCGGTACAGGCAGCTGCCAGGCCATCACCCCGATGAGCGCACGTTTCATGCCATGCCCGGCAGCAAAAAGGTTGCGCGGCAGATGGCGATAACCGACGAGCTCAACCTCTACTGCCGTTGGGGCAGGGCCGGGTAACGATGCGGCGAGGGTCCGCAATTCCGCGATTGTGAGCGGTTTTGGCTCACTTTCGCCGGGACGGTTGTCAAGCAGGAGCCAGTAATAAGGCAACCCGATCAGCAGGGCCAGGATCAGCAGCGTCAGGTTGATCTTGCGGCGCATCACAACACCTCCATACGGGTCAGGCCATAGCGGACAAGGGCCGGCGCCAGCGTGGGCAGGCCGGGTTCAGCGCGGGTGAACAGGGCCAGATCGGGCGCAGGCCGAGCCATGGCCTGCCCATCGGTCAACCGGTCGATCCGCCGGGCAATCCCGGCCGCGCCATGAACGAAGCGGACACCGGGGCCGAAGGCGGCCGCCAGTTCGGCCTCGACCAGGGGAAAGTGGGTGCAGGCCAGGACGACCGTATCGATCCTTTCGCCACCGGCCTGGTCGCGCAGCGCGGCGGCGGCGCGTTGATAAACGCTCTGATCTACAGGTTCGCCGCGCAGCTTGGCCTCGGCCGCGGTCACCAGGTCCGGCGCCGCAGCGCGCAGCAGCAGTATGCCCTGCGCAAACTCTGCCTCCAGGCGATCGACATAGGGCTGACGGATGGTTGCCGCGGTGCCGAGCAGGCCGATCGTGCCGCTGCGGGTCTGCTCTGCCGCTGGCTTGATTGCCGGGACAGTGCCGACGATCGGGATCTCCAGCACGTCGCGGACCATGCCGAGCGCGATGGTCGATGCCGTGTTGCAGGCGATGCAGATCAGCCGGGGGCGATAGCGTTCGGCCATCCGCCCCAGCAGGCCGCAGACGCGCGCCGCGACCTCGGCTTCAGTCTTGGGGCCATAGGGCAGGCCACCATTGTCCGCAGCGTAGATCACCGGCGCAGCGGGCAGCAGATTGCGCACTTCGGCCAGCACCGAGAGGCCTCCGACCCCGGAATCGAACAGCAGCAAAGGTGAAGCAGGATCGATTTCGGACATATTCCCCCGGGCCGGACTTGCCGGTGTGCCGTCCTTGTAGCTACGATCAGGCGATAAAGGGAAGGGATCGTTGGAATGGAAAACCTGCTCGCACTTGTGCTGGGCTATGCGCTGGGATCGATTCCCTTTGGCTTGATCCTGACCAGCCTTTCGGGGGCGGGGGATCTGCGTTCGATCGGTTCGGGCAACATTGGCGCCACCAATGTGCTGCGCACCGGGCGCAAGGGGATTGCTGCGGCAACCCTGCTGCTCGACCTGCTCAAGGCGCTTGCCGCCGTCCTGCTGGCCCGCCACTTCTGGCCCGGGCATGAGGGGCTGGCCGCTCTGGGGGCGATCCTGGGGCACTGCTTCCCGGTCTGGTTGCGCTTCAAGGGCGGGAAGGGCGTCGCCTCGATGATGGGGGCCTCGCTTGGCCTCGCCTGGCCGATTGGTCTGGCCTATGCCGTTACCTGGCTTGGGCTGCTGGCGATCACGCGGATTTCCTCGCTGGCCGGGATGACAGCGGCGCTTGTTGCCCCCGTCATGGCCTGGTGGCTCGGGCATGGTAACTATGCCCTGGTCCTCGCCGGGATCGCAGTGCTGATCCTGATCCTGCACCGCGGCAATATCCAGCGGCTTGCGGCCGGCACCGAACCCCGCGTGGGTAGCAAGGGCTGATGGAGGGGCTCAGCCAGGCGGAGGCATTTGCCCGGATCCGCCTGCTGCGCTCGCCCAATGTCGGCCCGGTTTCCTACCGGCAATTGCTCCACCGCTTTGGTGCTGCAGAGGCGGCGCTGTCAGCGCTGCCGGACCTCATCCAGCGCGGCGGCGGAGGCTATCGGCCGGCCGCAGAAGATCGCATCGCCGCCGAAGTGCAAGCCGTACGGACGGCCGGTGCGCGTTACCTGTTTCATGATTCGCCAGACTATCCGCCCTTGCTGGCCGAACAGGACGGCGCGCCGCCGATCCTGACCTGCCGGGGGGACGCCAACCTGGCGCTGCGGCCCTGCGTGGCGATTGTCGGGGCGCGCAATGCCTCCGCCGCGGCGGTTAAGCTGGCGCGGATGTTTGCGGGCGAATTGGCCGAAGCAGGCTATGTGGTCGTCTCCGGCCTGGCTCGCGGGATCGACGGCGCGGCGCATCAGGCCAGCCTGTCTGGCGGCACGATCGGCGTAATCGCCAGCGGCATCGACGTGGCCTATCCGCCTGAGCATGCCGACTTGCAGGAAGTCGTCGCCAGTCAGGGCCTGCTGCTGGCAGAGCAGCCGCCGGGGACCGAGCCACTGGCGCGGCATTTCCCCTCACGCAACCGGATCATCGCCGGGATCGCGGCCGGGACCTTGATTGTCGAGGCCGCACCCAAGTCTGGTTCGCTGATCACCGCGCGGCTGGCGGGGGAGGCCGGGCGCGAGGTGATGGCCGTGCCGGGCTCGCCGCTCGACAGCCGCTCACAAGGCTGCAACCAGTTGATCCGCGACGGCGCCACGCTGGTGCAGCGGACCGACGATGTGATCGAACTGCTTACCGGTTTTCAGGGCCAACCCCGCTCGATCCTGCGCGAAGTCAGCGCCGAATGGGGCGTGCTGCCCGAACAGACCGAAGATCCCGCTGACATCGCCGGCTTGCTGACAACTGCCCCGGTCGCAGTGGATGAGCTGGTGCGGCAAAGCGGGGCAAGCGCTGGAGCGGTGCAACTGGCGCTGCTGGAGCTGGAGCTTGGCGGAAGACTGGTGCGCCACGCTGGCGGGCGGGTCAGTCGGGCCTAGTCAAGGCTGGTGATCGCCCCCCCCCTTGACGATGGCCCCCGCTGCTCCCCACCCTCGCGCGTACGTATACGCGTAAGGATTGCAACCCACCATTATGCAACTTGTCATCGTTGAATCCCCGGCCAAGGCCAAGACCATCGAAAAGTACCTGGGCAAGGACTTCACTGTCCTGGCATCATATGGTCACATCCGCGATCTGCCGCCCAAGGATGGCTCGGTCCGTCCCGACGAAGATTTCGCGATGGACTGGGAGCTTTACGGCGACAAGACCAGTCGGGTGAAAGCGATCACCGATGCGGCCAAGTCGGCTGACCGCCTGATCCTTGCGACTGACCCTGACCGCGAGGGTGAGGCGATTTCGTGGCACGTCCAGGAACTCCTGGCCAAGCGCAAGGCGCTGCCCAAGGACGTGCAGCGGGTTACCTTCAATGCGATTACCAAGGATGCGGTTACCACGGCGATGGGGCAGCCGCGTGCGCTCGATCAGGACCTGATTGATGCCTACCTGGCCCGCCGCGCACTGGATTACCTGTTTGGCTTCACGCTTTCTCCCGTGCTCTGGCGCAAACTGCCGGGTGCGAAGAGCGCCGGTCGCGTCCAGTCTGTCGCGCTGCGGCTGATCTGCCAGCGGGAGCACGAGATCGAGCTGTTCCGTCCGCAGGAATACTGGTCGGTTGCCGCCAAGCTGGAGCATGATGGAACCGAATTCGCCGCGCGCCTTGTGAAGTTTGAGGGCGAGAAACTGGAAAAGCTGAGCCTGGGCGACCAGGGCAGCGCCGCCCGGGCCAAGGCCGCGGTTGAGGGCGGGGCCTTCCGCGTCGAGGAAGTCGATACCCGCCCGACCCGCCGCAACCCCTGGCCGCCGTTCACCACCTCGACCCTGCAGATGGAGGCTGCGCGCAAGCTGGGCTTCTCGGCCGCGCACACCATGCGCGTGGCGCAAACGCTGTATGAAGCGGGTGCGATCACCTATATGCGGACCGACGGGGTGCAGATGGACCCCAGTGCAATTTCGGCCGCACGCAAGGCGATCAGTGATCGCTATAACAATGGCCACTATCTTCCTGAAAAACCGCGCCATTACGAAACCAAGGCGAAGAACGCGCAGGAAGCCCACGAAGCGATCCGCCCGACCGATTTCGGCCGCGATCACTTTGGCAGCGGCGATGAAGCACGGCTTTACGAGCTGATCTGGAAGCGCGCGATCGCCAGCCAGATGGCCAGCGCCAATATCGAACGCACCACAGTCACCCTGCGCGACGGCACCGGGCAGCATGAGCTGCGCGCCACAGGTCAGGTGGTGAAGTTCCCCGGCTTCCTTGCCGTCTATGACGAAAGCCTGGACCAGAAGCCCGGCGACGATGAAGACGACAGCGGCCTGCTGCCGGTGATGGTCAAGGGCGATAGCCCGGCCAAGCGCGGGGTCGAGGCCAGCCAGCACTTCACCCAGCCGCCTCCGCGCTATTCCGAAGCGACGCTGGTCAAGCGGCTGGAAGAGCTCGGCATCGGCCGGCCGTCGACCTATGCCGCAACGATCCAGGTGCTGAAGGACCGCAACTATGTCCGCACCGAAAAGAACCGCTTCTTTGCCGAGGAATCCGGCCGGCTGCTGACAGCGTTCCTTGAACGTTTCTTCCCGCGCTATGTCGCCTATGACTTTACCGCCGGGATGGAGGAGGAACTCGACGACGTTTCCGGCGGCCGCGCCGAGTGGAAATCGGTGCTTGCCGCGTTCTGGAAAGACTTCAAGCCGAAGTCCGACGAGGTGATGGGCCAGAAGCCGTCGGAAGTGACCGAGGCGCTGGACGAGTACCTTTCCGATTACCTCTTCCCTGCACAGGAAGACGGCGGCGATCCGCGCAAGTGCCCCAACTGCGGCACGGGGCGGCTGGCGCTGCGTGGCGGACGGTTCGGCGCCTTTGTGGCCTGTTCGAACTATCCGGAATGCAAGTTCACCCGCAAGTTCGCCCAGCCTGGCGGCGCCGGTGCCGAAGCCGATGGCGAGTTGGGCAAGCACCCCGAAACGGGCGAGCCGATTACGCGCAAGGTTGGCCGGTTCGGTCCCTATGTCGAGATGGGCAGTGGCAAGGAAGCCAAGCGCAGTTCAATCCCCAAGGACATTGGCGAACTTGATCTGGATTGGGCGGTCAAGCTGCTCAGCCTGCCGCGCACGATCGGCAGCCATCCTGAATCGGGTGAGCCGATTACCGCCAGCCTGGGGCGCTATGGCCCCTATCTGGCGCACCAGGGCAAGTACGCCAAGTTGCGTTCGACCGCAGAGATCTTCGAAACAGGCATGAACAGTGCTGTTGCCAAGTTGGCCGAAGCGGCCAGCGGCGGCGGTCGCGGTGCGCGCACGGCGGCCGAACCGCTCAAGACCTTTGGCCCGCATCCCGAAAGTGGTGGCGAGATGAAGCTGATGGCCGGGCGCTATGGTCCCTACGTCACCGATGGGACGACCAATGCCACCCTGCCGCGTGACAAGCAGCCTGAAGCCCTGACGGCCGAGGAGGCGGCCACGCTGATCACTGAGAAGGCCGCCAAGGGACCGGCCAAGAAGGGCGCCCGCAAGAAAGCCGCGCCCAAGAAGAAGGCCGCACCCAAGAAGGCCTCGGCGAAGAAGAAGGCGGACTGATGTCGGACAAGTTCGCCAAGCACAAGCAGCCGTGGAAGGCGGACGAGGTGGCCAAGCTGCGCACCCTTGCCGCCAAGGGCAAGGGGCTGAAGGAAATCGCCAAGGCGCTTAACCGCAGCGAGGAATCGACCAAGGAGCGCGCCAAGATCGACGGGATCGGGATTGCGAAGCTGCGCTAGGCGCTACTTCACCCACTCCAGCCCCAGTTCCTCATAGATTTCCTTGTCCTCACCCCATTTCTCGTCGACCTTGACGTGAAGGAAGAGGTGGACTTTGGTGCCGAGCAGCTCGGTCAGTTCCTTGCGCGCGGCTTCGCCGATTGACTTCAGCCGGGAGCCGCCCTTGCCCAGGACGATGCCCTTCTGGCTATCGCGCGCGATCACGATCTGCTGGTGGATTTCAACCGATCCGTCCTTGCGCTGGGTATAGCTTTCGGGGCGGACGGTGCTGTCATAGGGCAGCTCGTCATGGAGCTGGCGGTACAGCTGTTCGCGGGTGATTTCGGCGGCGAGCAGGCGTTCGCTGGCATCGGAAACCTGATCTTCGGGATAGTGCCAGGGGCCTTCGGGCATCAGTTCGGCCAGCCGGGCCTTGAGTTCGGGCACGCCATCCCCGGTCAGCGCGGAAATGAAGAACACCTCGGAAAACTGACCCTCGCCTGCGAGCGACTGGGCCGTGACGAGCAGCGGCTCCTTGGCCACTTCGTCAACCTTGTTGAGCACCAGGATCTTGCGCTCCGAGCGGCCTTCGAGGCTGGTCAGGATCGGCTCGAGATAATCGAGCTTCTTCTTGCGGCCATCGACGATCAGCAGGATCGCATCGGCCTCTGCGGCGCCTTCCCAGGCGGCGTTGACCATGGCCCGGTCGAGCCGGCGGCGCGGTTCAAACAGGCCCGGGGTATCGGCCAGGATAATCTGGGCGGTGTCTTCCAGCGCGATGCCCATCAACCGGGCACGGGTGGTTTGCGCCTTGGCCGAGACGATCGCCACCTTCTGGCCGACCAGTGCATTAACCAGGGTGGACTTGCCCGCATTCGGGGCGCCAAGCACGGCCACCAGGCCGCAGCGTTCGAGCGTTGAGTTTTCAGTCATTGCGCGCGCCATACCGGACTGGGGCCGGAATGTCGAAGGGTGCCTCGGTTCTAGCCGAAACGCCGCATGAATTCTTCGGCGGCCTTGGTTTCGGCTTCCTGCTTGCTGCCGGCAATAGCCTCTGCCTCGCCCACGCCCGGGACGCTGACGGCGACGGTGAAGCGCGCGGCATGATCGGGGCCAGAGCGCTCCACCAGGCGGTATTCCGGCATGCGGCGGCGGTTGCCGGCGCACCATTCCTGCAAGGCCGACTTGGGGTGTTTGCGCTGGCCGGTCTGGCCGCTGACCGCATCGGCCCACAGCCGGCGGACCATTGCACGGGTTTCTTCAAAGCCGTGGGTAACGAAGCTGGCGCCGATCAGGGCTTCCATGACGTCCCCGAGGATATTGTCGCTATCGGCCCCGCCATCGTCGCGGGCCTGCTTGCCCAGGCGGATATGGCTGCCAAGACCGATGCTCCGGGCAATGCGCGCACAGGTGGCCCGGGAAACCAAGGCGTTGAGCCGCTGCGATAGGCGGCCTTCGTCGCCCGTTTCCGCGGCATGGAGCCATTCGGCAATAGCCAGCCCGAGTACCCGGTCCCCCAGGAACTCCAGCCGCTGGTAATCGCGAGCTGCTCCGGTCGAGCCGTGGGTCAGGGCTTCCAGCCACAAAGCCTCATCCACTGGCGGACGGCCAGCGATCTCGGTCAGGAATGCATGGGTTTCTTTGGCAAACATGGTGGGGTCAAAAGGTTCCGCCGATACGATCCCAACGCGCTGCGGAGAACCAGGTCCATGGTTTGACCCACTCGGCGCTGCCATCGGTTGACCACATCACGATTGACGCGCGGCCAACCAGGTTATCCATCGGCACCAAGCCAATGCCACGCCCGGGTTCAGCCGGGAAGCGGCTGTCTTCGGAATTGTCACGGTTGTCGCCCATCAAGAACAAGTGGCCTTCAGGCACCACGACCGGTGCCGTGCTGTCCATCTCGCGCGGGCCAAGATCGAGCACTTCGTAATTGCGGCCATTCGGCAGCGTCTCGCGATAGCGCGGATAGCGGCAGATATCGGTGCCATCGCCGCGCCGGGCGACGAACTGGAGCGAATAGCACTGCGTGTTCAGGGTGATTTCAATCTCGAAATCGCCGATGCGCTGCTTCGGCACGGGCGCGCCATTGAGGTACAGTTGGCCATTGACCATCTGCACCGTATCGCCCGGTAGGCCGATGACGCGCTTGATATAGTCCAGTTCCTTCAGCGGGGGCTGCTTAAAGATTACAACGTCGCCGCGCTGCGGAGTGCCTGCCAGCACGCGCGCTTCCGGCAGGATCGGCAGGTTAAACGGCAGCGAATAGCGCGAAAAGCCATAGGGCCACTTGGCGGCAAGCAAGTAATCGCCATTCACCAGACGCGGCAGCATCGATTCGCTGGGAATGTTGAAGGGCGAAAATATCAGGCTGCGGAAGATCGCGACCATCACCACCAGCTTGAGCAGGAAGATCAGGAAGCTGTCTTCCTTGCGCGCAGGTGCGCTTTCTGTCGCCTGGTCAGTCGCTTGCGGCGGTACCGCAGCATCGGGGGTGGTGGCCGGTTCGGTCATCTGCCTGTCCATCGGCGGGCCGGCGGCGCGCGTCAAGGGTTAGGTTGATCGGATGCACTGGACGCCACATCGGCAATTCACTGGCCCGAATACGTTTTTATCGGTCTTTCCCTTGCGTGCCCGGGCGGGCATTAGGGCGCCAACCTGAAGGAGCACGACGATGAGTGATGCAGTGGCTGCAGCCTGGCAGAACCTGCGGGATCTGGGCCGCCCGACCCTGGCCGAACTGTTCGCCGATCCGGCGCGGCTGGATCTGCTTTCGTCCCGGCTTGAGCTGCCCGGTGGGGCGATCCGGTTTGACTGGTCCAAGACCCATCTCGACGCCGCGCATCTGGCGGGCTTCACCGCCCTGGCCGAGGCCGTGCAGTTCAAGCAGACGCGCGGCGCAATGTTTGCGGGCGAAAAGATCAACGTCACCGAATGCCGCGCGGTTGAACACACCGCGCTGCGCGGCGTTGGCCGCGACAGCAGCGTTGAGGAAGCCGCGGCACTTCATGCTCGGATGGCCGGGCTGGTCGCCGCGATCCATGGCGGCGCGCTGGGTGACGTGCGGCACCTGATCCACATCGGCATCGGCGGCTCGGCGCTGGGGCCGGCCCTGGCGATTGATGCGCTGACCCGCGACGGGGCGGTGGTTGATGTCCATGTGGTTGCCAATATCGATGGGTGTGCGCTGGAAGCCGCCTTTGCCAAGTGCGATCCTGCCACCACGCTGATCGCCGTTGCGTCCAAGACTTTCACCACCACCGAAACCATGACCAATGCCGCCTCGGCGCTGGCATGGCTGAGCGAGAACGGGGTGGAAGACCCCTATGGCCGCGTGATCGCGCTGACGGCCTATCCCGAAAAAGCGGTGGAATGGGGGGTCGACGAGACCCGCGTCCTGCCCTTTGGGGAAAGCGTGGGCGGGCGCTATTCGCTGTGGTCCTCGATCGGGTTCCCGATTGCCCTGGCGCTGGGCTGGGATGAATTTGCCGAGTTCCTCGATGGCGCGGCGGCGATGGACCGGCACTTCCTGGAGGCTGACGGGGCAGACAACCTGCCGCTGCGTGCCGCCTTTGCCGACCTGACCTATGCCCGCCTGCGCGGCTGCCAGACCCGCGCGGTGTTCGCCTATGACGAGCGGCTGCGGCTGTTCCCGTCCTACCTCCAGCAGTTGGAGATGGAGTCCAACGGCAAGGCCGTGAAGGCCGATGGCCGCCAGGTTGATGGCCCAACCGCGCCGATCACCTGGGGCGGGGTTGGGACCGACGCGCAGCACGCGGTGTTCCAGCTGCTGCACCAGGGCACCCACGTGGTGCCGGTGGACTTCATCGCCTGCATCGCCGCGGGCGATGAGCTTGCGCCTGATCATCACCGCAACCTGCTGGCCAATTGCTTTGCCCAAGGGGCGGCGCTGATGGCGGGCAAGCCTGCTGATGATCCGGCGCGGGCCTATCCGGGCGACCGTCCTTCGGCGACGATCCTGTGCGATGACCTCAACGCTGCGACGCTGGGTGCGCTGATTGCTTTTCATGAGCATCGCACCTTTGCCGGTGCCGTGCTGATGGAGATCAACGCGTTCGACCAGTTCGGGGTTGAGCTGGGCAAGGAAATCGCCAAGTCGATCGGCACGGCGGGCGCGCAGTTTGATGCCAGCACCAGCGCGCTACTGGCCGAGGCGGGACTGGCCTAAGCCAGCATTAGGCCCCATATGACTGCCAACAAGGAGTTTTCCCATGGCAGGATTCGACTACGACCTCTTCGTGATTGGCGCAGGATCGGGCGGCGTGCGCGCCAGCCGGATTGCCGCTTCGCACGGGGCGAAGGTGGCCGTGGCCGAGGAATTCCGCGTTGGCGGCACCTGCGTGATCCGTGGCTGTGTGCCCAAGAAGCTGCTGGTCTATGCCAGCCACTTCGCCCACTCGCTCCACGATGCGCCAACCTATGGCTGGACGATCGAGGGCCAGAGTTTTGACTGGGCGAAGCTGCGCGATTTCGTGGCCAGCGATGTCGACCGGCTGGAACGGGCCTATACCTCGACGCTGGACAGCAACAAGGTTGAGCATTTCCACGAACGCGCCACCGTGGCCGGACCGAATACCGTGCGGCTGGCCAGTGGCCGGGAAATCAGTGCCAAGGTCATCCTGATCGCGGTGGGCGCATGGCCGGTGCTGCCGGACTTTGCCGGAGTGGAGCACTGCATCACCTCGAACGAGGTGTTCAACCTGCCTGAACTGCCCAAGCGGGTGGTGATCCAGGGCGCGGGCTATATCGCGCTGGAATTCGCCGGCGTGTTCAACGCGCTGGGCAGCCAGGTGACCGTGGTCAACCGCAGCGACAAGATCCTGCGCGGTTATGACCATGATCTGACCGACCGCTTGCTGCCGATCCTGCAAGCGCGCGGGATCGAATTCGGCTTCAACCGGCCGATCCGCGCGGTCGAGAAGCAGGCCGACGGCTCGCTACTGGTTCATGGCGGCGAGGGGGAGCCGATCGTGGCGGATGTGGTATTGGTCGCCACCGGCCGCCGCCCAAAGACTGACGGTCTGGGGCTGGAAAATGTCGGGATTGCGCTGGGCCGCAACGGCGAAGTGCCGGTTGATGCGTACAACCAGAGCGCTTGCCCCAGCATCTACGCCGTCGGCGATGTGACCGACCGGGTGCAACTGACCCCGGTGGCGATCCGTGAAGGCCATGCCTTTGCCGATACCGTGTTCGGCGCCATGCCGCGCACCACCGCTTATGACCATATCCCCAGCGCGGTCTTTACCCAGCCGCCGATCGCCGCGGTCGGCCTGACCGAGGCCGAGGCCCGCGCCAACTATCGCGAGATCAAGGTGTTCAAGTCGGACTTCCGGCCGATGCAGAACATGTTCTCTGACGTGGCGGAGCGGGGTTATTACAAGCTGGTGGTCGATGGCGCGACCGACCGTGTGCTGGGGGTCCACATGCTGAGCCCCGACGCCCCGGAAATCCTCCAGGCGGCCGCCATCGCCGTAAAGGCCGGGCTGACCAAGGCGCAGTTTGATGCCACTGTCGCGCTCCATCCCAGCATGGCTGAAGAACTGGTGCTGATGCGCTAGGTTTCGGTTGCAACCTGCAACCTAAATGCTAGTCTCCCTGCAAAGAACAACGGGGAGACTTTCGATGCAGCTTTCGGGCAAGACCGTGCTGGTAACCGGCGGAACCGACGGGATCGGTGCGCAACTGATACGCCAGTTGCGCGACAAGGGTGCGACCGTGATTACCCAGGGCCGCAATGCAGAGCGCTGCGCGGCAACCAAAGCCGATGGGTTCGAGGTGATCCAGGCTGACCTTTCGAGCCAGAAGGGCGTCGATACGCTTCTGGCGGGCGTGCAGGGCCGCCAGATCGATATTCTGGTCAACAATGCCGGAGCTGGGGTCGATCATGATTTCCGTGAAGCCGCGCCTGATCTGGCTGCTTCAGATGCGACGATCTTCCTGAACCTCAATGCCCCGATCCGCCTAATCGCCGCGCTGATGCCGGTGCTGAAGGCGCGGCCGGAGGCGATGATCGTCAACGTCACTTCCGGTCTGGCGATTGCACCGCGCGCGGGCGGGCCGGTCTATTGCGCGACGAAGGCAGCGCTGCGGTCCTATTCGCAGGCGCTGCGGCATCAGTTGCAGGGCACGACTGTGCATGTGCTCGAGGCGTTGCCCCCGGTGGTTGAAACCAAGCTGACCGCTGGGCGCGGATCGAAAAAGATGGCGCCCGATGCTTGTGCCCGCCAGATTGTTGCGGGAATGGAAAGCAACGCCGAAGAGGCCAACGTCGGGGCAGTCAAGGTGCTGCAACTGGTGCACTCGATCTCGCCCAAGCTGGCGCGCAAGATCATGATCCGGTTCTGAAGGGAGAAGGACGATGGCAGGCAAGGTCTTCGTATCCGGCGGCAGCGGCTACATCGCCGGGTTCCTGATCCGCCAACTGATTGTCGAGGGCTGGACGGTCCACACCTCGATCCGCGATCTGGCCAGGGAAAGCGCAGTGCGCGCGAGCCTGACGGTGGACGACAGCAGACTGAAGTTCTTCGCCGCCGACCTGATGAGCGACGCCGGTTGGGCCGAGGCGATGTCCGGGTGCAGCCATGTGGCCCATGTTGCTTCGCCGCTCCCCAGCAATGCGCCCAAGAGCGATGATGAACTGATCGTCCCGGCGCGCGACGGGGCCTTGCGGGCGCTCAAGGCGGCCAAGGCGGCCGGGGTCAAACGGTTCGTCATGACCAGTTCGATGGCGGCGATTGCCTATGGCCACGGTCGGGGAAAAAGCGTGTTCACCGAAGCCGATTGGACCGATCCCACCAGTCCGGACGCCTATGCCTATGTCAGGTCCAAGACTATCGCCGAACGCGCCGCGCGCGATTGGGTGGCGGCCGAAGGCGGCGACATGGAATTCGTGACGGTGAACCCTGCGCTGGTGCTGGGGCCGCTGCAATCGGGAGATTTTTCAACCTCGCTCGAAGCGATCAAGAAGCTTTTGGAAGGCTCGATGCCGGGGCTGCCCAATTTCGGCTTTGGCATCGTCGATGTTCGCGACGTGGCGGATATGCACGTGCGCTGCCTGACCATGCCAGGCATGGCCGGGGAACGGTTCATCTGTTCTGGCCCGTTCCTGATGATGGCGGATGTTGCAGCGATACTGCGCCAGGGCCTGGGGCAAGAAGGGCGGAAGATCCCCAAGCGCAAGTTGCCAGACTGGGTCATGCGGCTGGTCGGCCGGTTCGATCCGGTGGTGCGGCAGGTGCTGGGCGAGCTTGGCAATGTCCGCGATACCGACATCAGCCATGCCCGCACCAAGCTTGGCTGGAACCCGCGCCCGCCCGAGGAAAGCATCCTCGATACGGCACGCGACATGATCCGGCTGGGGATCGTGAAGGTTTAGCCCACCCGGTAAGGCACAACCCCGCGCTGGTCGGGATTGACGCTGATTGTCCGGTCGCTTGGCGGGAAGGCGCGCTGGTCGCAATCAGGGCGCGGGCAGATGCGGCAGGAAATGCCGATCCGCGCCGCGGCGCTGGTTGGACGCAGGTCAAGGCCATCGGCATAGATGAACTCGCTGGCGTGCTCCGCCTCGCAGCCCAGCGCCACGGCATAGCGGCGCGGGGCGCGATCATAGGACCCAGATGGCTTCACCAGCCCCTTGGCCATCGAGACATAGCGCACCCCATCGGGCGTTTCGGCCAGCTGGACCAGGATCCGGTCCGGGATCGCCACGGCCTCATGCACGATCCATAGCGGGCAGGCCCCGCCGAACCGGGCGAATTGTAGCCGGGTGGCGGAATGGCGCTTGGTGATGTTGCCGGCCATGTCGACCCGGCAGAAAAAGAACGGCACTCCGCGCGCATCCTCGCGCTGTAGGGTGGAGAGGCGGTGGCAGGCCTGTTCGAAGCTCACGCCGAATTGCTGGGCCAGCCGGTCGATATCGTGGCGCACGGCACGGGCGGCGGCGCGGAACCGCCGATAGGGCATCAGCAGGGCCCCCGCGGCATAGTTGCACAGGCCAACGAACAGCAATTGCCGGCTGGCAGCGCCGCGCAGCGCGGCGCTTTCCACCACGGCGGCGATTTCATCCTTCAGCGCCAGCGCGGCCAGCTGGTGCGCCAGCTGGAAGCGGCGGGTTTCGGTCGGCTGGCCGGGGTCGATCGTCAGGTGGCCCATCTCCGCATCGTAGGAGCGCAGGCCAGCCTGCCCGGAATAGATCAACGAGACTGACAGCGCGCCTTTCAGGTAGCCCTCAATCGCGGCTGTATCGGGGGAGGGGGTGCCGAGCCGTTCGGCCAGATCTTCCGCCGCCCGGTCCAGGCTGTCGACATAGTTGTTGGCAAGGTGGAACCAGTCGCGCACTTCCTCCCACGGCAGGCGGGCCACGCCGGTCCCTTCGCTGGCCAGCGCCTCGTCCACCATCTGCAGCCGCTGCCCAGACCGGCGATAGGCTTCGTGCAGGGCAATGAAGCGTTCGGCCAGTGCGGGCTGCTGCTCGGCAAAGCGGGCGAGCTGGGCGGCATCCATCGGTTCGGCAAACAGGGGATCGGCATTTGCTTCGCGCAGGGCGGCCAGGCGCGTCTCGGCATCGCCGGCGCCAATTTCGCGCCAATCGAGCGGAAAGGCGCGGCTTAGGCGTTCGACCAGCGTGGGGGTTAGCGGCCGGTCGTCGTTCTCCAGTTGCGAGAGATAGGAGGTGCTGATCGCCAGCCGCGCAGCCAGCTCCGCTTGCTTGAGGCGATGCTCTGCCCGGATTGCCCGCAGGCGGCTTCCGGCGAAAAGGCGGCGCGGCGTCATGCCTCTGTCGTAGTTTGCAAACTCTTACTTCGCAACTTCGCAAATTCACATTGGACATTGCTGCACTGCGGTTCCATCCCAGCGGCTTGCAGAAGTCCAAGGGGGCACAATGTCCGCAAATATTGCCGAAATGGAACGTCGCCGCGAAGCTGCCCGGGCGGGCGGTGGGCAAAAGCGTATCGATGCGCAGCACGCCAAGGGCAAGCTGACCGCGCGTGAGCGGCTGACCGTGCTGCTCGATGAAGGCTCATTCGAAGAGCTGGACATGTATGTCGAGCATAACTGTGTGGACTTCGGCATGCCCGAACAGACCATTCCCGGCGATGGCGTGGTCACTGGCTCCGGCACGATCAACGGTCGCCTGGTCTATGTCTATGCCCAGGATTTCACCGTATTCGGCGGGGCCGTGTCCGAGCGCCATGCGATGAAGATCTGCAAGGTGATGGACATGGCGATGAAGGTCGGCGCGCCGGTCATCGGCCTAAACGATTCCGGCGGTGCCCGGATCCAGGAAGGCGTGGCGAGCCTTGGCGGCTATACCGAAATCTTCCAGCGCAACGTGCTGGCCAGCGGCGTGGTGCCGCAGCTGTCGCTGATCATGGGCCCCTGCGCGGGCGGGGCAGTCTATTCGCCGGCGATGACCGACTTCATCTTCATGGTGAAGGACAGTTCCTACATGTTCGTCACCGGTCCTGATGTGGTCAAGACCGTGACCAATGAGATCGTGACGCAAGAAGAACTGGGCGGTGCGGTAACGCACAGCACCAAGACCTCGGTCGCCGATCTGGCGCTGGAAAATGATATCGAGGCGCTGCTGACCGCGCGCGACCTGATCGATTACCTGCCGGCCAACAACCGTGTCGGCGTACCCGAACGGCCGACCACAGATCCCTATGACCGGATCGAGGAGAGCCTCGATACCCTGATACCGGCCAACGCCAACCAGCCCTATGACATGCACGAAGTGGTGCGCAAGGTGCTGGACGAGGGCGATTTCTTCGAAATTCAGCCGGGCCATGCTGCCAATATCATCGTCGGCTTTGGCCGGGTTGAGGGGCGCACCGTGGGCGTGGTTGCCAACCAGCCGATGGTCCTCGCCGGCGTGCTCGATATCAATGCCAGCAAGAAGGCTGCGCGCTTCGTGCGGTTCTGCGATGCGTTTGAGATCCCGATCCTGACCTTTGTTGACGTGCCCGGGTTCCTGCCCGGTACGGCCCAGGAATACGGCGGGATCATCAAGCACGGCGCGAAGCTGCTGTTCGCCTATGCTGAGGCAACCGTGCCGAAGATCACCGTCATCACCCGCAAGGCCTATGGCGGCGCCTATTGCGTGATGAGCTCAAAGCACCTGCGCGGCGATCTCAACTATTCGTGGCCAACCGGCGAAATCGCCGTGATGGGTGCCAAGGGGGCGGTGGAGATCATCTTCCGTCAGGACATTGGCGATCCCGACAAGATTGCCGAGCGCACCAAGGAATACGAAGATGCCTTCGCCAACCCCTTCGTGGCGGCGAGCAAGGGCTTCATCGACGAGGTGATCCACCCGCGGAATACACGGCGGCGGATCGCTCTGGGGCTGCGCAAGCTGCGGAACAAGCAGCTCGAGAACCCTTGGAAGAAGCACGATAATATTCCGCTGTGAGGATCAGCTCATGAAACTAGGCCGTCTTAACCACATCGGCGTGGCAACACCGTCCATCGCGGACTCGATCGTCTTTTACCGCGATGTCATGGGCGCGACGAAGATTCACGAGCCGTTCGATCTGGAATCGCAGGGCGTGAAGGTTTGCTTCGTCGATACGCCGGGTGCGGATGGCGAACTGAACGGCACGCAGATCGAGCTGATCGAGCCGCTGCCGGGCAATACCTCGATCGCCGGGTTCCTCGAGAAGAACCCCGCCGGCGGGCAGCACCACGTCTGCTACGAAGTGCCCGACATCCACGCCGCCAAGGCCGAGTTCGAGGCCATGGGCAAGCGGGTGCTGGGCGAACCGCGGATTGGCGCCCACGGGACACTGATCTTCTTCGTCCACCCCAAGGACATGGGCGGGGTGCTGACCGAAATCATGGAAACACCAAGCGAGGACACGCACTGGTCAAATTAAGGCCGGGCCCTTGCTGGGCAACGAGACAAGAGAGGGAGTTTGGAAAGTGGCAGATTACGAAACGATCCTGACAGAACGCGTGGGCAATGTGCTGAAGATCACGCTCAACCGGCCGGAGCGGCTCAATGCTGCCTCGATCCAGCTGGCGGAAGAGCTGGGCGCGGCCTTGTATGACCTCGGCGATGCGCGGGCGGTGGTCATCACCGGGGCGGGCAAGGGCTTCTGCTCGGGCGCGGACCTTGCGGCGCGCGGCGATCGCAGCCCGTTGGAGCAGAAGGGCGGCAGCCACCGCGCGCTGCAGAATTTCTATAACCCGGTCGTCACGCAGATCCTGCGCGCACCGGTGCCGGTGGTGACCGCGGTCAACGGCGCGGCGGCGGGTGTGGGCTGCTCGATCGCGTTGGCTGGCGATTTCGTGCTGGCCGGGCAGAGCGCCTATTTCTTGCAGGCCTTCGTCAACATCGGGCTGGTGCCGGATGGCGGCTCGACCTGGTTGCTGGCCCGCGCCATCGGCCGCGCCCGCGCCACCCGCATGATGATGCTGGGCGAGAAGATCGGAGCCAGCCAGGCCGAGGACTGGGGCCTGATCCACAAGGCGGTCGACGATGCGGCGCTGATGGACGAGGCGATGGCGCTCGCCACGCGTCTCGCTGACGGTCCGACGCTGGCCTATGCGACGATGAAGAACAACATCCAGACCGCGCTCGATGGCACCCTGCCGCAGGTCCTGCTGGCCGAGGCCGAAGGCCAGCGCGTGGCCGGGGCCAGCCAGGACGCGATTGAGGGCGGCATGGCCTTCCTCCAGAAGCGCAAGGCCGAGTTCAAGGGCAAGTAATCGCCTTCCCCGCGGTGGGGTAGGAAGAGGGAAGATAATGGCGAAGATTGAAGACTGGCAAGCCGCTGCGGCCAAGGAAGTGAAGGGCAAGGACCTGACGTGGAACACCCCAGAGGGGTTCGCGATCAAGCCGCTTTACACGGCAGAGGACGCCGGTGATCCGGGCCTGCCCGGTTTTGCCCCGTTCACCCGCGGCGTGCGCGCATCGATGTATGCGGGCCGCCCGTGGACGATCCGCCAGTATGCCGGTTTCTCGACCGCCGAGGAATCGAACGCCTTCTACCGCCGCAACCTGGCGGCCGGGCAAAAGGGCCTGTCGGTCGCTTTCGATCTTGCCACCCACCGCGGCTATGACTCGGATCACCCCCGCGTGGTTGGCGATGTCGGCAAGGCCGGGGTGGCGATCGATACGGTTGAGGACATGAAGATCCTGTTTGACGGGATCCCGCTCGATCAGATGTCGGTCTCCATGACCATGAACGGCGCGGTGATCCCGGTGCTGGCCTTCTTCATCGTTGCCGGGGAAGAGCAGGGGGTCGCCCGCAATCTGCTCGACGGGACCATCCAGAACGACATCCTCAAGGAGTTCATGGTCCGCAACACCTATATCTACCCGCCAGAACCGAGCATGCGGATCGTCTCGGACATCATCGCCTATACCTCGGCGGAAATGCCCAAGTTCAACTCGATCTCGATCTCGGGCTATCACATGCACGAGGCCGGAGCGACGGCGGTGCAGGAACTGGCCTTCACGATCGCCGACGGCAAGGAATACGTCCAGCGGGCCATGGCTGCCGGGCTGGATATCGACAAGTTCGCCGGGCGCCTGAGCTTCTTCTTCGGCATCGGCATGAACTTCTTCATGGAAGTGGCCAAGCTGCGCGCCGCGCGCACGCTGTGGCACCGGGTGATGGACGGGCTTGGCGCCAAGGACGAACGCAGCAAGATGCTGCGCACGCACTGCCAGACTTCGGGCGTCTCGCTGCAAGAGCAGGACCCCTATAACAACGTCATCCGCACCACGATCGAGGCGATGGCAGCAGTGCTGGGCGGCACGCAGAGCCTCCACACCAACGCGCTGGACGAGGCAATTGCCCTGCCGACCGATTTCTCGGCTCGTATTGCCCGCAACACCCAGATCGTGCTGGCCGAGGAAAGCGGGATCACCAAGGTGGTCGATCCGCTGGGCGGCTCGTATTATATCGAAGCGCTCACCAGCACGCTGGTGGACGAAGCCTGGAAGCTGATCGAGGAAGTGGGCGCGCTGGGCGGCATGACCAAGGCGGTCGCTTCCGGCATGCCCAAGCAGCGGATCGAACAGGCCGCCGCCGCCAAGCAGGCGCGGATCGACCGGGGCGAGGATGTGATCGTCGGCGTCAACAAGTACAAGTTGGCGCAGGAAGATCAGCTCGACACGCTGGAAGTGGACAATCACGCCGTGCGCGAAGCCCAGATCGCCCGGATCAAGGCGGTCAAGGCCGCGCGTGACGAGGCCAAGTGCCAGGCCGCGCTGGCCGCGCTGGCAGCCGGGGCCAAAGATGGGGGCAACCTGCTGGCGCTTGCCGTCGAAGCTGCGCGTCACCGTGCCACGCTGGGCGAAATCAGTGATGCGATGGAAAGCGTGTTCGGCCGCTATGGCACCCAGCCGGTGCCGGTGACCGGGGTCTATGGCCCCGCCTATGCCGAGGACGCGCGCTACAACCAGGTGCTGGAAGGTGTCGAGGCCGTCACCCGCCGTCTGGGCCGCAAGCCGCGCCTGCTGGTCGCCAAGATGGGCCAGGACGGCCACGATCGCGGCGCCAACGTGATTGCCAGTGCCTTCACCGACATGGGCTTTGACGTGACCTCTGGCCCGCTGTTCCAGACGCCCGAGGAAACCGTTGCCCTGGCTCTGGAAAAGGATGTCGATGCGGTGGGCGCCAGTTCGCTCGCGGCCGGGCACAAGACGCTGATCCCGCAATTGATCGGTCTGCTCAAGGAAGCCGGTCGGCCTGATATCAAGGTGATCGCCGGGGGCGTGATCCCGCCGCAGGACTATGACTTCCTGCGCGAAGCAGGGGTTCAGGGCATTTACGGCCCGGGCTCAAACGTCGTCGAATGCGCTGCCGATATGCTCCGCCTGCTTGGCCACAATATGCCGCCTCTTGAGGCCTGAGGAACGATACGATGTTCAAGAAAATCCTGATCGCCAATCGCGGCGAAATCGCTTGCCGGGTCATCAAGACCGCCCGCCGCATGGGTATCCAGACTGTAGCAGTCTATTCCGATGCCGATGCCCGCGCGCCATTTGTGCAGATGGCGGATGAGGCGGTGCACATCGGCCCGTCGCCCGCGGCGCAAAGCTACCTGATTGCCGAAAAGATCATCGCAGCCTGCAAGGCGACTGGGGCTGAGGCGGTTCATCCGGGCTATGGCTTCCTATCTGAGCGCACCAGCTTTGCCGAGCAGCTCAAGGCCGAGGGCATTGCCTTTATCGGCCCGCCGGTCGGCGCGATTGCGGCGATGGGGGACAAGATTGAGTCCAAGAAGCTCGCCAAGGAGGCGGGGGTCAATGTCGTCCCCGGTTTCGTCGGTGAGATCGAGGATACCGAGCACGCGGTGCGCATCTCGAACGAGATCGGCTATCCGGTGATGATGAAAGCCAGCGCCGGCGGCGGCGGCAAGGGCATGCGCCTGGCCTATGACGAAAAGGACGTGCGCGAGGGCTTCGAAGCCGTGAAGCGCGAAGGCCTGAACTCGTTCGGCGATGACCGCGTGTTCATCGAGAAATTCATCCTCAACCCGCGCCACATTGAAATCCAGATCCTGGGCGACCAGCACGGCAACATCCTCTACCTGAACGAGCGCGAATGCTCGATCCAGCGCCGCCACCAGAAGGTGGTGGAGGAAGCGCCGTCGCCCTTCGTCACGCCCAAAATGCGCAAGGCGATGGGTGAGCAGTGCGTCGCCCTGGCTCGCGCGGTGGGCTATTACAGCGCGGGTACGGTCGAGCTGATCGTTTCAGGCGCGGACCCGAGCGGGGAGAGCTTCTACTTCCTCGAAATGAACACCCGCCTACAGGTGGAGCACCCGGTCACCGAATGCATCACCGGGATTGACCTGGTTGAGCAGATGATCCGCGTCGCCGCCGGCGAGAAGCTGGCCATGACGCAGGATGACATCAAGATCGATGGCTGGGCGATTGAAAACCGCGTCTATGCCGAGGATCCCTATCGCGGGTTCCTGCCTTCCACGGGCCGCCTGGTGCGTTACCAGCCCCCGGTGCCGGGCTGGGAGGACGATGGCGAAGCCAATGGTCGCCGCGGCCTGGGCGGGGTGCGTGTGGATGACGGCGTCTACGAGGGCGGCGAAGTCTCGATGTTCTATGACCCGATGATCGCCAAGTTGATCACCTGGGGCGAGACCCGCGACGAGGCGGCGGATCTGCAGATCGCCGCGCTCGACCGGTTCCAGATCGATGGGCTGGGCCACAATGTCGATTTCGTCTCCGCGATCATGCAGCATCCGCGCTTCCGCTCGGGTGAGTTGACCACCGGCTTTATTGCCGAGGAATACCCTGATGGCTTCACCGGCGCGGCGACAGATAGTGAGACACTGAAGCACCTCGCCGCGATTGCTGGGTTTATTGCCACAGCTCGCGCCGATCGCGCCCGGCAGATTGATCAGCAGCTCGATGGCGAGTTGGAGCCGCCCTACGATTGGTCGGTGGTGATCGGCGGGCAGACCTTTGCCGTCAGCCTGGACGAAGAGATCACTGTCGATGGTGAAGAGATCGACCTGGCGCTGGAGTACACGCCGGGTGAACGTCTGGTCGAGGCCGAAGTGGGTGACATCAGCTATGGCGTGAAGGTCGAATCCAGCCGAACCGGCCTAAGCATGACCACCCGCGGCGCGATCCACAAGGTGCAGATCCTTCCCGCCAGCGTGGCTCACCTGACCCAGCACATGATCGAAAAGGTCCCGCCGGATCTGTCCAAGTTCCTGATCTGCCCGATGCCCGGCCTGCTTGTTGCTCTTCATGTCAACGAAGGTGACAAGGTCGAGGCCGGGCAACCGCTGGCCGTAGTCGAAGCGATGAAGATGGAGAACATCCTCCGCGCCGAGAAGGCAGCGACCGTGAAGAAGGTCAACGCCAAGGCCGGAGACAGCCTGGCGGTTGATGCGATTATCCTCGAACTGGAATAGGACCGCCATGATCCGGTTTTCGATCGCATGGGCCACCGGCGCCCTGTTGGGCATGACGGCCCCGACGGCACTTTCGGCCGAGGACATGGTTGGCGGCGCCTATACCGTCTCGGTCAGCCCCGATGTGGTTTACGGCAAGGGCATGGTCGGTGCGACCAGCACCAAGCCGTATTATCGAGACCTGAAGCTGGACATTTATCGCCCCATCGCGAACGGCAAGCCGGTCGCTGGCCGCCCGGCTGTGGTGCTGGCCTTTGGCGGTGCGTTTCTGCGCGGGTCAAAGGGGACGATGCGGTTTGAAGAGGATGGCGCATCGGACTCCTCGATGGGTGATTGGTGCCAGACTCTGGCGGCGGCGGGCTATGTCTGCCTGTCGATCGAATACCGGCTGATGCCAGAGGATCCGGCGCTGCCGGCCGGGCTTGATCCGGCGGTCCTGATGCCCAAGGCGATGCTCAAGGATCCGGTTGCGACGGCGCGGATCGACGTCATCCGTGGCCGGATGGGCCTACCGCTGCTTGACGATAGCAGCCGTGAGCAGCTGTGGAACACGGTCTTTGCTGCTGCCCAGGATCTGGGCATGGCCGTTGGCTATGCGCGCAGCCATGCCGCTGAACTGGGGATTGATCCAGAGCGGATTGCGGTTGGCGGATTCTCGGCCGGCGGTGCCAGCGCGGTCAATGCGGCCTATGGCTTTGGCGTGCCGGTGAAGGCGGTGGTCTCGTTCTCGGGCGGCATGGGTGGTTTCAACATCGCCAAGGCCGCCAAGGCGGGCATGGCCCCGGCACTGCTGATCACGGGGCAAAACGATCTGGAAGGCGTCCAGCTGGGCAATCGCGGGGTGCAGGCCGGTCTTGGTGCCGCCGGGATCAAGACCGAGAGCGCGTGGATGCCGGGCTTCGGGCACTTTTACCCGATGGGCGCGCCCAGCCTGGGCAGTGACATGACCAAGCTGACGCTCAAGGCCCGCGTGCTGCGGTTCCTGGAACGCAACCTCGGCAAGCCGAACTAGTCGACCAGCGCCACGGCCCTGATCCAGCCGGCGCTGGCGCCTTCGATCTTCACCGGGAAGCAGCTGAGGGTGAAGCCGTGCGCGGGCAGGGCGGCCAGGTTGGTCAGCTTTTCGATCTGCCAATAGGGGCGGATGCGGCCGGCCTTGTGGCCTTCCCAGATGATCGCCGGATCACGCTTTTCCGCCCAGCGGCGCGCGGTGTGGCTGAAGGGCGCATCCCATGACCAGGCATCGGTGCCAACCACCTCTACCCCGCGCTCGGTCAGCCACAGGGTGGCTTCGGCGCCCAGGCCAACGCCCTGATCGGTGAAGTTCTCGGTGCCATAGACCGCGCCCGACTGGACCAGCACGATATCGAGCGGCTGGAGATCATGCCCGATCCGCGCCAGCTCTGCCTCCACCTGTGCAGCGCTGACCACGGTGCCGTGGGGCAGGTGGCTGAAGTCCAGCTTCACCCCGGGGCGGAAGAACCGGTCGAGCGGGGCTTCATCGATACTTGGCGCCCGGCGGGCCCCGCTGTCCGTGGTCGAGTGGTAATGCCACGGCGCATCCATGTGGGTGCCGTTATGGGTGGAGAGCGTCAGCGTCTCCACCGCCCAGCCTTCGCCATCGGGCAGGTCGTCCTTTGCAAGCCCCGGGAAGAACAGGGCGATCTGTTCCCAGCTGCTCTCGTGCGTAGTGTAGTGGATCTGCGGCCGCATCACCGGCGGGTCAGAGACCACATCGTTGGTGATCGGGATCGAAAGGTCGATGAACTTGGTCATGGACGAAGGATTGACCCGGTTTCCGTTTACGTCAATGGAAAGCACCATGTCTTTGCCCCAAGCCCTTGCCGCCGCGCGGCCGACCGACGGTGGCTTTGCCGCTACCATCCCGGAAGACTGGATGCAGGGGCGCACCAGCTATGGCGGGTTCTCCGCGGCGCTCGCCCTCGTCGCAGCGCAGCGCATCGCGCCCGATCTGCCGCCACTGCGGTCCGCCACGGTCAACTTCGTCGGCCCGCTGGCCGGCGCGGTTGAGGTGCGGGCCAAGGTGCTGCGCCGGGGCCGCAACGCCAGCTGGATCAGCGCCGAGGTGGCGAATGAGAGCGGCGTCGGCCTGACCGCCACCTTTGTCTTCATGGGCCCGGTCGAGGCGAGCAGCCTGCACCTGCACGACGTGCCAATGCCCGGCCACGCAATCCCGCTGGACCAGGCCGTGCCGCTGCCCGAGCGGGCCGGCCCCAGCTTTGCCCCCAACTTCGAGCGCCGCTTCGCCCAGCCGCGGACCGAAGCCAAAGTGCCCGAGATCCTGTGGTGGGAACGGCTGAGGGACACCGAGGGCCTCGATCCGATGGTCGCCCTGATCCTCTTGGCCGATGCGCTCCCGCCCGGGGTCATGCCGCTGACCGGTTCGGTGCCGATCAGTTCAATGACCTGGCTGGTCAACCTGCTCACCCCGCTGCCGCAGACCGACGACGGCTGGTTCCTGCTGCAGGCGCTTGGCAACTATGCCGAGAAGGGCTGCTCCAGCCAGAACATGGCGATCTGGAACACCCGGGGCGAGGCGGTCGCCGTGGGGATGCAGTCGATCGCCGTGTTCGGCTAGGCTCAGGCCTCTGCCAGCCGCTTGCCCATCACCAGCCTGAATGCGGCAAAGCCCACCAGACCCGCCGCCGCCGTGCCGACGTGCATCAGCCAGAACGTGGGGGTATCCATGGTTGAATACCAGCCGCCGATGATTCCCACCGTCTTGTTGGCAGCGAAGAAGGTCAGGTAATAGATCCCCACCACCGTCGCGACGATGGAGCGCGGGGCCACCTTGGTGAACAGCGCCAGGCTGACCGGCATGATATGCGAAAAGCCAATGGCGTTGAGCAGGTGGAACATCACCGGCCAGAACAGGCCGATCTTGGCATCACCCTGCGTCAGCGCGGCGAGGTAAAGACACAGGCCGCCCGCCATCACGAAGACCGAACCCAGGATCATCTTGCCGATTTCATCGGGTTCCCAGCCGCCACGATCGCTGCGCCATTTCCAGAACAGCGCGACCGCCGCCAGCATCGAGAAGCTGAGCGCCGCATCGATGGTGATCATGTAGCTGGTGGGCAGCGTGGTGCCAAAGAAGGTCAGCTGGAAATGCGCGTCGGCCCAGACGAGATAGGCGTTGAAGATCTGCTGGTTGGTCAGCATGGCCAGCGCCAGGATCGGGATCAGCAGCAGCAGGGCAAACACGCGAGGGCGATCCGCCGCGCTCACTGCCGTCAGCAGGCCCAGCGCCACGGCCAGGCCGACTTCGCCCGACAGGCCAATCGCGGCCAGGTCTGGCACCACCCGGCCGAGTGCGAACAGCAGGGCCAGCGCCGCGGCGGTGAAGCCCAGCAGCCGCTTGCTGTCGAGCCCATCGGCCGATGCCTTTGCCTCTGCCGCCCGGTCTTCCCTGGGCAGCCAGGGCCCGGCCTTGATGTAAAGCAGCAGCCCCGCCACCATCACCACCCCGGCCGTGCCAAAGCCGTAATGCCAGCCAACCTTCTCACCCAGCGTGCCCGAAATGAGCGGCGCGACGATCACACTGACGTTGATCGCGATGTAAAAGATCTGGAACGCCATGGCCCGGCGCAGGTCATTGGGGCCGTAAAGTTCACCCACCTGGCTGGCGATATTGCCCTTGAACAGCCCGACGCCGACCACCAGTGCGAGCAGGGCGAACAGGAACAGCCCCTCAAACGCCATCAGGAAGTGGCCCAGCGCCATGACGACAGCCCCGGCCAGCAGCGTTGCCCGCCGCCCCAGCCAGCGGTCGGCAATCAGGCCGCCGGCGATCGGGGTCAGGTAGACCAGGCTGGTGTAATCGCCAAAGATCGCCGAGGCGAGCGGCTGGCCCTCCTTGCCGCCATAGGCCGCGCCTTGCAGCCACTGAAGGCCCAGAACGCCGCCGATATGTTCGGGCAGCAGCAGGTACTTGACCATGTAGAGCACCAACAGCGTCTGCATGGAATAGTATGAGAAACGCTCACACCCTTCGACAAAGGCCAGGTAACCCAGCCCCTTGGGATGGCCCAGAAAGGCCCGGTCGTTCTTGTCCAGCTTGGGCGCAGGCGCATCAAGCTCTGGCGTGGTTTCGGCAACGGTCATGTCATCCCCCCGGATGGTTTGATGGGCGAGGGGCTAGCCGCCTGTGCCAGTGCTGGCAAGCGCGCGCGGTGCGGCACCAGCGTGACGAAGAAGTGGACACAGTGGACACTGCGTCCACTTTTCCCAACACGGCGAGATCGGCAGGAATGCTGAGGTTTCGGCTTGAATTGAGCGGCTTGTACAGTTGGACGAACAAAAAAACCGGTGCGGAATAGACCGGACCCGTGCAGTCGCCACGCCCCGTGGCTGGCAGGACTGGCTGCATTCTGACCCATCGCGCGGGGCTTACCTTTGGCATGGCCAGTAGGATGACAGGTTTCAGTGGGGTAGGAAAATGGCCGCTCGTCAGAACTTTTCCAGCGCCGCACGGTTGGTAATAGCGATCCTGCGATAAGCCCGGCGCACTGCTCCCACTTGCTCGAGCCGAGCCAGCACTTGCCCTGCTGTCACCCGCGACACGCCGGCGCGATCTGCCAGCGATTGCTGGGTGAGCGACAATTCGCAGCCTTCGCGCTCTGTCAGATCCAGCAAGAGGCGGGCAATTCGGGCTTCAGCTGTCAAGCTGCGCTCCCGATCGATCAAATCGAGCGCAAGCCGCAGCTGGTGGGCAAGCGAGGTGAGAAGGGCCCGGGCAAAGGCAGGCTCGTCCGCCAGCAAGCGATCAACCTGCGCGGCGCTCACGCGGACCAATACAGACCGCTCTTGCGCAACGGCATCGACCTGGCGGGGTGTCGCAGCAAAGTGCGCCAGTTCGCCGAACAGATCGCCAGCGCCCAGCACGGCAAAGACAGTAACCGCGCCTTCGGCCCCGTACCTACAAATTGCGACGCGTCCGGCTTCGATCATCCAGAACCCGTCACTGCCATCGCCCTGCTGCTGAATGAACTGCCCGGCGGAGAACACGATCTTCCGTCCGGCTTGGCGCAGCACCGCGGCCAGTGCCGGATCGGCACGGGTCGGGCCGATTGCAGATAAATGATAAACACTTTGCATTCTTTGCTGCGATGCACCTTTATAATGCGGCTAGCAAGAAACGAGCAGCAAGCTCGGGCACGGGAGAGGGAGCCATGACTGCGTCGAGCTGGCTGGTAATTGGTATCTACATCGCCTTCGGGCTGCTCGAACTGGTCCGGTCGGACCTGTTTTCCAAGCAGGAGCAATGTCGCAACGACGGGATCGTGGAGGCGGTGTCGACCGTGCTGCTGTTAACCGTGACCCAGCCGCTGATCATAGTTGCCGCCGGACTGATAGGAACGCGTTACTTCCCGCAGTACCAGGGCGCGCTGGCGCAGATCGGCATTCTGCCAGCTTTGATGCTGTTCCTCGTGTTCGAGGATATGATGCAATACTGGTGGCACCGCGCCTCACACAGTTTCGCCTGGCTCTACAACCTGCACCGCGCACACCACAACGCCCGCTACATGAGTGTGCGGCTCGTCTATCGCAACAATGTGATCTACTACGCGATGATGCCCAGCCTGTGGTTTGCCGGGGCGCTGATCTACCTTGGCCTTGGCTGGTTCTATGCGGGTTACCTGGTGGTCAAGATGCTGGTGATCATCGGCGCGCACAGCGACATTGCATGGGATGCCTCGTTGTATCGGATCAAGTGGCTTTCGCCGGTAATGTGGCTGGTCGAGCGGACAATCTCGACCCCGGCCACTCACCATGCACACCACGGTCGCCACCTCAGCGACCCGGCGGTCCATTACAAGGGCAATTACGGAAACCTGCTGTTCTTCTGGGACGTGCTGTTCGGCACGGCGCGGATTACGCGAACCTATCCGACCAGCTATGGGGTGGAAAACCTCCCCGATGCCACACTGGGTCAGCAACTGCTGTGGCCGATCTTCCCCGAAAACACCGATATGGACCGCCTTGTGCCGGGGGCCTCGCCTGCATCCGCTCAGATCGCGGCACAGGTTTGATCGCGAGGGTCTGGTTCTAACGGGTCAACTGATCGCCAAGGAAGGTCGCCACCTCGGCCAGATCGACGTCCTTCGCCAGGAAGGCCTCGCCGATATCTTTCATCAGAACGAAAGGCAGGGTGCCGGCGTCCATCTTTTTGTCGTGGAGCATATGCGCCACCAACGCCTGGCCATCGCAGTTGAGGCCGAGGGTGGCGATCTCGCTGGCCATGCCGACGTCGGCGAAGTGCGCGGCGATCCGGTCTGCGGCGGCGGCGGTGATCAGCCCGCGGCGGGCCGAGAAACGCGCGGCTAGGATCATGCCGAGGGCAACGCCTTCACCGTGGAGCAGCCGATCCGAAAAGCCGGTCTGCGCCTCAAGCGCATGGCCAAAGGTGTGGCCCAGGTTGAGCAGGGCGCGCAGGCCCAGGGTCTCGCGCTCATCCGCCTTGACGATTTTTGCCTTGGCCGCGACCGAGTGGGCGACCGCCTGTTCGCGCAGGTCCGCATCGCCCGCCAGCATCGCTGCGCCATGGGCCACGCACCAGTCAAAGAACCGGGCATCGCCGAGCAGGCCGTATTTCACCACTTCGGCATAGCCGGCCAGCAGCTCGCGCCGGGGGAGGGTGTTCAGCAGATCAAGATCGGCCAGGACCAGTGCGGGTTGGTGGAAGGCGCCGACCAGGTTCTTGCCCGCAGGGGTGTTGATCGCGGTCTTGCCGCCAACGCTGGAATCGACCTGCGCCAACAGCGAGGTCGGCACCTGGATGAAATTGCAGCCGCGCTTGAGGATGGAGGCGGCGAACCCGGTCAGGTCCCCGATCACGCCGCCGCCCAGCGCAATAATGTGATCGCCGCGTTCGACCTCTTCGGCCAGCAGCCAGTCAACCGTGGCGGCGAGCTGGTTCCAGCTTTTGCTGGCTTCCCCGGCGGGGAGCACGCGCCATGCAGCCTCGTGGCCGGCGGCGGCTAGGGCGGCATCGACCATGCTGGCGCAGGCGGCGTGGACATTGGCGTCGGTCACGATCGGCACGCGGCGCTTGCGCAGGCGCGGTCCGGCAATCTCGGCCAGACGGGGCAGCAGACCGGAGCCGACGTGAACCTCATAAGGGCGGCCAGCAATGTCGACCGGGATTACAGCCATGCGTCAATTTCCTTCAGGACCCGCGCCACGGTGCGCGCTTGCGGGCCGCGCCCGGAGGTAACGTGGATTGGCGCCTCGGCATAGGCCGGGCGGCGCTCATCGCGCAGCCGGGTGAGGATTTCGCGCGGGTCACCCTGCCGCAGCAGCGGACGGGTATCCTTGCGGGTGGTGCGCTCAACCAGCGTATCGATATCGGCATCGAGCCAGACGGTGATCGCCTTTGCCAGGATCAGCGCGCGGGTTTCGGGATTGATGAAGGCACCGCCGCCGGTGGCTATCACCTTGCGCTCACCATCCATCAGCCGGGCGATCACGCGGCGTTCCCCATCGCGAAAGGCGCCTTCGCCGTGGCGGTCAAAAATTTCGGATATGGAGAGCTGAGCGGCCTGCTCAATCGCCTCGTCCGCGTCGACAAAGGGGAGGTGAAGCAAAGCAGATAGCCGCCGGCCGATGCTCGACTTGCCGGTGCCCATCATCCCGACCAGCACGACCGGACGATCGATCCGCCGCGCGAGGGCGTCGACATCGGTGCTCGACTGTTCGGTTTCGTCATGGTCCATTGCGGCCCTGCCTATAGATGGGCTAACCGGGTTCGCAAGTATTGGACAGGTTTCGGGGCAGAAAGGCAAAACGTGGCGGTGAGGGTGCGCAAGGGATGGCTGGTGCTGGCTGTGGCCGTTGCGACGCTGCTCGGCTGGGCCTGGCACGATGGCGGCGAACAGCCGCAGCGCCTGATTGCCGAACCTGTTGCGCTGCCGGGGGTTAATCGATGAAGCGGAACATGGCCCTGCTGGCACTGGGTTCGGCGCTGGCGCTGAGCTCTGCCCTGGTCCTGGCGCAGAATGCGCCCGAATCGCTGCTGCCGCCCGGCTTTGACAAGCCGCGAGCCGCGCCTTCGCGCGCTACTGCACCGCAGCCACCAGCGCGGCCGGCTGCTGCGCCGGTCACGGTGACACGGGGCAGTTCGGCGGGTGGGAATGGCGGCGCGGCAAGCATTTCCGTGCCCGTCGTCCAGCCGGTGCCGGGCGGGACGAGTGCGGCTGCGGCACCGGTCCTGCCGGCCGGGGTGCGCATTCCCACGCTGCAAGAGCTTGAGGCGATGTCACCCGATGAGCTGGACCAGCTGCTGGGTCTGAAGCCACGGTCCGATATGCCGCCGGCTGCGCGCCGCTCGCTCAAGCAGGTCGGGGTGCTGGCCGATTACGAAGGCGGGCTGCCCGCCGGGGCGCTGACCCGGCAGAGCGGGGCGCTGGTCAGGGCTACGCTGGATGGCAACAAGGGGCAGCTGGTCTCGCGCTGGGGGCATATCCTGCTGCGCCGGGCACTCGCCTCGCGGCTTGATGCGCCGCAGGGGATGAACCCGGCCGATTTCGCGGCCAGCCGCGCGGCGCTGCTGGTGCGAATGGGTGAGGGCGAAGTGGCCCGCGCCGTGGTGCAGGATGTTGACGCCGGCAACTATACCGACAGCCTGACCCGCGCTGCGCTGGATGCCTATGCCTTTACCGCCGACATTACCGGGATCTGCCCGGCAATCACCGTGCAGGGCGGCGCACGCAAGGATGCCGAATGGCGCGTGCTGCGCAGCGTTTGCCAGGCCTTCCAGGGCGATGGCACGGCGGCCATGGCGCAGCTTGACCGCATGCAGGGTGGGGGCGTCTGGCCCAAGATCGACATGCTGCTGGCGCAGAAATACGCCGGTGCCGCGGGCAAATCGCGCCGGGCGGTGACGATCGAGTGGGACGGAGTCAGCGAGATGACACCGTGGCGCTATGCCTTCACCATCGCCACCGGGCTGGAGCCGCCGGCGGCGCTGATGCGTAATGCACCCGATCGCTATGCCTATGTCGCGGCATTGGCGCCCATGGTGCCACTGACCACGCGGGCCGAAGGGGCGGACAAGGCGGCAGCGGCGGGCATCCTGTCGAGCTCGGCGATGGTCGATCTCTATAGCCAGATTTACGCGCAGGACGACATCACCGGTGATTGGGCCGACCGGGCGGGGCTGCTCCGCACGGCCTATACGGGTGAAGCGGCCTCGGATCGCATGGCGGCAATTTCCCAGCTGTGGGACGGAGCCAAGGATAGCCGGGTGCGCTATTCGCGGCTGGTGCTGACCGCCTATGCTGCGGCCCGCATGCCGGTGGACGACAGCTTTGCCGACCAGTCGGCCGATCTTGTCGCCTCGATGCTGGCGGCGGGGCTCGATGGCAATGCGCTGCGCTGGGCCAGCCAGGCCGAAGTTGGCTCGCTGGCCTGGGCGCAGCTGGTTCTGGCTTCGCCCAACCGCGGGAACCCGGTACCGTCGGGCGCGCTCGAATCCTTCCATTCCGACGATGAGAGCGACAATTACCGCAAGTCACGGTTCCTGCTGGCCGGGCTGGCCGGGCTGGGCCGGGTCGAACAGGCGACGGCTGCCGATTTCGCTTCCAAGCTTGAAATCAACCTCGACCGCCGGACCCGCTGGACGCGGCTGATCGATCAGGCCGCCGATGTGAACAATCCGGCGCTGGTCTGTTTCCTGGCGGGCGTGGGGATGCAGGGCGATGGCTGGGACAAGATGACCAGCGTCCACCTGTACCATATCGTTTCGGCGCTTAACCGCGTCGGCCTTTCCGCCGAAGCCCGGATGATCGCGGCCGAGGCGGTTGCCCGGGGGTAGGCCGCTGTCAGCCGCCGTCGATGCGTTCCTGGCCATGCTGGCGGCGGAACGCGGGGCCGCCGCGAACACGCTGGCGGCCTATCGCCGCGATCTCGAATCCGCAGAGGCCGCGATTGGCCCGCTGACCGGAGTGGACCGCGCGGATCTGGCGCGGCTGGCCGGGGTCTGGTCTGACCTTGCCCCTGCCAGCCTGGCGCGCAAATGCTCTGCGCTGCGGCAGTGCTTTGGTTTTCTGGTTGATGAAGGCTGGCGCGGGGATGATCCTTCGCCGGCGCTGCCGCGCCCGCGCACCCGCCGCCCGCTGCCGCGGATCCTGGGGCACGGCGATGTCGAGGCGCTGTTCAAGACCGCCGAGCTCGAGGCTGAGGGCGACCGGCCCGATGCCGTGCGGCTGCTGGCCCTGCTGGAGCTGCTTTATGGCTCGGGCCTGCGGGCGAGCGAACTGGTCTCGCTGCCGCTCAACGCCGTCCCGCGCGATGCGCCGTTCCTGAACATTACTGGGAAGGGCGGGCAGCAGCGGCTGGTTCCGGTCAGCACGCGCGCGCGGCAGGCGTTGTCGCGCTGGCTGGCGCTGCGTGGGGACAAGGGGCGGTTGCTGTTTCCCTCGACCGGCAAGAGCGGACACCTGACACGGGTGCGCCTGTTCCAGTTGTTGCGTGAATTGGCGCTGCGCGCCGGGCTCGATCCCGAACGGGTCAGCCCGCACGTGCTGCGCCATGCCTTTGCCACGCACCTGCTGGAAGGCGGCGCCGACCTGCGCGTGCTGCAGACCCTGCTGGGCCATGCCGATATCGCCACGACCCAGATCTATACCCATGTCGATTCGGCACGGCTGGTTGAACTGGTTAACGCGCGGCATCCTCTTGCCCATCGCCGCCCGGCGGGCTAGCGCAGAAGCATGATTTCCTATCTTGAATTCGAAAAGCCGGTCGCCACGCTTGAAGCACGGATCGCCGAACTGCGCGCCGCGGCCGAAGGCGGGGATGTTGACATTGCCGCGGAGATCCGCCGGCTTGAGATGAAGAGCGCGGACCTGCTGGCCAGCACCTATGCCGCGCTGACGCCCTGGCAGAAGACACAAGTCGCCCGGCACCCGATGCGCCCGCATTTCCGCGATTTCATCGCCGGGGCCTTTACCGATTTCGTGCCGCTGGGGGGTGACCGCTGCTATGGTGAGGATCACGCGATCATTGGCGGCCTGGCCAAGCTGGGCAACCGCCGGGTGGTGGTGATCGGCCATGAAAAGGGGCACGACACCCAAAGCCGGATCAAGCACAATTTCGGGATGGGCAAGCCCGAAGGCTATCGCAAGGCGATCCGCCTGATGGAAATGGCCAGCCGGTTCGGCCTGCCAGTGGTGACCCTGGTCGATACGTCTGGCGCGTTTCCGGGGGTTGAGGCCGAGGAACGCGGACAGGCCGAAGCCATTGCCCGTTCGACCGAGGCCTGCCTGGCGCTTGAGGTGCCGATGGTGGCCGTGATCGTGGGTGAGGGCGGTTCGGGCGGTGCGGTGGCGCTGGCCAGTGCCGAACGCGTGCTGATGTTCGAACATGCCGTCTATTCGGTGATCAGCCCCGAAGGCTGTGCTTCGATCCTGTGGCGTACTGCGGAGAAGGCGGCCGACGCGGCCGAAGCCATGCGCGTGACCGCTCAGCACCTGCTGGAACTGGGCGTGATCGACCGGATCGTGAAGGAACCGATTGGCGGGGCGCACCGCGATCCGCAGCTGGCGATTGATGGCCTGGCCAAGGCCATCGGTGAGGAGCTGGATGCGCTGGCCAAGCATAGCCCGGCCAAGCTGCGCGCCCTGCGCGAAGAACGCTTCCTGCGGATCGGCGAAGGCTGATCAGCGAAAGCTGGCGTGCGAAGGGTTTAGATAGCCAGAGCGGGAACTTTTACGGTTCCAATTCCGTTCAGCCGGTCTAGCAATAGGATCGGGTCAAACGGAATGGGAGCAGCTGCTCATGTCTAGCAATTTCAGATATATCGCGCTGGCTACCGCCGGCTGTGCGACGATCCTGGCTTCCTCGGCATGTGGCGGCGGGGCGGCCAGTGCGCAGGCGGTGCCGCAGGCCGCAGCGGTTCAAGCCATCAGCGCCAAGGACAAGGCCGAAGGAGCCAAGGCCCACCCGCAACTGCTGGAAGAATTCGGCGGAGCAGATGCCGGCCCACAGGCGGCCTATGTTGAAGCTATTGGCAAGAACGTGGCGGTGCAATCTGGCCTCAGCAACGCGCGGGGTGACTTTACCGTTACCCTGCTCAATTCACCCGTGAACAACGCCTTCGCCATTCCGGGCGGCTATATTTACGTTACCCGCCAACTGGTGGCGCTGATGAACAACGAGGCGGAGCTGGCCGGGGTGTTGGGGCATGAAGTGGGCCACGTGGCCGCCCGCCATGCCGCCAAGCGGCAGAGCGCGGCGACCAAGAATACCATCCTTGGCGTGCTGGGTGCCGTGATTTCAGGCGCGGTGCTTGGCAACAGCCAGGTGGGCCAGCTGTTCCAGCGCGGGTTCCTGCAAGGTTCGCAGCTGCTTACGCTCAAGTACTCCAGAGCGCAGGAGACCGAATCCGACAATCTGGGGATCAGTTATCTCGGCAAGGCCGGGTATGATCCGCGCGCGATGAGCACCGTGCTGCAATCGCTGGCCAACCAGAATGCGCTGGATGCGCGGCTGATGGGATCAAGCAACCAGGTTCCGGCCTGGGCCTCGACCCACCCCGATCCGGCCTCGCGCGTCCGCACGGCGCTGGCCCGGGCGGGCAGCAATGCCACCGGGCTGACTAACCGCGATACATTCCTGACCCGGATTACCGGCCTGACCTATGGCGACGATCCAAAGCAGGGCGTGGTCGAAGGGCGGAAGTTTTCGCACCCGGGATTGAAGCTGGCTTATGAAGCGCCCAATGGCTTTTACATGATGAACGGCACCCGCGCGGTGGCGATCAACGGCCAATCCGGGCGCGGGCAGTTTACCACCGGCCCGTTTTCGGGCGATCTTGATGCCTATGTCCGAAGCGCATTTGCCGGTCTGACCGAGCAGGGGCAGCAGCAGATCGATCCGGGGCAGGTCAACCGGACCACGGTTAATGGCTTGCCGGCGGCCTATTCCACGGCGCGGGTTAACACCGGCGACGGCATGGTCGATGTGACGATCTTTGCCTATCAGTTTGCAGCAGACCAGGCGTTTCACTTTGTGACGATTGCCCAGGCCGGCGGCGCGGGCGTGTTTGATTCGATGTATCGATCAATGCGGCGGATAACCGCGGCAGAGGCTGCGGCGATCAAGCCGCGGCGGCTGGCGGTGATTACGACGCGGGCAGGCGATACCGTGCAATCGCTGGCCAGCCGCATGGCTTATACCGATGCGCCGCTGGATCGTTTCCTGGTCTTGAACGGGCTGACTGCGTCAAGCCGGATTACTGCGGGGCAGAAGGTCAAGCTGGTTACCTATTGAGCGCTGCTAGCCAACAACGAAAAGGGCGGCGGGTTTCCCCGCCGCCCTCTTGTTGCGTAGTCGAATGACGAGCGCTTAGTTGCTCTTCGCCATTTCGGTCGCGGTCTTGTTGAAGGTGGTCTTCAGCTGGTTGCCCAGGCCCTGCATTGCGGTGATCGCGGCAACGGCGATCAGAGCGGCGATCAGGCCATATTCGATGGCGGTGGCACCAGCGTTGTCACGAAACAGCTTGTTGATGAACTTCATGGTCAGTCTCCTGTAGCAGTCTTAAGTACCCGGCTCTTTTCCTGTCACCCAGATCGAGCGATCTCCGGATTAGGTGATAAGTCTTGCAAATTATTTAACCGCCTGCCGCCGCCTGGCTTGAAGCCGAAACCTTGCTGGCGATGCTCGTCCACAACGCCGAATTCTCATTGGCAAAGCTCTGCAGCGCCGAAAGCATGGCCAGAACGATGAGACCGCAGATCAGCCCCATTTCTACGGCTGAAGTGCCGCGCTCATCGCTGATCAGGTTCTTGGCAAATGCGGCTAACATGCTTTCCTCTCCGCGATTTGTGCGGGTAGGTATGACTTCGCATCACAACCCTAACGATTGATTGAGAACGGACCTTAAAGTGCAAAAAAATCCGACAATGGTTCTGGTGGTCGCGGCGGCGCTGATCGATGGGGATGGCCGGATTCTGATGCACCAACGCAAGCTCGGCACCGCTTTGGGTGGGCTGTGGGAGTTCCCCGGCGGTAAGGTCGAGGTAAGTGAAGACCCCTATTCGGCGTTAATTCGCGAATTGGCGGAGGAACTGGGGATCGAGGTTGAAGCCCGCGATCTGCATTACCTTGACCAGTCGAGCGAGCCCGAAAACCCCCATGTCATCATGCTTTACATGTGCCGAAGTTGGACGGGCGAGCCGCTTTGCCTGGCCGGGGAGGCTCTGGCGTGGGTGCGACCGGACGACTTGCTGGGGCTGGAAATGCCGCCGCTCGATGTGCCTTTGGCGCGGACGTTGATTTCGTCGATTTAGCCGCTTGCCAAGCCCGAACGACCTGCCTATGAGCGCCACTCCAACGCGCCCGTAGCTCAGCTGGATAGAGCATCAGACTACGAATCTGAGGGTCGGACGTTCGAATCGTTCCGGGCGCGCCATTACAAAACGGGCTCACCGCAAGGTGGGCCCGTTTTGTATTTGCGGATCACGGACCGCGTCGAATTTCGGAGTCTGAGCGAAGCGAAGACGATCGAGCCGTAAACCAGGACAATCGTTCCGGGCGCCGGGACCGCCACGATTGCCGTCTTCCGCGGCCTACTGCGCAACCAATCCCTTGCCCGCACGGTTTTTGCTGCCCAGCCTCCCTTGAGCAGCTATGAGGGCCTGTGGCCGAAGAACCGACAGTTTCAGCACATTCGGGCTCATCACCATCGGTCTGGCGCTATGCCAGGGCCAGCCGTGTCCACGTGGTAATCGATGCGGCGCCCTATTTTGCGCTGATGCAGCAGGCGCTGATGCGCGCGCGGCAGCGGATCATGATGATCGGTTGGGATTTTGATACCCGAATCCTGCTGGGCCAGGGCCGGCGGTGGTGGAACCTGCCCGACAAGCTGGCCAACCCGGCGCGGCTGGGGCCCTTTGTTATCTGGCTGTGCAAGCGCACGCGCGGGCTGGAGGTACGGGTGCTGAAATGGAATTTCGGGGCGCTGAAGTTCATCTTCCGCGGCTCGATGATCCTCGACCTCTATCGCTGGTGGCGCAATCCGGCGATCGACTTCAAGTTCGATTCGGCGCACCCGCTGGGGTGCAGCCATCACCAGAAGATCGTGGTGATCGACGATCGCTTCGCCGTCTGCGGCGGGATCGACATGACTGCCGGGCGGTGGGACACGCCTGAACATAAGGAGGGGGACCTGCGCCGCCGCCTGCCATTCTCGCCGCGGCTGTTCGGTCCATGGCATGACCTGACGCTGATGGTGGAGGGCGATGCGGCCACAGCGCTGGGGGATTTGGGGCGCGAGCGTTGGCAGCAGGCGGGCGGCAAGCCGATGGAGCCTTGCGCGCCGCAGGTGTCCAGCCCCTGGCCTTCGGCGTTGAAGGCCGATTTTCACGACGTTGAAGTGGGCATTTCGCGGACCCGATCGCGTTGGAACACAGTAAGCGAAGTGCGCGAGATCGAGGCGCTGTTCCTGGAGCATATCGCCCGGGCCCGGCGCTTCATCTATGCCGAAAGCCAATACTTCGCCTCAAGGCTGATCGCCGAGGCGATTGCCAGGCGGATGGCGGAGCCAGACCCGCCCGAGGTCGTGCTGATCAATCCGCTGACCGCCGAAGGCTGGTTGGAAGTGGTGGCGATGGACGGGGCGCGGGTTCGGCTGGCGCACGCAATCAAAGACGTCGATCACCGGGGGCGGTTCCGGATTTTCGTTCCCTTTAATGCTGCAGGAACGCCGATCTATGTCCATTCCAAGACGATGATCGTCGATGACGAGATCCTGCGGATCGGTTCGGCCAACATGAACAACCGCTCGCTGGGGCTGGATAGCGAATGCGACATGTTCATCGATGCGGCGCGTCCGGGCAATGGCCATGCCCGCAGCGGGATCACCAAGCTGCGCCACGCGCTGCTGGCCGAGCACCTGGGCCTGCCACGGCGCGAGGTCGAGGCCGCGCTGGAGCAGGATCCGTCGATGTTGGCGCTGATCGCCAGGGCACCGCGGCGGGGCAAGTACCTTGAACCTTTTGCCTTGCGTCCCCTGACCGAAACGGAGAGAGCGGTGGCCGATAACGCCCTGCTTGATCCCGAACGGCCCGAAGAAATGTTCGAACCGTTCAGCAAGCGCCAGGGGCTGTTTCGCCGCGGCAGCTTCCTGCGCCGTCCGCGAATGGAGGTTTGACCATGGGATGCGATCACGAACGGGATGAGAACGGCAAGCTGCCGGTGCCAGACCAGGTGCAGGAGGCGATCCGCACCCTGATCCGCTGGTCGGGCGATGATCCGCAGCGCGAAGGCCTGCTCGATACCCCGGCGCGGGTGGCGCGGGCGTGGAAGGAATATTGCCAGGGTTACGGCGAGGATCCGGCCCAGCACCTGTCGCGCCAGTTCGAGGAAGTGGGCGGCTATGATGAACTGGTTCTGCTGAAGGACATCCCGTTCCAGTCGCACTGCGAACACCACATGGCCCCGATTACCGGCAAGGCGGCGATCGCCTATATGCCGAAGAACCGCGTGGTCGGGATTTCCAAGCTGGCCCGCGTGCTCCACGGCTATGCCCGCCGCCTGCAGATCCAGGAACGGCTGACCGCCGAAGTCGCCCAGTGCATCTGGGACAATCTTCAGCCGCATGGTGTGGCCGTGGTGATCGAGGCGGAGCACGGTTGCATGACCGGGCGCGGGGTCCGCACTCCCGGCGTGGGCATGGTCACCAGCCGCCTGCTTGGCTGCTTCCTGGATGACCATCGCAGCCGCAAGGAAGTGCTCAGCCTGATGGGTTACTGACGGCCCCCGGCGCAAGGCCGGGGACCGCAACGGCTGGATTACCGCTTCGTCGCGCTTTCGTACCAGGCCGCGAGGTCATCACGCATTTGCGTGAGGGCTTGCGGGTTCAGGTAGATCATGTGCCCGCTCTGGTAATACTTGAACGCGATGTTCCGGCGCAGTTCGGGCGTCAGGCCCAGGTGCGCGGCATCGTATTCGGTGCTGTAGAACGGCGTTGCCGCGTCATAGTAGCCGTTGAGGAACAACACCTTCATGTGCGGGTTGGTGCGCATCGTATAGGCGAGGTCGATCCCGGTGTTGGGCGAAGTCTGGGCGCCGCGCTCGCCAGGGGCACGGTGGCGCCAGTCCCAATCGAACGAACTGTCGCGGGCTGACTGCTTGTAGGGCATGTCGGTCTTGTAGCCGAGGGTGCGGGCGGCATAGTCCTGGAAGCTGGCAATGTAAGCGCCAGTAATGCCGGTGCTGGCCGGATCCTCGTCGGGGCTGTCGGCATTGGCGTCGGCCACGTTGAGCAGGTAGCGGGTATCAAGGCGGCCGGTTGCCACTCCGCGATCACGCAGCAGTTCGGTCTGGAAATGGCCGAGCGAAACCCGCAGCCGCGAGCGGAGCAGGTAATCGACCGACAGGCCGGTGAACCTGGCCATCTGTCCGGCGACCTTGCGGGCTTCATCTGGGCTGATATCATCGCCCTTGGCCAGTGCTGCGGCATAGGGACCGGCGACAAAGGCGCGGACTTCCGTGAGGAACTGTTCCAGGCTGGCCGGGCGCTCGGGCAGGCGGTTGTGATACCAGGCCGTAGCGGCATAGGTTGGGAACAGGATCATGCTGTTCTGGTCATAGCCCGGCTGGCGCACGCCATAGTTGAGGATCGTGGAGAACATCACGATCCCGTCCAGGCTCATCCCGCGCTGTTCCAGCAGCGCACCGATCGCCCCGGCGCGCAGCGTGCCATAGCTTTCGCCAAACAGCACCTTGGGGCTCAGCCAGCGGTTGTTCTTGGCCACATAGCGCGTGATCGCGCGGGCAAAGGCATCGGCATCCTGATCGACGCCCCAGAAATCCTTGCCGGTCTTGTCACCCAGCGGACGCGACCAACCCGCGCCGATTGCATCGATAAAAACCATGTCGGTCTTGTCGATCAGGCTGTCCGGATTGGGGCGCAGGGCATATTGCGATGGCGCGACATAGACCGGATCGCCGGTCTGGACCCGGATCGGGGCAAAGCTGCCCATATGCAGCCAGATCGTGGGTGAACCCGGACCGCCATTGAAAAAGAAGGTGACCGGACGGTTGCCGCCGCCGTCCTTGGTATAGGCGGTGTAGAACAGGCTGGCGGTAGGCTTGCCGTCATCATCGCGGATGGTGAGGGTGCCGGCGGTGGCGGTATAGGGGATCTTCACCCCGCGCACGGTTGCGGTGCCCTTGCTGACGGCGCTGGCTTCCTCGACCGGTGGCTTGACCCAGGCCTGTTCGACCTCGGCGATCATCGCCTCTTTGCGGGACTTGGCGGCCTCGGGTCGCTTGTCCTGGCTCAGAACCGGAGTGGCGAGCGTAAGGGCGCTGGTGGCAAGCAACAGCAGGCTGGCGGCAAGGCGCATGGTATATTGATCCCCCATTGGTGTGACCCGGCGCCGTGATGGCGCGGGCTGGCCGGTGTCGCAAGGGGGAGGGTGCGGAGCTTCCGCAAACGGCCAACGCGGCCCGATGGGCGGCGTGGCCGGTATCGGCAGGAAACTGGCGCCAGCCCGGCCGGCGCCAGTTCCGTTTGCACTTAGAGGTTTTCGATCAGGTGTTCGGCCGAGCTCACCTTGAACTCGCCCGGGGCTTCGACGTGGAGCTGTTCGACCACACCATCGTTGACCACCATGGAAAAGCGCTGACCGCGCAGGCCCAGGCCAAAGCCCGAGCCATCCATGGTCAGGCCCACGGCCTTGGCGAAATCGCCGTTGCCATCGGCCAGCATGGCGACGTCCTGCGAACCCGAGGCCTTGCCCCAGGCACCCATCACGAAGGGATCGTTGACCGCCGTGCAGGCGATTTCGTCGATGCCCTTGGCCTTCAGTTCGCCGGCCTTTTCAACATAGCCGGGCAGGTGCTTGGCCGAGCAGGTCGGGGTGAAAGCGCCCGGGACCGAAAACAGCGCAACGCGCTTGCCCTTGAAATAATCGGCGCTCTGCACCGCTTCGGGGCCGTTCTCGGTGGCCTTGACCAGCTTTACGTCGGGCAGCTTGTCGCCAACAGCAATCGTCATTCTTATTCTCCTGTCAGGAAGGGGCGGGAAATTGCTGTCCTGATATAGGTCACGATGCGGACACGGCAACGCTTGGCATCGTTAATTCCGCTTTACCCCGCCATTTTAAAAAGCGGTAAATTTGCCGCGGCAGTCTGACGGTGCGGGAACAAGGTCCCGCCGGGAGACTGCACATGGGGATTGCCAAGGGATTGGTGGGCACTGCCGCCCTGTTGGGTATGCTGGCCAGCGGGCCGGCCAGCGCCGGATCGTTTGAAGAGGCCGAAAAGCTGCGCCGGCTGGATATCATGCTGATGGTTACGGGGCTGCGCTGCCGCAACACGCCCGACAATTTTCAGGCCGATTATGGCCGCTTCACCACCAACCACATCACCGAACTGAACGCCGCCAGCCATGCGATGCAGGACCAGCTGGCACAGCGTTTCGGACCGGGTAATGCCGCCCGTGCGCTCGACAAGATCAGCGTGACCATGGCCAACACTTACGGACAGGGGCACCCCTGGCTCAGCTGCGCGCAATTGAAGGTTGCCACCCGCAGCCTGGCCGAGGCGCGGGGCGTGGCGGTCTTGGCCGAGGCGGCAGACCAGCTGCTGGCCAGCAGCGGCTCCGCCCGCTTTGCCTGGGCGCGTTGAGATCATATAAAGCAATCTTTATATTTGCCTCTAAGGCGCTGAGCGGCTAAGGGCGGCGTCATGATTGGCGCCGCCTTTGGCTGTTTTTGCCGGGCGCCCTGACGTTCAGGAGAAGTCCCTTGGCCACTGCTGCCCAAACCCACGATTATGCCATTGCCGACATCGGCCTGGCCGAATTCGGCCGCGCCGAAATCCGTATTGCCGAAACCGAAATGCCCGGCCTGATGGCGCTGCGCCAGGAATTCGGTGCATCCAAGCCGCTGAAGGGTGCGCGGATCACCGGATCGCTGCACATGACGATCCAGACCGCCGTGCTGATCGAAACGCTGGTGGCGCTGGGTGCCGAGGTCCGCTGGGCGACTTGCAACATCTTCTCCACCCAGGATCATGCCGCAGCCGCCATTGCGGCGGCGGGTATCCCGGTCTTTGCAATCAAGGGTGAAAGCCTGGCCGATTACTGGGACTATGTCGGCAGCATCTTCGATTGGGGTGATCAGACCGCCAACATGATCCTGGACGATGGCGGCGATGCCACCATGTTCGCGCTGTGGGGCGCCCGCGTCGAAGCGGGTGAAGACCTGTTCGAACCCAGCAATGCCGAGGAAATCGAATTCTGCCGCGCGCTGAAGAACTTCCTGAAGCGCAAGCCGGGCTACCTCACCATGTCGGTTGCCCACATCAAGGGCGTGTCGGAAGAAACCACCACTGGCGTCCACCGGCTTTACCAGATTGCCAAGGACGGCAAGCTGCCGTTCCCCGCGATCAACGTGAACGACAGCGTCACCAAGTCGAAGTTCGACAACCTCTATGGTTGCAAGGAATCGCTGGTTGACGCGATCCGCCGCGCGACCGACGTGATGCTGGCCGGCAAGGTGGCCTGCGTTGCCGGGTTCGGCGATGTCGGCAAGGGTTCGGCCGCTTCGCTGCGCCAGGGCGGCGCCCGCGTGATGGTCACCGAAATCGACCCGATCTGCGCGCTGCAGGCCGCCATGGAAGGCTATGAAGTTGTCACCATGGAAGAAGCCGTGAAGCGCTGCGACATCTTTGTCACCGCCACCGGCAACGAGGACGTGATCACCGCCGAGCACATGAAGGCGATGAAGCCGATGAGCATCGTCTGCAACATCGGCCACTTTGACAGCGAGATTCAGATCTCGGCGCTCGACAACTACAAGTGGACCGAAGTGAAGCCGGGCACCGACCTGGTGGAGTTCCCGGACGGCAAGCAGATCATCGTGCTGGCCAAGGGGCGGCTGGTGAACCTGGGCTGCGCCACCGGCCATCCCAGCTTCGTCATGTCGGCCAGCTTTACCAACCAGACGCTGGCGCAGATCGAACTGTTCACCAAGAGCGAGCAGTACAAGAACGAAGTCTATGTCCTGCCCAAGCACCTCGATGAAAAGGTCGCCGCGTTGCACCTGGAAAAGCTGGGGGTGCAGCTGACCAAGCTGAACGAGAAGCAGGCCAAGTACATCGGCGTTTCGCAGTCTGGCCCGTTCAAGCCGGATCACTACCGCTATTGATCGCCGCGTCCCGGCCACGCGCCGGGATGACGATATCGCGAGGGCTGCGCTTGCCATTGCGCGCCCTCGCGCATAGCTGGAAATCATGACACTGACCCCGACCGTGCTGGTGCTGATCGGGCTGCTGCTTTCGGCCTGGACCGTGGCGGCGGCCTGGGCCGTGCTGGCCGCGCGGGCCCGCGGAAAACGGGCCGAAAGCGGCCAGCGTCAAGCCCGGCGGCTGGCGCGGATGGTGGATGAAAGCCCCGCCATTCCCTTGCTGGTGCGCGCCGATGGCCGGATCGAGGCGCCGCAGCGGCTGGCCAACTGGCTGGGGCTGGAAGTGGTCCCGCAGTTCCTGACCGAGCTGGATGGCGGCCGGATCGATGGCGGTGGGGGCGGCCTGACCGATGAGCAGCTGCGCGAACTGAGCGAAGCCGTGCGGCGCTGTCAGCGCACCGCCAATCCGTTTCGCATGGTGATCACGCCGAAGGGTTCCAAGCGCAGCCTGGCCCTGCGCGGGCATTTGGCTGATCCCCAAATTTCGCCGGGTGGCGCGGCGATGGTCTGGGTGTTCGACTTTTCCGACAGCGAAAGCGAACTGGTCCAGCTGCGTGAGGAAGCGCGCCGCGCGCAGGACGATTTTGCCGCGCTGGTTGGGCTGATCGAAGCCGCGCCGATGCCGATGTGGTTTCGCGGCCCCGATGGTGATCTGCGGCTGGTCAATTCGGCTTACGTCGAGGCTGTGGCCGGCGACGACGCGCGGCAGGTCGTTGCGGACGGGGTGGAACTGGTCGAGAATGTCGATGGCCTGTCCGCCAAGCAGATCGCGCTGCAAGCCGCGGGCAAGAACTTGCCGATCGAGAGGATCGTGGCAGCCACGATCAAGGGTGAGCGGCGGTCGCTGCGCGTATCCGACCTGCCGCTGGGGCAGGAAGGCATCGCCGGATATGCCAACGACATCGAGGATATGGAGCAACTCGGCCGTGATTTCCGGGCCTTCCGCGATGCCCAGCGCTCGATGCTTGATCAGCTCTCGGCCGGGGTTGCACAGTTCGATGCGCGCCGCCAGCTGACCTTTGCCAACCAGCCGTTCCTGCGAATCTTTGGGCTCAAGCCCGCTGTTTTGGTAGACCCTTCGCCATTCGAGCGCCTGCTTGATCTGGCCCGCGATGGCGGCCGTGTGCCCGAAGCGCGTGACTTCCCGGCCTGGCGGCGGGAAAGAGCCGGATGGTTCCAGGCCAGCGTGGCGCAGGAAGAGGCCTGGACTCTGGCCGATGGCACGCACCTGCGCGTCGTTGCCCAGCCGCTGCCGGACGGCGGCCTGCTGCTGATTGCCGAAGACCGGACTGAACAGCTGCGCCTCTCAGCCAATCGCGATACCCTGCTCCGCACCCGCACGGCGACCTTTGACAGCCTGTTTGAGTCGATCGCGGTCTTCGCGCCAGATGGCAAGCTGCAACTGTGGAACCGGCGGTTCGCGGCGGATTGGGGGCTCGATGATCGTCTGCTTGATGGCCACCCACGGATCGACGCCTTGCTTGAACGGATCGCTGCCCGTCTGAAGAAGCCAGAGCGGGCGAAGACGGTGGGCGATGTTGTTCGCGCCGCCACGCTGGATCGCCGCCAGACCGGTGGGCGTGTTGTGCTGGCTGATGGGCGCACGCTGGAATTCGCCGGGGTGCCGCTGCCCGATGGCAATGGCCTGCTGACCGTGCTTGACATCACCGACAGCCAGAAGGCCGAGGAAGCGCTGAAGCAGCGCGCTGCTGCGTTGGAAGAAGCCGATGCGCTGAAGACCCGCTTCCTCGCCAATATGAGCTATGAATTCCGCACGCCGCTAACCTCGATCGGTGGCTTCGCGGAATTGCTTGAAACGGGCCTGGGTGGCGAGCTTTCGCCGCAGGGGCATGAGTATGTCGCCGCGATCCTCGCTTCGGTCGAGCGGCTGGGCGAACAGATCGAATCGGTGCTTGATCTGTCGCAGAGCGAGGCTGGCCTGCTGCCGCTGGTCCGCGAAGAAGTGGAACTTTACCCGCTGGTCACCCGCCTGGTTGAGGACCGCGCCAAGCGTATCCGCGAGGCCGGGCTGACACTGGACCTGCGCGGGGACAAGGGCGTCGGCCGGATTACCGGTGATAGCCGGCGGCTGGCGCGGGCGATTGGCCATGTTCTGGAAAATGCCCTGGCGGCTACCCCCAATGGCGGGCGGGTGCTGGTTGAACTGTCCGGCCGCAAGGGGCGCGCTCGGATTGTCATTTCCGATAATGGACCTGGGATGGATGCTGCCACGTTGGCCCGTGCGCTTGAAGGCATCAAGCTTTCCGCCGATGGCACAGTGGTCGCGCGGCGTCAGGGGCTGGGCTTGCCGCTGGCGCGGCGGTTGGTTGAGGCGCATGGCGGGACATTGGAACTGTTGTCAGAGCCGGGGCATGGCACCGCGGCAATCATCGACTTGCCGTGAGGATTGCGTTGCCGGATATGGCCGCGACCGCGGCACTGGGTGCGCGGATCGCCGCCGTGCTCCAGCCCGGCGATGTCGTGGCGCTGTCAGGTGGTCTGGGGGCCGGCAAGACCACGCTGGCTCGGGCGATCATCGCCGCACTGGGCCATCACGGCGAGGTGCCGTCGCCCAGCTTTGCGATTATCGAGACGTACGATACGCCCGCCGTCCGCTTGCCACTGGTTCATGCCGATTTCTATCGGTTGGACCGGCCCGAGGAGGCCGAAGAGATCGGGTTGGACGATTACCGCGAAGGTGCCGCGCTGATCGCCGAATGGCCCGAACACGCCGGGGGCTTTGCCCATGAGCCAGGCTGCCTTTCGATCACTATCGAAACTGCGGAAACGGACCGGTCGGCAATTGTCGAGCCGGGGGCGAATTGGCTAGGGCGTCCGGGATGGACGTGAAACTTCCCGAGGGACTCGAAGCATTTCTGGCCGCTGCCGGCTGGGGTGATGCGGTGATCGAACCGCTGGCGGGCGATGCTTCGTTCCGCCGCTATTTCCGCCTTCGCCTGGGCGAGCAGAGCGCGATGCTGATGGATGCGCCGCCGCCGACCGAGGATCCCGCGCCGTTCCTGCGGGCGGCAAAGTGGCTCGATGCCAATGGCCTGCGCGCGCCGCGTATCCTGGCTGAAGATGCGCCCCGTGGGCTGGTGCTGCTTGAGGATTTCGGCGAAGTTCGGGTGCGCGAATATCTGGATCAGTGGCCCGCTGATGAGGCGGAGGTCTATCGGGCCGCGATTGACGCGCTGGTGGAACTGCGCCGCCTTCCGCCGGGGCCGTTCCTTGATTATTCGCTGGCCGAGTATCAGCGCGAGGCCAAGCTGTTCGTTGACTGGTACTGCTCGGCGCGCGGTCTTGATGTCGATGCGGCCAGCTATTCTGCGGCCTGGGAAGAGGTCCTCAGCCCGATGCTGCCGCGCCAGCGCCCCGGTGTGGTGGTGCTGCGCGATTACCACGCCGAAAACATCATGCTGCTGGGGTCCCTGGGCGATCAGGGTCTGCTCGATTTTCAGGACGCGCTGGTTGGCCATCCGGCCTATGACCTGGTCTCGTTGTTGCAGGATGCCCGCCGCGACGTTGCGCCCGAGCTTGAGGCGCAGATGCTTGATTACTATCTCAGCAAGACCGGTGCAGGCGCTGATTTTACGGCAGACTATGCCCGCCTGGGGGCGCAGCGGAATGCCAAGATAGTCGGCATTTTCGTCCGCCTGTGGAAGCGCGATGGCAAGCCGCGCTACCTCGATTACATCCCCCGCGTCTGGGCCTTACTTGAGCGGGACCTCGCTCATCCGGCACTCGCACCCGTGGCCCGCTGGTTTGATGCCAACGTGCCGGCCGGACTGCGCGAAGCGGGCGGGGGCAGCTGGCAGCCGTGAGCAACCTACCCGGCACCGCGATGATCATGGCCGCGGGCAAGGGCACGCGGATGATGCCGCTTACCGCCACCCGGCCCAAGCCGCTGGTGGCGGTGGCGGGTACGACGCTGCTTGATCACGTGTTGGACCTGCTGGCCAATGCCGGGGTCGGACGGATTGTCGCCAATGTCCACTACCTGCCGGAGCAGATCGAGGCGCACCTGGCCGGTGAAGACCGTTTCCAGATTGCGATTTCGGACGAGCGCGAACTGCTGCGAGATACCGGGGGCGGCCTGGTGCAGGCGCTGCCGCTGATCCTGGATGATCCGTTCTTCTGCATCAATGCCGATAACTGGTTTACCTGGCGCGGTGCCAATCCGCTGGTTCGGCTGGCCGAAGCCTGGGACCCGGCCAAGATGGACGTGCTGATGCTGGTTGTTCCGCACGCGCGCGCCCACAACACCAAGGGCATCGGGGATTTCGATCTGGGCGATGACGGCCGGCTTTCGCGCGAAGGGCCGAAGCGGCCGCGCGGCCATGACTGGACCGGGGTGCAGCTGCTGTCCAAGCACATGATCGTCGATCCGCCCGAGGACGTATTCTCCACCAACGTATTCTGGGACCGCGCCATTGCCGCCGGGCGCTGCTTTGGGCTGGTGCATGAGGGCGAATGGTTCGATGTCGGCTATCCCGAAGCCATCGGACTGACCGAGGCCGCGCTGGCCAGCGCCCAGACCGCCGATGGCTGAGCCGGCCGGGCCCAACGTCTATTCCATCGCCGCGCACCGCGGGTTTGCCGATGCACTGGTGGCGGGGCTGATCCCGCGTTACGCCGAGCCGGAGCTTGGTCTGGCCCGGCTTACCCTGCTGCTCCCCAGTCGCCGCGCCGAGCGGATCGTAACCGAAGCTTTCGTTCGGCTGTCCGGTGGCGGTCTGCTGCTGCCGCGCATGGCGGTGGTGGGCGACCTCGATCTGGATGAAACGCTGGGGCCGCTGCTCGATCCGCTGGGAGCGGGCTCTGCAGTCCCACCCGCAGCGGATCCAGTGCGGCGCTGGCTGCGGCTGGCCGAACTGCTTCGCGCGGAGCTGGGCAAGGAGACACCCAAGGCCCCCGGCCTGCTGCGCCTTGCCTTTGAGACGGCGCGGACAATGGACCGGCTGGCGATCGAGGGGATCGAGCTGGGCGATCTGCTGCAGGAACGCGTGGCTGGGATCGTTGGCGATCTGGCCATGCACTGGCAGGATTCGACCCGCAACTTTGCCCGGGTCCAGGCGCACTGGCTGGCCGAGCTGGCCGCCCGGGGTGAAGTGGATCCCCCGGTGCGGCGGAACCTGCTGTTCGACCATGCGGCAAGGCGCTGGCGCGAAGTGCCCCCGAATCAGCCAGTGGTTGCCGCCGGGATCACCAGTGCCTCGCCAGCACTGGCGCGGCTGCTGCGGACGATTGCTGACCTGCCGAACGGCGCGGTGATCCTACCGGACCTGGACCTATCGCTCGATCAGGACATTTGGGACGGGCTGGGCTCTGCAGGCATTCCCGGCGAAGCAGGTGGTCCGCCTTTTGGCGAGCGCGATACGCTGACCCACCCGCAGTATCACCTCAAGCTGCTGCTCAACCGGATGGGGGTGAACCGCGCGGAGGTTGATCCCTGGCACCGCGCCGGCCTTGCCGCCGCGCCGCCGGAGCGGAGCCGGGCGATCTCCAACCTGTTCCTGCCGCCCGAGGGCAGCGCGCGCTGGGTCGATCTGAGGGCAGAGCAGCGCCGCCTTTCGGGTGTGCGATTGATGGAAAGCGCGCATCCGGGCGAGGAAGCGCAGGCGATCGCAATCTTGATCCGCGAAGCGCTGGATCAGCCGGAAAAGCGCGTGGCGCTGGTCACGCCCGATCGCGGGCTTGCAGGCCGGGTTGTGGCTCATCTGCGGCGCTGGAACATCGTCGCCGACGATACGGCCGGACAGCCATTGCCGCAGACCACGGCCGGGCGCGTCTTGCTGCTGCTGGCCGAACTGGCCGCCAGCGAAGCTTCGCCGGTGCCGCTGCTGGCCTTGCTTGTCCATCCGCTGGTCGGCGCTGGGGAAGGGCGCGCCGCCTGGCTGGAAAATGCCCGTGCGCTGGACCTGGAACTGCGCGGCCCGCGGCCCAAGCCGGGCCTCGTCCCGGTTGAGGCAGCCGTGGACCGGCTCGCCAAGCGCGGGAAGGGTGAAGACATTGCCGGCTGGTGGCAGGGCCTTGCCGCGGTGCTGGCGCCCGTCTTTGCCTTGCCGGAAGATGCCGCTTTGGCAGAGGCGCTGGACGTGCTGGCCGCGGCGGGCGAGGCGCTGTGCGGCGCCCGGCTGTGGGGTGAAGCCGATGGCCGCGCGCTGGCAGGGTGGCTTGAGGAACTGCGCGATGCCAGTGCGGCGATTGGCACGCGCCTTGGCCGGGCCGACCTGACGCAGGTGCTGCGCGATGCGATGGACCGCGTGCCAGTGCGTCCGCCGTGGGGCGGCCATCCCCGCGTGGCGGTCTATGGCTTGCTGGAAGCGCGGATGAGTCGCGCTGACCTGGTGATCTGCGCGGGACTGACCGAGGGCTCTTGGCCGGCCAGTCCTTCGCCTGAACCGCTGTTGCCGCCGGCCGTGCTGCGCGCCCTGGGTGTCCCATCGGGCGAGTTCCGGATTGGCCTGGCGGCGCATGACCTGGCCGGGGCACTGGGCGCGCCCGAGGTGGTGCTAAGCTGGGCCCAGCGCGACGAGGGTGGGCCGGTGATCCCCAGCCGCTTTGTCTTGCGGGTGGAGGCCATGTTGGGCGACCTGGCCGCGGCGCATCGGGAACGCCGTGCGGTTGAGCTGGCGCGGACCATCGATCATGCGGCTTTGCTGCCACCCTATCCGCAGCCCCAGCCGATGCCGACTGCGGCGCAGCGCGATGTCGCACTGGCGGTGACTGCGGTCGACCGGCTGCGCGGCGATCCCTACCAGTTCTATGCCCAGGCGATCCTGCGGCTGCGTTCGCTCGACGGGCTTGATGCCGATCCCAGCGCCGCCTGGCAGGGCACGGTGGTCCACAATGTGATGGAACGCTGGCACAAGGCCGGGGGGCGGGCGGGCGAGCTGCTGGCGCTGGCCTCTGAAGAGCTGGCCGAGATGCAGGCTCATCCGGTCACGCGCAGCCTGTGGTGGCCGCGGCTGGAACGGGCGTTGCAATGGATCGACGCCAAGATCGCCCGCGATGCCGGCGAGGGGCGCAAGGTGCTCGCGAGTGAGATCAAGGGCCATTTCCAGCTGGCGGGCGTGACGATCAAGGGCCGTGCCGACCGGATCGACCGGGGTGCCGATGGCGCGCTGATCGTGGTCGATTACAAGACCGGCAAGGCGCCGACCGGTAAGCAGGTGCAAGATGGCTTTGCCCTTCAGCTCGGCACGCTGGGGCTGATGGCCGCAGCCAATGGCTTCGAAGGCATTGTCGGTACGCCGAACGGTTTTGAATACTGGTCCTTCGCCAAAAGCGAAGAGAGCGAAACAGGGTTTGGGTGTTATTCCGAACCAGTGCTGGAGCCTCCCAAGAGGAGCGGTATCCCGCGCGACAAGTTCCTTAGCGAAACCGAGCGTTATCTGCGCGAAGCGATCGATAAGTGGATCAAGGGCAGCGCCCCCTTTACCGCCCGGCTGAACCCCGACCTGCCGGGTTATAACGATTATGACCAACTGATGCGGCTGGATGAATGGCAGGCTCGCGGGGAGCAGGAGGCATGAGCAAGGTCTACCCTCTGACCCATGAGCAGCGGCCGGCGGTCGAACCGTCCGAAGTGGTCTGGCTTTCGGCCTCGGCCGGGACGGGCAAGACCCAGGTGCTTTCCGCCCGCGTGCTGCGGCTGTTGCTGGAAGAGGGCGTGCGGCCCGATCAGATCCTCTGCCTGACCTTCACCAAGGCCGGGGCCACCGAAATGGCCGCGCGCATCAACGAGGTGCTGGCGCGCTGGGTGCGGCTTGATAACACGGCGCTGGCCAAGGATTTGCTGGCGATTGGAGCCGATCACGGGCCCGAAACCGTTGCCCGCGCCCGCAAGCTTTTCGCCGCAGTACTCGATTGTCCCGGTGGTGGACTCAGGATCGATACGATCCATGCTTTCGCGCAATGGCTGCTTGCGGCCTTTCCGAACGAGGCCGGACTGCTCCCCGGCGCCAAGGCGATGGAAGACCGCGACCGCGACCTGCTGCTGCGCGAAGTGCTGGCTGAATTGCTGTTGACGACCGAACGCACGAATGACGTGGCCACGCTCGATGCGTTGGCAAGACTGTCGGTGCGGATGGGGGCGGACAAGGTTCCCGCCTGGCTGCTGCGCTGCGCCGCGGCCCATGAAGCCTGGGAAGGCTCGGCCGGCTGGCAACCGCCAATGCGCGACGGGGTGCTGCGCCTGCTGGACCTGCCAATCGACGCGGGGCCGGACGATCTGCTCGATCTGTGCAGCGACGGGGTGTTCGATACCGACGCGCTGCAATGTTGTCTTGCGGCGTACAGCGCCTGGACCGCACCGACTGGAGCCAAGGTTTCAGCACTGATCCGGGATTGGCTAGAGAGCGGCCCGGCAGAGCGGCTTGCTGGGTTAGAGACCCTGCATAAGGAACTGTTCGGCCAAAAAGGGCAGGTCAAGAATACCAAGTCGCTGATCAAGTTCGAAGACGGGATCGAAGCAGCTGGACTTGCCGTTATGGCCAGCAGTCTTGCCGTTCAGCAACGCCGCGCGCTGCTCGATTTGGTCGATTTCCTTGTCCCCGCGCTGGAAGTGGGGCGTAAATTTGCGCTTGCCTGGGGCGAGGCGAAGGCGCGCGCGGGCTACATCGATTTCGATGATCAGATCCGCCAGGCCGCGCAATTGCTGACCCGCAGCGAGCTGTCGGAATGGATCCGGTATAAGCTGGACCGGCAGTTCGATCACATCCTGGTCGATGAAGCGCAGGATACCAATGCCGCGCAGTGGCAGATCATCGGCGCGCTGACCGACGAGTTCTTTGCCGGCAAGGGCGCGCGGGATGACAAACTGCGCACCCTGTTCGTGGTCGGCGATTACAAGCAGGCGATCTTCCGCTTCCAGGGCACCAGCCCGGAAAACTTCGCCAAGGCCAAGGCGCGTGTGGCCGACATGATGCGCGATGCCGCAGCCAACCTTGCCGAACAGCGCGGCGGTGGTGCGGCGCGAGAGCTGCGCGATCTTGACCTTGGCCAGAGTTTCCGCACCGCACGGCCGATCCTTGAATTCGTTGACAAGGCGATCGATCAGATTGGGTACGAAGGGCTTGGCCTGTCTTCCTGTCCAGCCGAACATAAGGGCGAGAATCGCCCCGGTCGCGTAACACTGTGGGGCGTAATCGGCAGCAAGAACGGCGATGCCGATGAGCGCGACGAAGGCGGCGGCGATCCCGGTGAAGCGGCTGACGAAGGGTCCGAAGGCTGGCTTTCGCGCGGAGACCGCCGCATGGCCGACAAGATCGCCCAGCAGGTTCGTGTCTGGCTCGATCAAGGCTTTCCGCTGGTCAAAGGCGAGGCCGCTGGTCAGGCCCGCCGTGCCACGGCCGGCGACGTCATGGTGCTGGTGCGTAAACGCAAGGAGCTGGCGGGCCTGATCGTCGCCCGGCTTCACGCGGCGGGCGTGGCAGTAGCCGGGGTTGACCGGCTACGCCTCGCCACTCCGCTGGCAGTTCGGGACCTGATGGCGGCGCTGCGTTTTGCCGTTCAGCCACACGATGATCTGAACCTGGCTTGCCTGTTGGTATCGCCCTTGCTGGGGTGGAGCCAGGATGACCTGCTGCGCTGGGGCTGGCGGCCCGAAGGGGTGGGGCTTTACGAGCACCTGCGCAAGTCACGCGGGACGCCAGAGGTTGACCGGGCCTGGCACCAACTGGGCGAATTGCTGCGGATTGCCGACTATGAACCGCCACGCACCTTGCTGCACTGGATCCTGACTGGGCCATGGCAGGGCCGCAAGCGGCTGGTCGCGCGGCTGGGCACAGAGGCCAACGATCCCATCGACGAATTGCTCAACGCGGCAGGGGTCTATGCTGCCAGTTCCGTCCCCAGTCTGACCGGCTTCATCCGATGGTTCGATGCGGGGACGACCGAGTTGAAGCGTGAGGCTGGAAAGAGCCGTGACGAAGTGCGGGTGATGACCGTCCATGGTTCAAAGGGCTTGCAGGCGCCGATCGTAATTCTGGCTGACGCAGCGGATAATCCAACGCGCGGCAGGGGCAGCCCGGTTGAGTTGCAGGACCCGCTCAGTGGCAAGTTGATCCCGCTTCCTGGTCTGCCCAAAAGCCAGCAGTTGGGCCGGATTGCCGAGGTGGTGGAAGCGAACACCAAGGCCGAGATGGAGGAGCACTGGCGGCTGCTCTACGTTGCGATGACGCGCGCCGAGGAAGCTCTGTTCATCGGTGGTGCGTTGACTGCAACCGAGCAGCAGCCCCACGATGAAAGCTGGTACGCGCGGCTGGCTGCGCTCTTCGCCGCTGACGAGTGGCTTGAAGACCCGCACTGGGGCCGGACTGCAACCTATGGTCAGTGTCCCGCGGTTACGGCGCCGGCCCGGGTTGGGCTTGGCGGCGAATTGCCGCTGCTACCCGCCTGGCTGGAACGCCCGGTTGCCGCAGAGCCGCGTCCGCCGCGTCCGCTTTCTCCTTCAGCACTGGGTGAGGACCTGGCGACTGACCCGCCATTTCCACCAGGAGCAGGGCAGGCAGCCGCGCGCGGGGTTCTGCTGCACAAGCTGCTTGAGCGCCTGCCTGAATTGCCTCAGGCCGAGCGCAAGGCCGCTGCCGAGGCCTGGCTTGTACGCAACGGCGGCGATTTTACCGCGCCGGACCGGGCGGAAATGGTCCGCTCGGCATTGTCGGTGCTTGATGAGGCGGCCTGGGCGGACCTGTTCGCGCCGGGCGCACTGGCCGAAGTGCCGATTGCGGCCACTGTTGGCGGACAGGTGGTGGTCGGCACGATTGACCGGATGGTGGTGCTGCCCGACCGGATCCGGCTGGTCGATTTCAAGACCGCGCGGCGCCCTCCGGAAAGCCTTGATACCGTGCCGGTTTCGATCCTGCGCCAGATGGCGGCCTACGCCGCCGCGCTCGAAGCGGCCTATCCGGGGCGCGCGGTGGAAGCTGCGCTGCTTTACACCCAGGTCCCGCGCTTGATCGCGCTGCCCGATGATCTGCTGGCGGTGCACAAGCAGGCATTGCGAGGGGATGAGGAAAGCTTTTGATCCGCAGCGATTGCCGAAGCGATCCGGCGACCCTAGATAAACCAGCAACACATTCAGGAGATTCCCCATGGCCACCAAAGCCGTTACCGATGCTAGTTTCGCCGCCGATGTGCTGCAGTCCGACAAGCCCGTGCTGGTCGATTTCTGGGCAGACTGGTGCGGCCCGTGCAAGATGATCGCCCCGGCGCTCGAGGAAATCAGCGAAGAGCTGGCTGACCAGGTGACCATCGCCAAGGTGGACATCATGGAGAACACCGACACTGCCGCCCAGTTCGGCGTACAGTCGATCCCGCTGATGATCCTGTTCAAGGATGGCCAGCCGGTTGCCCAGAAGCTGGGTGCCGCGCCCAAGGGCCAGCTCAAGGGCTGGCTGGAAAGCGTCCTCTAAAGCGCCTGCATCCGCGTCGCCAGTTCGTCCCACAGGGCCGGGCTGGCAGCGCCGATCAGGCTAGGGCGCAGGTGCTCGTCCACCCGGTAGGGCTGGCCATCGGGCCGTGCTACCTTGCCCCCGGCTTCGTTGAGCAGCAGCACGCCTGCCGCGTGATCCCAGGCCAGTGTGCGTTCAAAGATCGTGATGTCATTTTCGCCCAGCACGATGCGGGGATACTGCTCTGCGGCGCAGCGCGGGATATCCACCAGCGTGTAATGCGGGGCGATATGCGTTTTCAGCGCCTCGCGCCGCGCCGGATCGGCAAAGACCAGTGAAATGGCCGCAACCGGCGGGGTCTGGCCACTGGCACGGGCGCTAATCCGTTCGCCATCGATAAAGGCACCCTGGCCTTTGTGAGCCGTACAGAGCCGGCCGCGCAGCGGATCATAGATCCAGCCGCCAATCGTTTCTCCGGCTTCGGCCAGGGCAACCATGATCCCGAAGGGCGGCTTACCGCTGGCGAAGTTGTTGGTCCCGTCGATCGGATCGATGATCCAGCACAGCGCATCACCCAGCCGGTCCATCAGCGCAGGATTCGCCTCGCAGGCTTCCTCGCCCACGATGGCCGCTTCGGGCAGGATTGCAGCCAGCCCTTCGGCCAGGATCACCTCGGCCTCGCGGTCGGCGACGGTGACCAGCTCCCCAGCCGACTTGTCGATCACTTCGTGGGCTTCAAGCTGCTGGTAGCGCGGCATGACAGCGCGGGCCGAAGCGTCCTTGATGACGGCGAGAACGGCGGCATCAAGGGTCTGGGTCATGAACGATAATCCGCGTTGATCGAGATGTAGCCGTGGGTCAGATCACAGGTCCAGACCGTGGCACGGCCTCCGCCCATGCCCAGATCGACCTCGATTGAGATGTCCTGCCCCTTGAGGTGTGCGGCAACCGGCGCCTCGTCATAATCGGCGAGCGGCTGGCCCTCACGTGCGGCCCAGGTGCCGCCAAAGCCGATTGAGAGGCGGTCGCGGTCCGCCGGTTCGCCGGCCTTGCCCACGGCCATGACCACGCGGCCCCAATTGGCATCTTCGCCGGCAATGGCGGTCTTCACCAGCGGCGAATTGGCAATCGCCAGCCCGACCTTGCGGGCGCTGGTATCGCTCACCGCGCCGCTGACGGTCAAGGCGATGAACTTCTGCGCGCCTTCGCCATCGCGGACGACGAGATGGGCCATCTGCCGGCAGACGTCTTCGAGCGCGGCGGCAAAGGCATCGGCCCCGACGCTGTCAAACGAGGTGAGCGGCGCATTGCCCGCAGCGCCGGTGGCAAAAGCCAGGACCGTGTCGCTGGTCGAGGTGTCGCTATCGACCGTGATGCACGAGAATGTGCGCTGGTTGGCGGCGGAGAGCAGTTCTTGCAGGAAAGCGGGTGCCACGGCGGCGTCGGTGAACACATAGCCCAGCATGGTTGCCATATCGGGCGCGATCATGCCGCTGCCCTTGATGATGGCGCCCAGCGTGACCGTGCGGCCATCGATCACGGCCTGGGCCATGGCGCCCTTGGCAAAGGTATCGGTAGTGCCGATCGTATTGGCGGCGGCCTGCCAATCGCAGGGCTCGGCCATCAGTGCAGCCTCGATCCCGGCCTTGGCCTTGTCCTTGGGCAAGGGCACGCCGATCACTCCGGTGGAGGAAACGAAGACCTGTTCCTGCGGGCAGCCAAGGTGCTGGCTGACCTGCGCCATGATCGCTTCCACCGCTTCGCGCCCGCGATAGCCGGTAAAGGCGTTCGAATTGCCGGCATTGACCACCAGCGCCCGCGCGCGGCCGTGGGCGACGTTTTGTCGGCCCAGTTCGACTTCGGAAGAGCAGCAGACATTGCGGGTGAACACACCGGCCACGGCGGTGCCTTCGGCCAGCTCGATAAAGGTCAGGTCGCAGCGGCCCCAGTCCTTGTAACCGGCACGCGCGACGCGCGGGGTGACCCCGGCAATCGCGGGGATCGCGGGGAAGGGGCGGGCAAGGGGCGAAACGGGGTGGGCCATGGGCGGTCCTTATGGCGCGATAGCGAAAGGAGCAAGGCAGTCGCGGTTTTGCTTGCCAAGGCCTGCGGCGCGTCTATCACAAAGGCATGACTTTATTAGCCAATCTCCTCATGCTTCAGGCCGCCGCCGCGCCACTTACTGCTCCGCCGCCGGCGGTGGAGACTATAGTGTTGCCGCGCGATGCAGCTGATCCGCGCGGACCGATGCCGCTCGGCAACCCTGCCGCCTGGGTAACGACCTTGGACTACCCTGCCGCGGCCATGCGAGCGAACGAGCAAGGCGCAACCGGATTCTCGCTTCGTGTAGACAAAGAGGGGCGCGTTTCGGAGTGCACGATCAAGGCATCCAGCGGCTCTGCCAGTCTGGATGAAGCAACCTGCTCGCTGGTCACACGTCGGGCTCGGTTCCGCCCTGCGGTCGACGCGGAAGGCCGACCCAAAGACGGGGAGTATGCAAACCGGGTGCGCTGGGTGCTCCCGTTGGGTAGCGGACCTGAACCTGGAATGGTGAAGATCGGATACAGCGTGGCAGAGAGCGGTGAAGTTTCCGGCTGCAAGGTGACGATGGAAGGTGCCGCCGCCTCACAGGCCGGTCGAATGACCAATGTCTGTGTCGACGGCCGGAGGATGAAACCCTATACCGACAAAAATGGTCAGCCTGTTGCCAGAAAAGTCACCATAACAACCACGGTCACGGTCGAATAGCGCGTCAATCCTGCGGGCGGGTGGCCAGGGCATAAAGCGCAATCGCTGCGGCGTTCGAAACGTTGAGGCTCTCCACCGCGCCGGACATCGGAAGGCGGGCAATCGCATCGCAGTGCTGCATGATGTTGTGGCGCATGCCTTCGCCTTCCGCACCCAGTACCAGGGCGATCGGGCCGACGGGGAGGGCCTCGGCCAGGGTGGCCTTGCCTTCGCCGTCCAGGCCGATGCGCCAATAGCCTGCCTCGGCCATTTCCTCGAGCGCGCGGGCCAGGTTGACCACCCGGATCCACGGCACGACTTCCAGCGCGCCCGAAGCGCTTTTGGCCAGGGTGCCGCTCTCGGGCGGGGCATGGCGATCCTGCGTGACAATTGCGGCCGCATTGAAGGCCGCAGCTGAGCGCATGATGGCGCCGACATTGTGCGGATCGGTAACCTGATCGAGCACCACCAGCGGACGGGCCGGGTCGCTGCTCAGTACCTCATCAAGGAAGACATCCTCCAGCGCATCGCAATCGAGCACCAGCCCTTGATGCGGCGCATCGCGCGCGACCAGCCGGGCCAGGTCAGCCGGCTGGGCATATTCGACCGGGAAATCGGCGGGCAGTTCGCCATCAAGCGAGGCAATGCCTTCGCGGGTTGCCCAAAGCTTGCGGTGGTTGCGATCCGGGTTCTTGAGTGCGGCTTCGACCGCGTGGCGGCCCCACAGCCGCACCGCCCCGGCACTGGCCCGGCCCGAACCGCGCCCGCCCTGCATGCGGCCCGCGCGGCCACGCAGGGCGCGGCTGGGCTTGGTGTCACGATTGCGGCTCATGTGGCGAATCCCCTGTCTGTTGGTGGCTCACTAGGGGATGGTGGTGGACAGGGCTAGATTCGAACTAGCGTACGCTTGCGCGGGCAGATTTACAGTCTGCTGCCTTTAACCACTCGGCCACCTGTCCACACCAATTGCCGGTGCCGGGTTTCCCCGGAATGTGGCCCCCGAGGGGACCGTCCGGCCGAGAGAGCGCGCCTTTGGACAAGGTGGAGCGTGCTGTCAATGGGCCAATCGACTTGTCGTGTGCCTTCCTGCCCGATAGGAAGCCCCGCCATGAAGGAAATCACCCCTGTGATCTCGGCCACGGGCCTCTACACCCCGCCCGAGACGATCTCGAATGAAGAGCTGGTTGTCAGCTTCAACGCCTATGTGGAACTCCACAATTCCCGCAACGCGGCAGCCATTGCAGCGGGGGAAGTGCAGGAACTGCAGCCCAGTTCCGCGGAGTTCATCGAAAAGGCCAGCGGCATCAAGTCGCGCCATGTGTTGAGCAAGGCGTCCACGCTCGATCCCGAATGCATGGGGCCGCGCTGGCCGGAGCGCTCGAACGACGAAATTTCGATCATGGCTGAGATCGGTGTGAAGGCGGCGCTGGATGCACTGCAGTCGATCGGCCGTGATCCCAAGGATGTGGACGCCGTGCTTTGCGCTGCATCGAACATGCAGCGGCCCTATCCGGCCATGGCGATCGAAATCCAGCAGGCGCTGGGGATCGAAGGCTTTGCTTTTGATATGAATGTGGCCTGTTCTTCGGCCACCTTTGGCATCCAGACCGCGGCCGACTTCATCCGCGCCGGCAATGCCCGCTCGGTCTTGGTGGTTAGCCCGGAAATCTGCACCGGTCACAACAACATGAAGAACCGCGACAGTCACTTCATCTTCGGTGACGTGGCGACCGCCGTGCTGGTCGAGGCTAAGGATATTGCCCCCGCGCGGCATTGGGAAATTGTCGGAACCCGTCTGAAAACGGTGTTTTCTAACAATATCCGTAACAATTTTGGCTTCCTGAATTTTGCCACACCGGAAACCATCGGCACGCCGGACAAGTTGTTTGTCCAGGAAGGGCGCAAGGTGTTCAAGGAAGTGGTGCCGATGGTCGCAACCATGATCGTCGAACATGCCGGTGACTTGGGAATCGATCCGACTTCACTGCGCCGGCTGTGGCTGCATCAGGCCAATTCGGGGATGAACCGACTGATTTCGCAGCGCGTGCTGGGGCATGAAGCGGACGAGGATGAAAGCCCGACCGTGCTCGACACCTATGGCAATACCTCGAGCGCAGGCTCGATCATTGCCTTCCATCTTCACAACAGCGATCTGACGGCGGGCGATACCGCGCTGATCTGTTCCTTCGGCGCAGGCTATTCTGCTGGCACCGTCTTCGTGCGCAAGGTAGCCTGATCCATGGCCAATGAGATTCTCGACAACCGCGGGCGGGGTGAAGCCACCTGGCAATGGCCGCGCATCCACCCCGAAGCGCACAAGTTTGCAGCGATTGCCGGGGTTGCCAGTGCCGCCGCCGCGTTCTTTGCCTGGGAAACGCTGGCCTGGCCGCTGGGCTTCCTGGTGCTGGGGATCTGCGCCTTCTTCCGCGATCCGGTTCGCGTCACGCCGCAGGACGATCGCTTTATCGTTGCCCCGGCCGATGGCCTGGTCACGCTGATCCAGCAGGTTGAGCCGCCGCGCGAGCTGGTGATGGACGATGGCAGCGGCACCCGCGGCCTGGCGCCCGGTCCGGTGACCCGGATCTCGATCTTCATGTCGGTGTTCGATGTCCACATCAACCGCGCCCCGATTGGCGGTACGGTGCGCCGGGTGGTCTATATGCCGGGCAAGTTCATGAACGCCGATCTCGACAAGGCGAGCGAAGAGAACGAGCGCCAGCACATCCTGATCGAGCGCGGCGATGGGGTGGCGATTGGCTTTACCCAGATTGCCGGTCTGATCGCGCGGCGAATCGTGCCTTTCGTCAAACCGGGTGACATGCTTGCTGCCGGCCAGCGCGTTGGCCTGATCCGCTTTGGCAGCCGGGTTGACGTTTACCTGCCCGCCGGGACGGAGCCGCGGGTGCTGATGGGCCAGAAAATCGTGGCCGGGGAAACCGTGCTGGCCGAAATCGGACAGGTGCCTTTGATTGAGGGCATCAGCCAGTGACCGATCCCATGCTGCGCGGGGGACTGACATTGCGGGCCATGGTGCCCAATGCGATCACCGCCGCCGCGCTTTGCATGGGGCTGACCGGGATCCGCTTTGCCATCACTGGTGAGTGGGAGAAGTCGATCCTGGCGATCGTGGTTGCCGGGGTGCTGGACGGCATCGATGGCCGGATTGCCCGCCTGCTCAAGGCGCAATCGCGGTTCGGGGCAGAGCTGGATAGCCTAGCCGACAATGTTTCGTTCGGGGTGGCGCCGGCGCTGGTGCTGTTCCTGTGGTCGCTGCAAGACCTGCCGCGGCTGGGTTGGTTCGCGGCGCTGGCCTTTGCGATCGGTTGTGCGCTGCGGCTGGCCCGGTTCAATGCCCGGATCGATATGGCGGATGAGCCGCGCAAGGCGGCCGGCTTCCTGACCGGCGTTCCCGCCCCGCTGGGGGCCGGGCTGGCCTTCCTGCCGATGTATCTCTGGATTGCGACGGGTAGTGAAGAACTGCGCAACCCGCTGCTGGTTGGTGGCTGGCTGGTTTTTGTCGGCTTCCTGCTGATCTCTGCCTTGCCAACATTGACCTGGGGGCGCTTGCGCCCGCGCCGTTCGGTCCGCCTCGAAGTCCTGGCCTTGTTCGGCCTGGTAGGCGCGGCCTTGTTGACCGAGCCATGGTGGACCCTGGTGGCGTTCTGCGTGGTTTACCTGGCGCTGCTGCCGGTGGGCATGGCGATCTATACCCGGGTTACGCGGCAGCGCGCAGCGGCTGCTGATAGGCCGGAACAGCCTTAGGCTTGATCGGCAGGGCGATAACCTGCCCGCCGGGCTTCGCGCCATACTGCACAATCTGGAAACGCACTTCGCGGGTCAGCGGGCAATCGCGCCGGTCCTGCCGGGCGGTCATCGCTGCCTGCCCGTAACGCTGCCAGGTGGAGGCAATCGCACCCGAAGAGAGTGCCAGAACGGTAAGGGCCAGGATCAGAACCGCGGTCATCGTGTCGTTCCTTCGTTTCAGGCCTGGCCCGCAAGACATGGATTGCCCTGTGGACAGCTTGTTGATAAGTCATCCACCTGAACAGCGACTGCCAGCTGGTGAGTCGCAATGTTCCTGTTTTGTTCCATCCTGTCAAGCGGGTTTTTTGCGCCTGATGGCGTGGCTTCGTGCTTTTGGGCTGGATTCTGCGGAATACAGGCACTAAGGGCGGCTCCGCTTGATCCAGGGATTCCCTCTGGTGACAGCGAATCCACATGGAAAGCACACATACCGGTTCCGCAGCGGGAGCTCCGCACGGTCCCAGCTTTCCAGAGGCAGTAAACCGGAAAGGAATTACCTATGGCGGCTCCCGTCGTCACCATGCAGCAATTGATCGAAGCCGGTGCCCACTTCGGCCACCAGACCCACCGCTGGAACCCGCGGATGAAGCCGTACATCTTCGGCGCCCGCAACGGCATCCACATCCTGGACCTGTCGCAGACCGTTCCGCTGATGGCCCGTGCGCTCGACTTCATCTCGGCCACTGTCCAGGCTGGCGGCAAGGTGCTGTTCGTCGGCACCAAGCGCCAGGCGCAGGAACCGATCGCCCAGGCTGCCCGCGCTTCGGGCCAGCACTATGTCAACCACCGCTGGCTGGGCGGCATGCTCACCAACTGGAAGACCATCTCGGGCTCGATCAAGCGCTTTAAGGCGCTGGAAGAGCAGCTCTCGGGTGACACGGCTGGTCTGACCAAGAAGGAAGTCCTTCAGCTGACGCGTGAGCGTGACAAGTTCGAACTGTCGCTGGGCGGTATCCGTGACATGGGCGGCATCCCGGACGTGATGTTCGTGATCGACGCCAACAAGGAAGAACTGGCGATCAAGGAAGCCAACGTCCTGGGTATCCCGGTCGTCGCGATCCTCGATTCGAACGTTTCGCCTGATGGCATCGCCTTCCCGATCCCGGCGAACGACGATGCCAGCCGCGCTATCCGCCTTTACTGCGAAGCCGTTGCCGCTGCTGCCACCAAGGGCCGCCGCGAAGGCGTCGCGAATTCGGGCGTCGATATCGGTGCGATGGAAGAAGCCCCGGTTGAAGAAGCCGTGGTTGAAGTCGCCGCTGAAGAAGCTTCGACCGAAGCCTGAGCCCTTCCGGGACAGCTTCAGTCACAAACCTGTAGCGTGCCGGGGCCAATGGTCCCGGCCGCCAGTTCCATTCAAGAAGGACCAGTTCAATGGCTTACACCGCCACTGACGTGAAGAACCTGCGCGAGCGCACCGGCGCCGGCATGATGGATTGCAAGAAGGCGCTCGACGACACCAATGGCGACATGGAAGCCGCCGTTGACCTGCTGCGCGCCAAGGGCCTTGCCGCGGTTGCCAAGAAGTCCAGCCGCACCGCCGCTGAAGGCCTGGTTGGCGTGGCTGTTGCCGGCACCAAGGGTGTGGCCGTAGAGGTCAACTCGGAAACCGACTTCGTCGCCAAGAACGACCAGTTCCAGGACTTTGTGCGCAAGACCACCGAAGCGGCGCTGGGCCTCGGTTCGGATGACGTTGAAGCGCTGAAGGCTGCTGCCTATCCGGGCGGCGGCACCGTGGCTGACACGCTGACCAACAACGTTGCGACCATCGGCGAGAACCAGCAGGTTCGCCGCATGAAGACCGTCTCGGTCAGCAACGGCCTGGTCGTGCCTTACATGCACAATGCTGCCGCGCCGATGCTCGGCAAGATCGGCGTGCTCGTTGCGCTCGAATCGGATGCCGGTGCCGACGTTCTGGAGCCGCTGGGCAAGCAGATCGCCATGCACATCGCGGCGGCCTTCCCGCAGGCGCTCGATGCTGATGGCCTTGATGCCGACATGATTGCGCGCGAGCGCAAGATTGCAGCCGAAAAGGCTGCTGAGAGCGGCAAGCCGGCTGAAGTGCAGGCCAAGATGGTCGATGGCGCGGTTGCCAAGTTCGCCAAGGACAACGCGCTGCTCAGCCAGCTGTTCGTCATGGATAACAAGACCCCGGTTGCCCAGGTGGTTGAGCAGGCTGGTAAGGCCGCCGGCACCAAGATCGTGCTGAAGGACTATGTTCGCTTCCAGCTCGGCGAAGGCATCGAAAAGGAAGTCAGCGACTTCGCGGCCGAAGTGGCCGCTGCTGCTGGCCTGAACTAAGGCTTGCTGCCGGGCTGGTCCCGGACACGAACAGAGAGGGCTCGCCGCAAGGCGGGCCCTTTTTGTTTGTGCGCAGTTGACGCGAGCCGACTGGGCAAGCCATCAATGTCTCAAACAGGATCAGGGAGAATTCGATGCAAACCCGCCGCCTTGGCAAATCGGCTATTACCGTCACCGATATCTGCATGGGGACAATGACCTTCGGCAGCCAGACGGACGAGGCTGCTGCCCACCGCATCCTGGACAAGTGCTTTGATTTCGGGATCAATTTTTATGACACGGCCGAGGGCTATCCGGTGCCGCCCGATCCCAAGTGGGTGGGGCGCACCGAAGAGATCGTGGGCCGCTGGATGAAGACCAAGCCGCGCGATGCGATCATTATGGCGACCAAGGTTTCCGGCCCCAGCCATGTCTGGTTCAAAAGCCCCAAGCGGTCGGGCATGACGGCGCTGGATCGCCGCAACATCATCACTGCGGTCGAGGAAAGCCTGCGCAAGCTGCAGACCGATTACATCGATCTTTACCAGACCCACTGGCCCGATCACGACACGCCCTATGATGAAACGATGGAAGTGCTCGACGAGCTGGTTCGCGAGGGGAAAGTACGGATTAGCGGTTGCTCGAACGAAACTTCGTGGGGCCTGATGAAGTCGATCGCCACGGCCGAACGGCTTGGCACGGCGCGTTACCAGACGATCCAGAACAATTTCAGCCTCAACAACCGCCGGTTCGAGGATGAGCTGGCTCAGGTCTGTCGCAAGGAAGGGGTCAGCCTGATCCCTTATTCGCCGATTGCCGGTGGGGTGCTGAGCGGAAAGTATCAGGCCGGTGCACGCCCCGATGGCGCGCGCTTCTCAAGCTATCTGGGGATGGAAGGCCGCCAGCAGGTGATGGCCAAGCGCTTCGTGAATGAGCGTTCGCTGGCCTCGACCGAGCGATTCATGGCGATTGCGGCGGAAGCCGGGATGAGCCCGACCACCATGGCTGTCGCCTGGTCCAAACAGCACGACTTTGTGGCCTCGACCATTGTTGGCGTAACGCGCGAGGATCAACTTGATGACATCTTTGCTGCCGGCGATCTGATCCTGTCGGACGATGTGATGAAAGCGATCGACAAAGTGTCGAAGGAGATCCGCTATCCGATGGGCTGAGCAACCGCCTTTGCCGGGTGGTTGCAGTGCCTCATGGCTTGGCATTGGGCAGCCCTCGGTATAAGGCCGCCCAAACCCCTGTGAGAGCGATATCCAGCCCATGACCCAGCCCTATAAGCGTATCCTCCTGAAACTTTCAGGCGAAGTGCTGATGGGCCAGCAGCAGTTCGGCATTGATCCCGAATTCGTTGCCGAACTGGCGGCTGAGGTGAAAGCGGCCAAGGAATCTGGCCTTGAAATCTGTCTGGTTATCGGCGGCGGCAACATCTTCCGCGGCATGGCTGGTGCGGCCAAGGGGATGGACCGCGCGCAGGCCGATTACATGGGCATGCTGGCCACAGTGATGAACGCGCTGGCCATGCAGAACGCGCTGGAGCAGTTGGGCGTTCCGACCCGTGTCCAGTCCGCGATCGAGATGGACAAGGTTTGCGAACCGGTCATCCGTCGGCGGGCTGAACGCCACCTTGAAAAGGGCCGGGTGGTGATCTTCGCCGCCGGGGTTGGCGCACCCTATTTTACCACCGATTCCGGGGCCGCGCTGCGCGCCGCCGAGATGCGGTGCGATGCCTTGTTCAAGGGCACCTCGGTCGATGGGGTCTATGATAGCGACCCCAAGTCAAATCCGCAGGCAAAGCGTTACGATACAGTGGATTACGATACTGTTTTGGCAGATAACCTGAAGGTTATGGATGCCAGTGCTGTCGCCCTGTGCCGTGACAACAACATTCCCATCGTCGTCTTCTCGATCCGCGAAAAGGGCAACCTGGCCAAGGTGCTCGGCGGGACGGGGACGCAAACTATCGTGAAGAAGGGTTAGAACCATGGCCAAGTACGATAAGGCCGATCTCGAACGCCGCATGAAGGGCGCCGTGGAATCGCTGCGCAGCGATCTGGGCGGCCTGCGCACGGGCCGCGCCAACACGGCGCTGCTCGATCCCATCACCGTTGAGGTCTATGGAAGCAAGATGCCGCTCAACCAGGTAGCGACCGTTTCGGCGCCGGAACCGCGGCTGCTGTCGGTGCAGGTTTGGGACAAGTCGAACATTGCGCCGGTTGAAAAGGCGATCCGCTCGGCGGGCCTGGGCCTCAACCCGATCAACGATGGCAACAATATCCGGCTGCCGATCCCCGACCTGACCGAGGAACGCCGCAAGGAACTGGCCAAGCTGGTCCATTCCTATGCCGAGAAGGCCCGCGTCGCGATCCGCAATGTGCGCCGCGACGGGATCGACGCGCTCAAGGCCGATGAAACCAAGAAGGAAATCTCGGAAGACGATCGCAAGCGCGGTGAAACCGAGGTCCAGAAGCTGACCGACGACATGATCAAGGATGTCGAAACGGTCGCGGCTCAGAAGGAACAGGAAATCCTCGGCAAGTGACGGATGGGCGCGCCTCGTGCGGCGCGCGTCACGTCGCCATCATCATGGATGGCAACGGGCGCTGGGCCAAAAAGCGCCACCTGCCGCGCGCCGTAGGGCACCAGCGCGGGGTGGAAGCCGTGCGCACCCTGGTGCGTGCGGCGCGCGAGATGGGCCTCGAAGCGCTGACGCTTTACGCCTTCAGCACCGAGAACTGGCGCAGGCCGGAAGATGAGATTTCGGCCCTAATGGGGCTGCTCAAGCGCTATATCGTGGCGGATATCGACGAATTCGTGGCCAACAATGTGCAGCTGCGGATCATTGGCGATCACTCGGCACTGCCAGCCGATGTGGTGACGCTGCTCGACGATGCGGTGGCGCGGACGGCGGGCAACGACGGTACGACCCTGGTCATCGCGCTCAATTACGGTGCGCAGGATGAGATTGCCCGCGCCGCTGCCAAGGCTGCCAGCAAGGGGCCGATCACCCCCGCGGCGATTGAGGCGGAGCTTGACACTGCGGGGCTGCCGCCGCTCGACTTGCTGATCCGCACCTCTGGCGAAGTACGGCTGTCGAACTTCCTGCTGTGGCAGGCGGCCTATGCCGAAATGTGGTTCACTGACGTGCTCTGGCCGGATTTCACCCCGGACCACCTGCGCGCGGCGCTGGAGGCCTTTGGCCAACGGGAGCGGCGCTATGGCGGACGCTAAGGGCAAGAATTCCGACCTGCCGGTGCGGGCGGTCTCAGCCGTCGTCATCGTTGCGATATCGTTGACCGCGTTATGGCTGGGGGGCTGGGTCTGGTCTGGCTTTGCGATGATCGTGGCCGGCGGCGTGCTGTACGAATGGCGCGCGCTGGTGCGGGCGCTTAACCCATCACCTTTGCGCGAGACGGCCTGGACGCTGGCAGGCATCCTTTACCTGGCCCCGGCCGCAGCCATGCTGATGCTGATGCGCGAAGGCGAACGCGGCTTTGCCGACGTGCTGACGCTGATCGCCCTAGTCGCGGCAATCGACATTGGAGCCTATTTCACCGGCCGCGCACTGGGTGGGCCCAAGATTGCCCCGGCAATCAGCCCTTCCAAGACCTGGGCGGGCTTGCTGGGTGGCATTCTGGGCGCGCTGGCCGTGCTGACCCTCTCTGCCAAGCTCAGCGATGCAACTCCGGCCTGGTGGCAGGTGCTGGGGCTGGCGGTGCTGGTTGCTGTGGTGGCCCAAGCCGGTGATTTCTTTGAAAGCTGGATGAAGCGCCGTGCCGGGGTGAAGGATTCAGGCAAGTTGATCCCCGGCCATGGCGGCCTGTTCGACCGTGTCGACGGGCTGATCGCGGTCAGCTTCCTGGCCGCGCTGCTGGCGGCGCTGACTGTCCTGTAATGCGCAGGATCTCCGTCCTTGGGGCAACCGGATCGATCGGTGCCTCCACGCTCGATCTGATCCGGCGCCAGCCGGGGCAGTGGCGGGTCGTGGCGCTGACCGCGAACGGCAGTGCCGCCGACCTTGCCAAGCTGGCGCGTGAGTTTTCGGCCGAGATTGCCGTCGTTGCCGATGAAGCTGCGCTGCCGGCGCTGCGTGCGGCACTGGCGGGTACGGCGATTGCTGCCGCTGGCGGTGAGGCGGCGTTGGTAGAAGCCGCGGCGCGCCCCGCCGACCTGACGGTGGCGGCCATTGTCGGCTGTGCCGGCCTGGCTCCGACCATGGCGGCGATCGAGCAGGGACGCACGGTGGCCCTGGCCAACAAGGAAGCACTGGTTGCCGCAGGTGAGGTGATGACCGCGGCGGTTGCCCGCAGTGGTGCCACGCTATTGCCGACCGACAGCGAGCATAATGCTATTTTTCAGTGCCTTGCCGGCAATAGTTACGATCATGTCCGCTCTATCATCCTGACCGCCAGCGGCGGGCCATTCCGCGATTGGACGTTGGAACAGCTCCACGACGCGACCCCGGCTCAGGCGATCAAGCATCCCAACTGGTCGATGGGCGCCAAGATCAGCGTCGACAGCGCGACCATGTTCAACAAGGGCCTTGAACTGATCGAGGCGCATCATCTCTTCCCGGTTGGTCTCGAGAAGCTGCGGATCATTGTCCACCCGCAGTCGGTGATCCACTCAATGGTCGAATATCGCGACGGGTCGACACTGGCGCAGCTGGGGCCGTCAGATATGCGGGTGCCGATCGCTTCGTGTCTGGCCTGGCCGGCCCGCATGGACACGCCGCTGGCGCCGCTTGATCTGGCAGCAATCGGGGAATTGACCTTCCGCCCACCGGACGAGGAGCGCTTTCCCGCCACCCGCTTGTGCCGCGCGGCGGCAGAGGCTGGCGGGGCGGCCCCGGCCGTGCTCAATGCCGCCAACGAGGTTGCGGTATCCGCGTTCCTTGACGGCAAGCTTCCATTCACGCGTATTGCTGTATTGGTGGAGCAGGTGCTGGCACGCTATATCCCGCCGGCACCCGCTTCGCTGGCCGATGTCATGGCCGTCGATGCTGCAGCCCGGGCTGAAGCCCGCGGTTTTCTGGAGAAGCTAAGGCCGTGAGCGAATCCCCCTCAGTCTTGATGATGATCGGTGCCTTCCTGTTGGTGCTGGGGCCGCTGGTCGTCCTGCACGAGCTGGGGCATTATCTGGTCGGGCGGGCCTTCAAAGTGAAGGCCGATGTCTTCTCGATCGGTTTCGGCAAGGAACTGGCGGGATGGACCGACAAGCGCGGCACGCGCTGGCGGCTGGCGGCCTGGCCGCTGGGCGGTTTCGTGCAATTCGCGGGCGACATGAACGCGACGTCGGTGCCCGATCCGGAAGCGGCCAAGGCCACGCCGGAAGAAAAGCGCGGCATGTTCCAGTATGCAGCCTTGTGGCAACGCGCGCTGATCGTGCTTGCCGGGCCCTTAACGAACCTGCTTGTTGCTGTCGGCATCTTCGCAGCCTTCAACCTGGCCTATGGCGTGCCAACGGCCGCACCGGTGATCGGCGCGTTTTCGAAGGGTTCGGCGGCCGAGGCTGCCGGCTTCAAGACCGGTGACCGCATTGTCGCGGTCGACGGTGCCCGGGTCGACAGCTTTATGGACATTGCCGAACGTGTTGCGCTCTATCCTGGCCGGACCATCACCCTTGCGGCCGAGCGCGGCGGGGTCAGCTTCGTCCAGCCGGTCAAGCTTGCCACCGACGTGCAGAAGGACCGCTTTGGCAACGAGATCCGTCGCGGCCTGCTGGGTATTCGCCCGGCAGCGATGGAGTTTCAGGATGTTGGTCTGATCACGGCTGTCGCCACGGGGCTCGATCAATCGATGGGCATCATCCGCACGATGGCCGCAGGACTGGTCCAGATCGTCACGGGTGAGCGTCCGCTGGATGAGCTGGGTGGGCCAATCAAGATCGCGAAATTCTCTGGCGAGCAGTTCTCGCTCGGCTGGCTTTCGTTCGTCTCTTTCGCCGCGCTGATCTCAATTAATTTGGCATTCATTAACTTGCTGCCAATCCCCACGCTCGACGGCGGGCACCTGGCTATGTACGCGGCAGAAGCTGTCCGTCGCAAGCCGATGGGTGCGCGCAGTCAGGAGTGGGCGTTCCGCACCGGCCTGGCATTCATGCTGGCCCTGATGCTGTTCGTCACCTTGAACGACATTGCCTCGCTGTCGATCTTCGGCGGCTAGGCGTAGAGTAGGGTAAAACTACGGGCAAAACGCCGGAAGTTTGCTTGATCGGCGTGGCTGCATCGGGCAATGGCGGCGAACTGCCAGTAGCGCGCCCGCGTTATCGCCTGGGGTGGGCGAGGGCGTTGAGCATCTAGACGGGAACTGCCGTGCCGAAGAACCGAATTGCCAGCCATCGTCAGTATTCCCTTCGCATTGCCGCGGCACTGCTGGGCACTTCGATCCTTGGCGGTTTGCCGCAAGCCGCGCTGGCGCAGCAGGCACCCGTCGCCGCAACCGAAGCAGCCGCCCCGATCCAGTCGATCACGGTCACCGGTTCGCAGCGGCTCGAACCCGATACCATCCGCTCTTACATCAAGCTGCGGATCGGACAGCCATACAGCCAGCAGGCCGCTGACGGTGCGCTGAAGGACCTGTTTGCGACCGAGCTGTTTTCCGATGTGCAGCTGCGCAACGATGGCGGCAACGTTACGATCACCGTCAAGGAGAACCCGGTGATCAACCGGATTATCCTGGAGGGGAACAAGCGGCTGAAGGAGGACAAGATCCTCCCCGAAATCAAGTTGGCAGCACGCCAGATTTTCACCCGTTCCAAGGTCCGCGCTGACGTTGCCCGTATCATCGAGCTTTACAAGCGCCAGGGGCGCTTTGCGGCGCAGGTCGAGCCGAAGATGGTGCTGCTGGATCAGAACCGCGTCGATATCGTGTTCGAAATCCAGGAAGGCCCCAAGTCCAAAGTCCGCAAGATCAACATCATCGGCAACGAACAGTTTGACGATGGTGATCTGAAGGATGAAATGGTCACCAAGGAAACCGGGCTGACCAAGATCTTCAGTTCGGGCACCAGCTATGACCCGGACCGGATGGCGTTTGACCAGCAGAAGCTGCGTCAGTTCTACCTGACCAAGGGCTACGCTGATTTCCGCATCATTTCGGCGGTCGCCGAACTGACGCCGGACAAGAAGGACTTCATCCTGACCTACGTGGTCGAAGAAGGCCAGCGCTACAAATTTGGTGAGGTCAAGGTCGACAGTCAGCTGCGTGACTTCGATAGTGATCGCCTGGCCGCCCAGCTGCCAATGAAAAAGGGTGACTGGTACGACGCCAAGATGGTGGAAGACACCATCGAAAAGCTCAACGATACCGCCGGTGCCTTTGGCTATGCCTTCGCCGATGTCCGTCCGAGTTACGATCGTAACAAGGATGACCTCTCGATGGGCATCACGTTCCAGATCGCCGAGGCGCCGCGCGTTTATGTCGAGCGGATCGACGTTAACGGCAATACGCTGACCCAGGACAAGGTGGTCCGGCGCGAGTTCCGTCTCGCTGAAGGAGACGCTTTCAACTCGTTGCAGGTTAAGCGTTCGACCAGCCGCATCAACTCGCTTGGATACTTCCAGGAGAAGTTTGAAATTGAGCAAAAGTCGGGTTCGGCACCCGATCGGATCGTTCTGGAAGCCAACGTTGAAGAGAAACCCACAGGGGAACTGCAGCTTTCGGCTGGTTATTCGAGCCTTGAAAAGCTGATTTTCCAGGGATCGGTGCAGCAGCGCAACTTCCGCGGCCGCGGCCAGACCATTGGCCTTTCGCTAAGCTATTCGAACTATTCGAAGAGCGCCGAAGTCAGCTTTACCGAACCCTATCTGTTCGATCGCAACGTGTCGCTGGGCTTCAACGTCTATCGCCGCGATTACAACAGCTTCAACTACTTGAACAACGATCGCAACACGACTTACAAGCAAGCCACCACCGGCTTCCAGCTGCGCGCTGGTGTGCCGCTGACGGAATATGTCTCGGCGGTTGGCAGCTACACTTTCAACGTCGACAATGTGACGCTTGATCGCGGCCAGTTCTTTACCGACCGGGTAACCCCGGGCGTGCAGGAATGCGATGCGCTGCTGGCGGGTCGTTACCTGTGTGAAGCCATCGGCAATCGCACCAGCTCGATCCTTGGCATGTCGCTGATCTACGACACGCTCGATAGCCGCATCCGGCCTTCGCGCGGCCGGGCAGCCTCGGTGACTGCGGAATTTGCCGGTCTTGGTGGTTCGGTGAAATACGGCCGCCTGCGCGCCAACGCTTCGCAGTATTGGCCGATCGCGAAGGGCTGGATTTTCTCGGTTCGCGGCGAAGGCGGGCTGATCAAGTCGTTTGAAAACCGCGGCGCGGGTGTTGATCCTGTCCGCCTGACGGATCGCTTCTACCTGGGTGAGCCGGAAATGCGCGGCTTTGACATCCGCGGGGTCGGTCCGCGCGTGCTGCGTCAGTCGATTGTCGATGATGGCAACGGCAATCCGCTGGTGATCGATGATCGCAATTCGGTGATCGATGACGCGCTGGGTGGCCGGTACTACTATCTGGGCCACGTTGAGCTGGAAATTCCGCTGGGTTCCGGTGCCCGCGAGCTGGGCCTGCGCCCATCGATCTTCCTTGATGTCGGCTCGGTCTGGGGCGTCAACCGGCCGTTGCTGCAAGCAAGTCCGTTCCCGAACGGGATCTTCATTCCGACGCGCGATGCCAGCGGCAACCAGCTTTACCTGCAGGTTGACGAAGTTGACACCAACTGCACGGCGACCAAGACCTCGCAGGTGATCAACGCGGTTAACCCGGCTCCGGCGACCTGCCTTAGCTCGGCTGCGAACACGGCCTTGGGCAATAACGTCGGTCCATTTCAGGAAGTCTTTGTCGGCAATTCGGCGCGCCCGCGCGTCTCTGTCGGCATTGGGGTCAACTGGAATTCGCCCTTCGGGCCGTTCCGCATCGATTTCGCCAAGGTGCTGATGAAGCGCCCCGGAGACGATACCAAGAGCTTCACCTTTAACGTGGGAACACAATTCTAATGAAACTGATCCGTAATTCGGCGCTGGTCGCCGCGATCTCGCTTGCCGCGCTTTCAGCCCAGCCTGCCTCGGCCGAGAAGAAGGACAAGGACAACAAGAACGCCGCTCCGGCTGCCGCGGCCCCGGCCAGCAACGTTGTCCAGGGTATCGGCGTTGCCAACCTGCAGGCAGCCATCGCCAACACCGATGCCTACCGCGTTGCTTCGCAGCAGCGTCCGGTTACCTACAAGCCGCAGCTTGATCAGGCCCAGGCCCGCGGCAACGCGCTGGAAGCCCAGATCAAGCCAATGGTCGACCGTTTCAACGCGGCTCGCCAGGCAGCCAATACGCCGGCTCTGCAGCAGCAGCTGCAGACCCAGGCCCGCGCGATCCAGGAACTGCAGGAAAAGGGTAAGCAGGAAATCCAGCAGATCCTGCTGCCTGCCGTCCTGTCGGAAGCCTTCGTCAACGAGCAGATCGAAGACAAGCTGGACCAGGCCGTGCAGAAGGCCATGGAAAAGAGCCGCGTCAGCCTGCTGCTGCAGCCGAATGCCGTGCTGGCCCGCGCCAACGCCTATGACCTGACGGAGGAGATCGTCGCCGAACTCAACGCCCTGCTGCCGACCGCGCAGCTGGTCCCGCCGCAGGGCTGGGAACCGCGTGAAATCCGCGAAGCGCGCGCCCAGCAGGCCGCCCAGCAGGCTGGCAATCGCCCTGCCGCTGCTCCGGCCGCTCCGGCTGGTCCGCAGCCCGAAGGCCGCTAAGCAAGTCGGCCGGGGGGCAACGATGAGCGAGAGCGAAATGTCGAACCAGGCCGGCGCGGAACCTTCCGCGTCGGCCCGGGACATCCGGCAGATCCTGAACGCCCTGCCGCACCGTTATCCGCTGCTGTTGGTGGACCGCGTCAAGTCGATGGAAATCGGCGAGAGCATCCACGCAGTAAAGGCGGTCAGCTTTAACGAGCAGTTTTTCCAGGGCCACTTCCCGGGTCGCCCGATTATGCCGGGCGTGTTGCAGATCGAGGCGCTGGCCCAGGCTGCGGCAATCCTGGCGATTGAGTCGCTGGAATTGGCCGGATCGAATAAGCTGGTTTACTTCATGGCGATCGAGGAAGCGAAATTCCGCGCGCCGGTAGAGCCAGGTGTCCTGCTCGATCTCGAAGTCGGCTTCGTCCAGAAGCGGGCCCGGGTCTGCAAGTTCTGGGGCAAGGCTTCGATCGAAGGCAAGGTGACCTGCGAAGTGCAGTTCACCGCCATGATCGCGGATCCGCCTGAGTCTTGATTGTTGAGGATGAGCCATCCGGCTTATCCTTGCATTGCCGGCCCGCGCCCCTGGCCCAACCACCCACAGGGTACCTTTATCGGGTGGTTTGGCTGAGGGCGGGCTGGCTAGGCCACAGCCGACAGGCTGGACAAGAATCAAAAGCGAGGCTAAGCGCCGCGCTTCCTTTTCAGGCCGGTCGGAACCGGCCCTAGCGAAAGATTGAACGATGAAGCCCGATATCCATCCCGATTATCACATGATCAAGGTGCAGATGACCGACGGCACCGTGTTCGAAACCCGCTCCACCTGGGGCAAGGAAGGCGACACGCTGGCTCTGGAAATCGACCCCACGTCGCACCCGGCATGGACCGGCGGCACCCGCCAGCTTGATCAGGGCGGCCGCGTTGCCCAGTTCAACAAGCGCTTCGGCGGGCTTACGCTCAAGAAGTAAGCCAGGTTCCTCTGGAATCGGTGAAGGGCGGCCATTGGCCGCCCTTTTGCTATGCGGCGAAGGCATGGTGATTCGCCAGCCAGACAGGGCGAGATGGCCCACGTAATTTAATTTCACGCATGGTTGCTACTTGCGATTTTTCGCTTCCCATCGGGCAGGTCCTGTGCAAGAGGGCGCGCCTCTCCCAATCGCTGCTTGCGAGGGACGCGGGCGCTGCCTAACAGCGCGCAGTCCGGCAGGTGCCGGGGGATATGGCGATCGTAGCTCAGTTGGTTAGAGCGCCGGTTTGTGGTACCGGAGGTCGTGGGTTCGAACCCCATCGATCGCCCCATTTTCCCCTTTCATCCTTCGCCCCCGGACAGAAGGAGACGCGCGTGCCTGCGATCTGGGAAGAAGCCGATTTCGACGATCACGAATTGGTCGAGGTGGTACGCGATCGGGCCAGTGGGCTGACAGCGATTATCGCGCTGCATTCAACCCATCTTGGGCCCGGTGCTGGCGGTACCCGTTTCTGGCATTATGCCGACCCAGCCATGGCCATGCGCGATGCGCTGCGCCTGTCGCGCGGGATGAGCTACAAGAACGCCATGGCTGGCCTGCCGATGGGCGGAGGCAAGGCAGTGATCCTGGCCGATCCGGGCGCCAACAAGACGCCGGAGCTGCTGGCCGCCTTTGGCCGCGCGATCGACGCGCTGGGCGGGCGCTATGTCACTGCCGAAGATGTTGGGATGAGCGAGGCAGACATGGTCGCCATTTCGCAGCAGACCCGCCATGTCACCGGCCTGCCCGCCGCAGGTAACGGCCAGGCCGGCGGCGATCCGGGACCGTTCACGGCACGCGGAATTTTTTATGGTATCAAGGCGGCGGTCGCTCACAAATTGGGCGCAGATAGCCTGGCCGGCGTCCATGTTGCGATCCAAGGCACCGGCAGCGTTGGCGGCGGTGTTGCCCGCCTGCTCGCCGGCGAAGGCGCCCGGCTGACTCTGGCCGATGTCAACGCTGATCGCGCCCGGGCGCTCGCTGCCGAGCTGGGCGGGACGGCGGTCGCGGCCGAGACGATCATGGACACCGAATGCGATGTGTTCAGCCCCAATGCCTTGGGTGCGATCCTTGACGATGCCGGGATTGCCCGGCTGCGTGCGCCGATCGTGGCGGGCGGGGCCAACAACCAGCTGGCGCGGCCCGAACACGGCCAGGTCCTCGCCGCGCGCGGGATCCTCTATGCGCCTGACTATGTGATCAACGCTGGCGGGATCATCGCCGTTGCGCTGGAATACCTTGCTCGCGAGCACGACCAGCCGAGCTCGCTGGAGGAAGTGCACCGCCGGCTGGAGGAAATCCCCGGCCGACTGACCGCGATTTGGGAAGAGAGCAAGGCCAGCGGCCGCTCGGCCGACCAGGTGGCCGACAGCATGGCGCAGACGCTGATCGGACGTTAGGCGCTTGCCCGAATCTCTGCGCCCTGCCAAAGGGCGCGGACCATTTTTCGGGCATCACTGACCCCATGCACGGCTTCGCCAATCCTGCTCGGTTCCTGCGTCTTGCGCGCTGGTTAACGCCGTTGCTGCTGGGGGCTGGCCTGGCCATCACTGGCATCACGCTGACCTGGGCTCTGCTCGCCGCACCGGCTGAGCGGTTGCAGGGCGATTCCGCGAAGATCCTGTTTGTCCACGTGCCCGCCGCCTGGTTGGGCATGGGCGGCTGGACGGCGCTGGCGATAGCCAGCCTGACCGAGTTGGTCTGGCGCCATCCGCTAGCCGCGATCGGGGCGCGGGCAATAGCCTTGCCGGGGGCGTTTTTCGCCGCGCTGTGCCTGACCACGGGCTCGCTGTGGGGGCGTCCGGCCTGGGGTACCTGGTGGGTCTGGGATGGCCGGCTGACTTCCATGCTGGTGCTGCTGTTCCTGTATCTTGCCTATATCGCGCTCGCCCAAGCGGCGGACCGCGATGGTGGGAACGGTTCGGGGCAAAGCCGCATTCCCGCGATCTTCGGGCTGGTTGGGGCGATCAACATTCCGATCATCCACTATTCGGTGCTGTGGTGGAATTCGCTGCACCAACCGCCCAGCATCGCCATGGGCAAATCGGCGATGGCGCCGGTGTTCCTTTATGGCCTGCTGGCGGCCAGTCTGGGCTTTTCGCTGATCTTCGGCGGGGTGGTGCTGGCGCGGATGCGGGCGATCCTGGCCAATGCCCAGGCCGATGCGCGTCTGCGCCGCAAAGCGCTCCAAGATGATTTTGGGGAAACTGAAGATGCGTGAGGGCCTTGATCACTGGCCGTTTATCGCCGCTTCCTTCGCGCTGGGGATCGGCGGCACGCTGGCACTCGTGGTGCAATCGTGGCTGGCGATGCGCCGCGCCGAAGCGCGTCGTGACCGGAGCCGCGGCAAGTGAAGGCCAAGCATCAACGGCTGGTCCTTGCGCTCATTGCGCTGGTGGCGCTGCTGGGCGCGGGTGCGCTTGCCGCATGGGCACTGCGCAGCCAGGCTTCGTTCTTCTACCTGCCGGCTGAATATGCCGCCAATCCGCCCGAAGCGGGCCGCGCTGTGCGGCTGGGCGGCATGGTGGAGAAGGGCTCGATCAAGACGGCTGCAGATGGTGTGACGATCAGCTTTGTCATCCATGACGACAAGGCCCGCGTCCCGGTGACGTTCAAGGGCATTGTCCCGGACCTGTTTGTTGAAGGATCGGGTGCCGTCGCCGAAGGTCGTCGCCAGCCGGACGGCAGCTTTCTGGCCGACAATGTCCTGGCCAAGCATGACGAGAACTATGTCCCGCGCGAGATGAAGGACATGACCAACGAACAGGCCCGCAAGGCCATTGCAGAGACCGAATGATCGCTGAATTCGGCCTTGCTGCCTTGTGGCTTGCTGCGGCGCTTGCCGCGCTCCAGCTGATCGCCGGGGCATTGGCGCTGACCCCGCGCGGGGCCGCGCTGGGTGCGATCGTGCGCCCGGTGGCCATGGTGCAGGGTGTGCTGGTGGCGCTGTCGTTCGCCGCGCTGGTCACGCTGTTTGCGCAGACCGACCTCTCGGTTGAGCTGGTCGCCAAGAACTCCCACTCGATGAAGCCGCTGATCTACAAGATCACCGGCACCTGGGGGAACCATGAAGGCTCGATGCTGCTGTGGGTCATGGTCATGGGCCTGTCGGGCTGCTTCGTCGCCGCGGTGGAGCGCCGGTTGCCAGAGTCGACCATGCTGGCAACGCTGGCCGGACAGGCCTTTGTCAGCCTGGGCTTCTATGCCTTCCTGCTGATTTCATCCAACCCGTTCACGCGCCTCAGTTCACCCGCGATCGAAGGGGCGGGGCTTAATCCGCTGCTGCAGGATCCTGGCCTCGCCTTCCACCCGCCGCCGCTCTACATCGGCTATGTCGGGCTGTCGGTGGCCTTCAGCTTTGCGATCGGTGCCCTGATTACCCGTGAGGTGGGGCCGGCCTTTGCCCGCGCGATGCGGCCATGGGTGCTGGGATCGTGGATCTTCCTGACGCTGGGGATCGTCGCAGGGTCTTACTGGGCCTATTATGAGCTGGGCTGGGGCGGCTGGTGGTTCTGGGACCCGGTCGAGAATGCCAGCCTGATGCCATGGCTGGCCGCAACCGCGCTGCTCCATTCGGTTTCGGTCCTGGCGGCCCGCAACGCGCTGCGCGCCTGGACGGTGATGCTGGGCGTGGTTGCCTTCTCGATGTCGATGGTCGGAACCTTTCTGGTGCGTTCGGGCATCCTGACTTCGGTCCATGCCTTTGCGGTCGATCCGGAGCGGGGCAGCTTCATCCTGGGCCTGCTGGCGCTCAATATCGGCGGCGCGCTGGTGCTGTTTGGCCTGCGCGCCTCAAGCGTGACCGAGGGTGAGCGCTTCGCTGTGACCAGCCGCGAAGGCGCGCTGGTGTTCAACAATGTCATGCTCAGCGCGATCCTGGGGATCGTGCTGGTTGGCACACTCTACCCATTGCTGGCAGAGGCGCTGGGCGCAAAGGTTTCGGTCGGTCCGCCCTATTTCAATCCGGTCAGTGCGATCTTTGCCGTGCCGATGTTGCTGGTGCTTGCGGTCGGACCGCTGCTGCGTTGGCGGCGCGATAGCCTGAAGCGGATCAGGGCACAGATTGCCGTTCCGGCGCTGCTGCTGGCTGGAACGCTGATTTGGGCGGCGAGCCAGGCCGTGGGCCTGTTGCCCGCGCTGGGCCTGGCGCTTTCAGCTGCACTGGCCGTGGCCAGCCTGCTGCCGCTCAAGGGCCGCAAGCTGCGTCAGGTCAAGCTGCCGCTGTGGGGCATGGTGATCGCGCATTTCGGGATCGCGGTCTCGCTGCTCGGTATGGCGAGCGATGTGGCCTTTACCACCGAACGGCTGGTGGCCGTGAAGCCGGGTGATGCGGTTGAAGTCGGCCCCTGGCAGGTCCAGCTGCAGCGGATCGAACCCGTCGCCGGTCCGAACTGGACCGCGCTGCGTGGCGATCTGGCGGTCAGCTACAAGGGCGGCGCGATCACCGAGCTGCACCCGGCGGCGCGGACCTTCTGGGCCCCGCCGAACGAGACCAACGAAGCCGCCCTCAAGACCCGCTGGAATGGCCAGCTTTATGCCGTGCTGGGTCAGGAATCGACCGGCGGGCGCTGGCAGCTGCGGCTGTGGTGGAAGCCGTTTGTGCCGATGATCTGGTACGGCGGCGTGCTGATCGCGCTGGGCGGATTGCTGGCCCTGTTCGGCCGCCTGGCGAGCGACCTGAAGCGCCTCGTTGCCCGCGACAAGATCGCTTACCGCCGGATGAGGCAGGGCCGATGAGCAAAGCCAAACCAGGCGCGCGCTGGACGCTGTGGTTGCCGCTGGCGATGTTCGCCGCCTTTGTGGGCCTGGTCATGATCGGGCTTTACCGCCCGGCAGACCGCGAAGTGGCGAGCGCCATGATCGGCAAGCCGCTGCCACAGTTCACGCTTCGTCCGGCAGCGGCAGACCGGCCGGGCCTTGCCCGTGCTGATCTTGCCGATGGGAAGCCGCGGTTGCTCAACATCTTTGCCTCGTGGTGCGTGCCCTGCGCGGTCGAAGCGCCGCAGCTTGCTGTGCTTAAGGCTGAAGGGGTCGAGATTGCCGGTGTGGCGATCCGCGACCGGCCCGAGGATGTTGCCACGTTCCTGGCCCGCAATGGCAATCCGTTTAGCCGGATCGGCGCGGATGACCGCTCCGAGGTCCAGCTTGGGATTGGCTCATCGGGTGTGCCAGAAACCTTCGTGATCGATGGCAAGGGCATCATCCACTATCAACACATCGGTGAAATCCGGCCAGAGCACCTGCCGCTGCTGCGCGAAAAGCTGATGGAAGCGGCGCGATGATCCGGTTCTTGCTGGCCTGTTTTGCGCTGGTCCTTGCGCTGCCCGCTGCGGCGCAGGACGGCGTGCCGCCGGCCCCCTATGCCAATGTCCAACTGTCCGATCCGGCGCAGGAGGCCAAGGCCCACGCGCTGATGCTGACGCTGCGCTGCCTGAAGTGCCAAAGCCAGTCGATCGCTGATTCCGATGCGTCGATGGCCGGAGACATGCGCAGCCTGGTGCGCGAACGGATCGCTGCGGGCGAAGATCCCGAAGCGATCCGCGCCTGGCTGGTGGAACGGTATGGGGACTATGTCAGCTATCAACCGCGGGTCACCAGCCTGACCTGGCCGCTGTATGCCATTCCGTTGGTGCTGCTGCTGATTGTCGGTCTGGTACTGCGGCGGCGCCTGCGCCGGGGAGGTGGGGCATGACCTGGGCTCTCGTTATTCTGACTGCACTGGCAGCCTTCGCACTGGCCGTGCTGCTTCGTGCCCCGCGCAAGGGGTGGGAGGCGATTGGTGCTGCGCTGCTGGTCGGCATTGCGGGCTATGCCTTCCAGGCCTCTCCCGGGCTTCCCGGCGCACCCAAGCAAGCTGCGGAGCAAGCGGCCAAGAGCGGTGCGGCGCTGGTTGAAGCGCGGCAACAACTGGCCCAGGCACAAGCAAGTGGGCAGGGGCTTAACCGCTGGATGGTGATCGGCGATGCCCTGGCCCGCAATGGGCAATATGGCGAAGCCGCGGGCGTGATCCTGGGCGCGGTTGAGCGGGATCCCAAGAACGCCGATGCCTGGCTGGCCATGGCCAATGCACTTGTCGGACACGCCGAGGGGAATCTGACTCCGGCCGCATTCTATGCCTATGGCCGTGCGGCGCAGGCCGATCCAGCACATCCAGGGCCGCCGTTCTTCCTGGGTCTGGGGCTGGCACAATCGGGCAAGCTGGCCGAGGCGCGCGGGCTTTGGGCGGAATTGCTGGCCCGCAGCCCCAAGGATGCGCCGTGGCGGGCGGACCTGGCCGAACGGCTGCAACGGCTTGATGCTTTTATCGCCATGCAGGCGCAGCAGCAGGCTGCGGCGGCGCCCGGCGTGGCCCGTTAAGCTGCGTTGCGGGTATTTCAACACACTGCTAATCGCACACACCTTGCGGCAGGGGGCGGGTCGAGTCTCGCCGAACATGGGGCGCAATGATGATTGATACCGCGAATTCCGAGAGCGGAGCTGCCGCCGCCCAGTTTGCTCACGAACATGGGCATGGGCAGGGCCATGCCCAGGGCAGCCTCGCCAAACTGGCGCTGGGAGCGATCGGCGTGGTGTTCGGCGATATCGGCACCAGCCCGCTCTATGCCTTCCGTGAAACCTTTGCCTCGCACCACGGCGTTCCGGGGATCCAGGTCGATCCGGTCCACATCCACGGGGTGCTGAGCCTGGTGTTCTGGTCGATGATGATCGTGGTGACGTTCAAGTACGTCCTGACCATCATGAAGGCCGATAACAAGGGTGAGGGCGGAAGTCTGGCCTTGCTCGCGCTGATCAACCGCAAGTCGGAAAACCGCAAGTGGACCGGCCCCTTCGTGCTGCTGGGCGTGTTCGCGACAGCGCTGTTTTATGGGGATTCGATGATCACCCCGGCCATGTCGGTGCTTTCGGCCACCGAAGGCCTGCAATACGTCAATCCGGGGTTCGAAGCCTGGATTGTGCCGATCGCCGTGGCGATCCTGTTTGGCCTGTTTGCGATCCAGTCGCGCGGGACCGAGCGCGTCGGCCGACTATTCGGGCCGATCATGCTGCTCTATTTTGCGACCCTCGCCGCGCTGGGTGTGATGCACCTGGCTGCCATGCCGCAAATCGTGCTGGAAACAATCAACCCGCTCAACGCGATCAATTTCTTCGTTACCGATGGGTTCCGGGCCTTTGTCGCGATGGGTTCGGTCGTCCTGGCGGTGACCGGGGCCGAAGCGCTGTACGCTGATATGGGCCACTTCGGGCGCAAGCCGATCGGGGTCAGCTGGATGACCTTTGTCCTGCCGGCGCTGATGCTGAACTACATGGGGCAGGGAGCAATGGTCCTGTCGCAAACGCCTGAGCAGGCCGCGTTGCTGATCAAGGATCCGTTCTTCCTGATGATCCCCGATGTAGTGCGCCTGCCGGTAATCTTCCTGGCACTGTTGGCCACGATCATCGCTAGCCAAGCGGTCATTTCCGGCGCCTTCAGCCTGACGCAGCAAGCGGTGCAACTGGGCTTCATGCCGCGCATGCAGATCAAGCATACCAGCGCCTCGGCCGCAGGGCAGATCTATATTCCGGTGATCAATTGGGGCCTGATGATCGCGGTGATCTTCCTGGTGCTGTTCTTCCAGTCATCCAGCAATCTGGCGGCGGCCTATGGCATTGCGGTGACGGGGGCGATGTTCATCGACACGATCCTGCTGGCGGCCGTGCTGGTTAGCCTGTGGCGTTGGCCGCTTTGGAAGGCTGCCCCGCTGGTGGGGGCCTTTATCATTGTCGACATGGCCTATCTCGGTGCCAACCTGCTCAAGGTGCCTTCGGGCGGGTGGGTGCCACTGGTTATCGGCCTGGCGATCTTTACCCTGCTGACCTCGTGGTCGCGCGGGCGGGCGCTGATGCGGGCATCAATGGCCGAAGGCGCGATCCCGATGGAGGTCTTCGCCAAGAGCGCGCATTCCAGCGCGACGCGGGTGCCGGGTACGGCGATTTTCATGGCCTCCACGGCATCGGGGGTGCCTTCGGCGTTGCTGCACAATATCAAGCACAACAAGGTGCTCCACGAACGCGTGGTGATCCTGACTGTGGCGATCCAGGACGTGCCCTTTGTTGACGAGGCGGAACGGTGCAGCGTCAAGGACCTGGGGCAGGGCTTCTACCGGATGTCGCTGCGGTATGGCTTCCTGGAAGAGACTGACGTGCCGGCTGCACTCAAGCGTTCGGACATCTGCGGCGGTCCGTTCGAAATGATGAAGACCAGCTTTTTCCTCTCGCGCCAAACGTTGCTGCCTTCGGCCAAGCCGGGCATGGCGCTGTGGCGCGAAAAGCTGTTCGCCTGGATGCTTCGCAATGCCGCCAGCGCTATGGAATTCTTCCGTCTGCCCACCAACCGCGTGGTCGAGCTGGGCAGCCAGGTCGAGATTTAGGATACGGCGCCGGTTGGCGCCGTATCTGGATCTAACTCAGTTCCGCAGCCGCTCAATCGCCTGGGCCAGGACGACATAAAGCTTGCCCATGTCGCTGCTGAGTAAGGTCACGCCCATGGCATGGCCATCGCGGGTCGATAGCAGCTGGCGCAGCATAGCTTCGAAATCGTGGATGTAGCGGCTGACATGCTCGCGGAAGCCTGCTTCGTCCTGGAACAGACGCGCAACGGCTTTGCTCTCAGCCGGTTCCAGCAGCTTGACAGCGCGGCGGGTAAAGACGCCACGGTCTCCTTTCAGGTAAGCTGCCCAGGCCGTGTCAGCGACATCGGCGTCCATTGCCTTGGCAATATCGATGGCGTTTGAATTGAGGGCTTCGGTGATCAATGCCACCCGGCGCGAAAAGTCATTGTCAACTTGCTCTTCGGCGCGCGCGCGGGTCTGGGCCACGCGGCGTTCGAGATTGCTTGCCAATTCGTTGACCTTGGCCAGTTGGTCACGCAGATGGATTGCGGCTTCACGGCTTACGCCCGAAGCCCGTGCAGCGGCCGCTTCAAGTTGCTCCGCCACTTCAACCGTACGCGCACGTACCGCGGCATCAATCGCAGCACCGCTCTGCGCGGCCAGTTGCTCTGCCAGTGCGTTCACTGCCCCTGCACTACCGCTTTCAAGCTCTCCAACCGCTTCGCGGGCCTTGCTGATCAGCGCTTCAATCGCAGTGCTCAATTCGGCCTGAGCCTGTTCGGCCAAGGCAAGGCTTTCGCCCCGGGTGGCCGCCAACGTTTGCTGGATTGCGCTCAAAGCATTGGCCTGGTCTTCGGTCTTGCCCTTGATTTCGCCGAGCAGAGCATCGCTGCGCTCGATATTCCCCAGCAGACCGGCACCGCGTTCCTCAGCGTCCTTGGCCGCTTCCCGCAGTGCGGCGGTGCGTTGTTCTATTTCAGCGAGCTTGGCTTCACTGGCGCCCATTGCAACCGGAAGCTCATTTGCTGCGTGGGTTGCACTGGCTTGGATCAACTCAAGCAAGCGGACAGAATTGTCGGTCAGCTCCAGAACGGTCTTGTCGGTCACGGCCAAGGCGTCCTGGCTGGCGGCAAGGCGCTCGGCCAGATTGGCAAAGCTTGCGGCAAGATTGCTTTGCGCAGCGCTGCCCTGCGATGCCGCCTGGTTCATGCTTTCGCCGAAGGTTTCCAGTTGGCTGGCTATCTCGGTGGTATAGGCCAGCATCTGGCGGGCTCGCTCTTCCTGCTCGGCGCGGCGTTCCGCCAGCACCTGGTCCAGCGCATCCATCTGGAGTTTGAGCGTATCACCGAATTCTTCATGCCGCGTGGCAAGATCGCTGCGACGGCGTTCAAGTTCCTCAGCGAAGAGGCGGTCGCGCTCGGCCAGGCGCTGGTCGACATCCTCAGCTTCCTTGGCCAGTTCGGTCAGGCGCTTGCGGGCAGACTTAAGGCCCTGCTCATCGATTTCGCTGATCTGGCTGATGGCAATGCGCAGGTCTTCAACCAAGCGGCTGGTGGCACCCTTCCAGGCTTCAAGCGCGGTTGCTTCGGCCTCGCGCAGCGATCGACCGATCGCGGACCCTTCATCGCGGACGGCGTTGAGACGCGACCGCAACGACAAGAGGCTTTCTTCTTCGCTGCGATCCAACAGGCTGCGCGTTTCTGCAAGTTCAGCGGCGAGCGCTGCGGCGCGCGTGCGGACATTGGTCAAGGCCGCCACTTCGTGGGCATCCAGTTCGCCGCGGAAAGCCTCGCCACGCTCTGCCAATTCGGCGAAACGGGCACTGGCAATGGTATCAAGCTGCTCTGTCTGGCGGGTGAATTCCGCAATGGCCGCGTCGATCCGATCGGTGAGGGCGGCAACCTGTCGTTCGCTGGCCTGGCCAAATTGGTTGAGCTTGTTGAAGCCGGTGACCAGATCCTCGATTTGCGTATGGGCCGTCCGCCCCGCGGCGGCGATGGTATTGGTCACATCCTTGGCTGAGCTGGCGATGACAGGCAGTTGGCCGCGCAACTTTTCCATATTCTCCAGCGCTGCGGCGCTGACCGAACCGAGCGTTTCAACGCGGGTGCCGTTGTCCGCGACCAGTGTGGCGAGTTGCGCGGCATGTTCCGACAACCGTTCAACCGCAACACGGCCAAGCGAATCGAGATCGCGGGCCTGGGCGGCGATGAATTCACGGGCCAGGCTCAGTTCGCTGTTAACCGTATTGAGTCGCATTTCGAGGGCCGCAGATTCCTGAGAAAGGTGTCGTGCGACGTCGGTAAAGCGGCTGGCCTCGCGGCGGCTATGTCGCAGCGCCAGCAGCCAGCAAACCCCAACAAGCAGCACCGGAGCCGACCAGTCAGTCAGCCAGGTGGCCCACTGCTGCGGTGTTCCGCCGGCGAGCAGTTCCGCCTGATGCGCGATGAAAAACAATGCCGTCCAGCCCGCTATTAGCAGGATTGATAGCGTGGCGGCGGCGATGGGCCACCAGGCGCGACGGGGGGCTGGGCTGTCATCAATTTCGACCAGATCGTCCGTGCCGGGGCTTTCAAACCACGCATCCTCAGACACGAACGCGTCCAGATCGGATTCGGCTTCGGGCGACACGCCGTTCGGCATGTCTGCATCGATCGCAGTTATGCGTGATCTTCTCGTCATGGTTAACCTGTTACCACGCAAAAGCCACTAATAAACCCCACTTTAACCCTTTCCTGCCATAGGTCTTGACCATGGCTTACGAAGTTGGATCCCTTGATGCCACGCTTTCGGCCGCTGCTGGTGAAGATGCGGCGCTGTTTGCCGAACTGCGGCAGGCTTTTGTTGACAGCCTTGCACGGCAAGTGGACCTGCTCCGGCGGGCGCGCTGCGATGGCAATTGGCAAATTACTGCGATGCGGATCAAAGGTTTGGCGGCCAGTTTTCACGCCGATGCGCTGATCGGGTTGGCTGAAGAAGCACTGGATGCCGCGCCCGGTGACCCCCTGGCGGTTCGCAGGATCAAGGCCTTTTTGGACGAATACGCCGCCTGATCGGAGGGCTCGCGACTTGTGTCGCGCGGATTGAGCCGGTAGTCTGCCGGCTCTTCCCTCAACTCGATCATTGCGGAGGCCGAACTGCGGGTCGCGCTCATCTCCATGCTGGAAACTGGTACCGCCCCGCGCGGTGCCTTGCGCGTGGGTGGCGTTTCGGTGGCGCTGGAACAGCTGGTCCTGGTGTTGTCGATGGGTTGCGAGCGGATTTTCTGCCTGGCCAACCGGATGACGCCAGAGATCGCCGCGCTTCAGCATGAGGCAGAGCGCGCCGGGGCACGGTTTCAGCTGATCCCGGGGCCACATGGCCTGCTGGGCCAGGTTACCGCGATGGATGAGGTGATCGCGCTGGCCGACGGCCTGTTTGCCTCGGTCAGCGATGCCGTTGCCTTGCTTGAACCTGGTGCGGCGGTGCTGGTGCAACCGGCCGCGACCGGTGTGGAAGCAGGGTTTGAGCGGATTGATCCAACCCAGGCGAGTGGCGGTGCCCTGCGCATCCCGGGGCGTCTGGTGGAACGCTTGGCTGATCTGCCGCATGACTGCGACGCCTTTTCGGCGCTCTTGCGGATTGCTTTGCAGGCCGGGGTGGCGCAGCGGCCGCTCCCGCCCGCCGGCCAGGGTGACGGTTTCTGGACACTGCTCGACAATGAAGAGCAGGCCCATGCCCTTGAACCACTGTGGATCCGCCGCCGGATCCGGCACGCGCGACCGTTCAATCCCACCCGCGGCCTTGCACGCTTGCTTGTGCGCAGTTTTGGTCCGGCATTGCTTCACGCTGGAAGCGGATCACGTTTTGTTACCGGGGCAGCGGTGATGCTGCTGGTGCTTGCGCTGGGGACGGGTTGGCTTGGCTGGCCGGGACCTGCGCTGGGGTTGGCCGCACTCGCCTGGCTGCTGGGGGAGGCAAGCGTGGTGCTCAAGCGGATTGAGGCGGACCGGGTGGTGCCGCCAGGCCGTGGGGTCAACTGGCATAGCTTGTTTGATTGGAGCACCGATGCGCTGATGGTGCTGTTGATTGGCTGGGCTGCGCCGGCAACACCGTGGCAAACGGGCTTGGATCGGTTCTTTGCGCCGTTGATCCTGATGGCCCTGTTACGGATCGTTCCGCGTGTGACCCAGGCACCTTGGACATATTGGTTGGAAGACCGGGCTTTTCTGGCGCTGGTGATCGTTCTGGCGCTCTTGGCTGGGCTTGCTGCTCCGGTTGTTTACGGACTTGCGCTTTTACTCGCAGCCTGTGGAATCCTGTGGCCTACTGGGGCTGCAAGGCTAACGCCATCTTAACCAAAATTGACCTAAGAGCTGCCGGATGAGCGAGATGTTTGCACCGGGCCGGGTCGAACCCACCGTCGAGGACGTGCTGCGCGAAGAGCTGGCGCAGGGCGATGCCGTAATTGGTTCAATTGGGCCGATTTTGCAGCATTTTCTGGCGAACGATGACCACTCGCTGTTCAACGACGAGATTGTCGCCCGGGTGCGTGGGATGATCGATCATCTAGTCAGGCAGATGCTTGATGCGATCGAGGATGCACAGGGCACGCCGCGCCGCGAATACACTCAGGAAACAATTGAGCACGTAGTTTCCGCATTGGTCGGTCGATCGGCGCTGCTGGCGCACGTTCATGCTCAGGCGCTGGAATTCCAATTGGCTGAACGGCTGCAGGCGCGGCTTGCGCTTGATCCAGTGCTATCGCCCTTGCTGCAGGCCCTGATTGCCTCCCCGGACAACGCCACGGCGGTCAGCGCGATGGCCCTGCTGGCCGCGCAGGCGCGGTTCGTCCAGGCCCAGCGCCGGATGCAATTGCCGCTCGACGAGCTGCCGGCCGATCTGTTTCACATTATCTTGCAGGTGCTGCGCACGGTTGAGGCCGAAGTTGAGGTGATCGCCAAGGCAGAAGCCGCGCTGCGTGCCGGCTATGACGAAGGGCGCAGCCGGCTTGGCTTGATGTCGCGGCTGGTGATTGGCATGGGCGGCGGGGCGACCGCGGCACTGGCGGTCAGCCACGCCGGGGTTGGCCTGTTCCTGACGGCGCTATCGCTTGGCTCTGGCCAGGATCGCGACCTCACCGCGCTGGCGGCGCATGAGGGGCAGCTGGCCCGCCTTGCCCTGGCGCTGCGCGCTGCGGGCGTTCGGCCCGACGGGATTGAGGAACAGTTCCTGGCGATCCACCCCGATGTTTCCCTGCCAGAAGGGTTGAGCAGCCTTGGCGCTGACCGCGCTGCCGCGCTGCTTACACATTCTTTCGCGGGGGTGGGCCGCTAAGCGATGACCACCGGCGGCGCCTTCCTGGCCCGCGCTTCGTGCGACGGGACCGATGTGCTGACATCGGCCGACGAAGTTGTGGCGACGCTACAGGAACGCTGCGGCGGTGATGTTCCCGGTCCGATCGCGATTCCGGCGCTGCGTGACCTCGTTCAGCGCGCGCGCATACTTGGCCTCAAACTGGCGCGGCGCATGGAAGCCACCGACGGGCAGGATGCCATTTCGGCATGGGTTGAGGTTGAGCCCGATCCTGAGACCGGTTCGTGCCAGATTGGCATCGTTAGCTGGCAGGCCACGCCGCTGCCGGCGGAGAACCTGAACGAGACAGTGGCGCGCCGCATTGCGATCGATCGGACCGTGGCTGAACTGATCGCCGTGCTGGATGGCGGACAGAACATCATCACCGTCAACGCCGAGGCTTCGGACCTCGGTGAACTGTGCGAAGCAATGCTGGCCGGGGTCGGACGCCCCTGGACAGACTTTATCGCGGTTGAGGGCAGTTCGCACCGCCAGCCGGTCCATTGGCGCCTGCTTGACGGGGCAGAGGTCCGCGTTCCCGGTTCGGAGCGCAAATGGCGCGCCACCCTGATCCCAAAAGCCGATGTCACGGGCGAAATTCAGGCCTTTGAACTATGCCTGACTTCCGAGACGGTCCTGCCTGTCCCTGTTTCGCCGCCCTTACCAGCAATTGGCGAAGCGCGCATGCCCAGCAACGAGCCTGGCCCTGTTGGACGTGACATTGCCCCTGTGTTGCGCCAGCCTATTGCCCGGATCATCGCCAATGCCGAAACGATCCGTACGCGTCTGGCCGGGCCGCTGGCCGAAGAATATGCTGCCTATGCCGCAGATATCGCCGCAGCAGGTCAGCATCTGCTCTCGCTGGTTGAGGACCTGACCGATCTTGAGGTTGTCGAATCCGATGATTTCAATACCGCGCCGGACCGGATCGACCTGGCGGATGTGGCCCGCCGTGCGGCCGGAATCCTGACCGTACGGGCGCAGGAGCGCGGAATCTCAATTGACGCTCCCAAACCGGGTGAGCACCTGCCTGCGATCGCCGAATTTCGCCGGGTTCTGCAGATCCTGCTCAATCTGGTTGGCAATGCGATTCGCTATGCCCCGGACAATTCGCAGGTCTGGATCCGGCTGGAAGATGCCGGTTCGCGGGCACGGCTGGTGGTGGCTGACCAGGGGCCGGGCCTTTCAAGCGAGCAGCAGGTCAAGGTGTTCGAAAAGTTTGAGCGGCTCGGCCGCAGCAATGAAGATGGCGGCTCTGGTCTTGGCCTTTACATCTCGCGGCGCCTGGCCCGCGCCATGGGCGGGGACCTGATGATAGACAGCGCACCCGGGCAAGGCGCGCGGTTTATCCTTGATGTGCCGGCTGATTTGCTGGCGCTACGTCCGACGACGGCGCAGCAGCCAGAGTCCGACTGCGCCGAGTAGCGCCAGAACTGCCCCGTTCACGGCCCACTGGCGGTCAGCCAGCATGAAGCTGGAACTGGGCCACATGATGATCCCCAGACCCTGGCCAATCCACAACAGCCCCATGGCAATCGCCAGAACGGCGATAACGCTCAGCAGAAAACGAATGACGGCCATAACAGAACTCCCCCGATCGGCGCCGTTGTTGGCTGCCTGATCGAGGGAGTGTCTGCTTTATTCGGCAATTTGTCGAGCAGGACGTTGGCGTAACGTCCTGCAAGGCGATCAGCGCCTGCCCACCGGAACGTAATCGCGCTGCGTCGGGCCGGTGTTGAGCTGGCGCAGCCAACCGGTTTCTCTTGAGAAACCGGGCACAAGAAATCTTGCGGCTGCGCCGAACCGGCGTTTAGCGATTGCCCACCGGAACGTAATCGCGCTGCGTCGGGCCGGTGTAGAGCTGGCGCGGACGCCCGATCTTCTGGCCTGGATCGCTGATCATTTCGTTCCACTGCGCCACCCAGCCGACGGTGCGGGCCAGGGCGAAGAGCGCGGTGAACATGGTGGTCGGGAAGCCGATCGCCGAAAGGATGATGCCCGAATAGAAGTCCACATTCGGGAACAGCTTCTTTTCGATGAAGTAGGGATCGCTGAGCGCGATCTCTTCAAGGCGAAGCGCGGTTTCGAACAGCGGATCGGTAACCTTCAGCGCATCGAACACTTCGCGCACGGTTTTCTGCATCACGGTCGCGCGCGGGTCATAGTTCTTGTAGACGCGGTGACCGAAGCCCATCAGGCGGAACGGATCGTTCTTGTCCTTGGCGCGCTCAATGTAGTGTGGAATCTTGTCGGGCGTGCCGATTTCCTTGAGCATGTTGAGCGCGGCCTCGTTCGCGCCGCCATGCGCCGGGCCCCACAGGCAGGCAATCCCAGCCGCGATGCAGGCAAACGGGTTCGCGCCCGACGAACCGGCAAGGCGCACGGTGCTGGTCGAGGCGTTCTGTTCGTGGTCGGCATGAAGGATGAAGATCCGGTCCATCGCGCGTTCAACCGCCGGGATCACTTCATATTCTTCGGCCGGAACGCCGAAGGTCATCTTCAGGAAGTTGCCGGTGTAGGACAGGTTGTTGTCCGGATAGATGAACGGCTGGCCGACCGAATACTTGTAGGCCATCGCCGCAATTGTCGGCATCTTGGCGATCAGGCGATGGCTGGCGATCTTGCGCTGCATCGGATCCGAAATGTCGGTGCTGTCGTGGTAGAAGGCCGACAGCGCACCAACCACGCCGCACATGATCGCCATCGGGTGCGCATCGCGGCGGAACCCGCGATAGAAGGTGGCGAGCTGCTCATGCAGCATGGTGTGGCGGGTGATGGTGCGGGTAAAATCGCCCAGTTCGGTCTGGCTCGGCAGTTCACCGTTGAGCAGCAGGTAGCTGACTTCCATAAAGCTGGAATGTTCAGCCAGCTGGCCGATCGGATAACCGCGGTGCAGCAGCACGCCTTCATCGCCATCGATGTAGGTCAGCGCGCTTTCACAGCTGGCCGTGCTGGTGAAGCCCGGGTCAAACGTGAACATGCCCGTCTGGCCATAGAGCTTGCGGATGTCGATCACGTCCGGACCGACGCTGCCCGAAAGCACCGGATATTCGTGATCCTGGCCGTTCGCGTTCAGCTTTACCTGGTTGCCCACCTAACTTGCTCCTTCAAACCTGCGCCGCACCGGCCGGAACCGACTGGGCGGCAATCCGCGCCAGGCTTTCGTCCCGACCAAGCAGAACCAATACGTCGAAAATACCCGGAGAGGTTGTCTGGCCCGTTAGCGCGGCCCTAAGGGGTTGCGCAAGCTTTCCGAGACCGAGGCCAAGCTCCTCCGCCATTGCCTTCAGACTGGCCTCGAGACTTTCGAGAGTCCAGTCGTTTTCCACTTCAATACGGGTCTTTACCTGCCCCAGCAGCGCCCGGGCATCCTCGGTCAGCAGCGCTGCCGCCTTTTCCTCAATCGCCAGCGGGCGCTGGGCGAAGAGGAAGGCCGCATTGGCTGCCAGCTCGTTAAGGTCCTTGGCCCGCACCTTGAGCACGGGCATGGCTTTGGCCAGCAAGGCTTCATCGACCGGCCCGGCCATCCGCGGAGCGACCAGCGCGGCCAGGCGCACGTCGTCTGCTTCGCGCAGATAGTGGCCGTTCAGATTAAGCAACTTAGCAAGATCAAAGCGCGACGGGCTCTTGCCGACGTGGGCAATATCGAACCATTCGACCGCTTGGTCGCGGCTGATGATTTCTTCGTCGCCATGGCCCCAGCCGAGCCGCAGCAGGTAATTGAACATCGCTTCGGGCAGCACGCCCAGTTCATCGCGATAGGCATCGACCCCCAGCGCGCCGTGGCGCTTGGAAAGCTTGGCTCCGTCGTGCCCGTGGATCAGCGGGACGTGGGCATAGGTCGGCTCGGGCCAGCCCATGGCGCGAATGATCGAGAGTTGGCGGAAAGCGTTGTTGAGGTGGTCATCGCCGCGGATCACGTGGGTTACGCCCATGTCGTGATCGTCCACCACCACGGCCAGCATATATGTGGGCGTGCCGTCAGAGCGGAGCAGGACGAAATCGTCGAGTTCGGCATTGCTCACCGCGACGCGGCCCTGGACCTGATCCTCGATCACCGTCTCGCCCTCGCGCGGGGCCTTGATGCGGACCACGAAGGGTTGCCCGGCGGGCGCTGTCGCCGGATCGGCATCGCGCCATTCGCTGTCGATGCGGAAGGTGCGGCGTTCGGCCTGGGCAGCTTCGCGCCGGGCCTGGAGCTCTTCCTGGGTCAGGTAGCAGCGATAGGCATGGCCAGCGTCGAGCAGCTGGCGGGCCACTTCAGCATGGCGGTCAGAGCGGGCGAACTGGAAGGTGGCGGGTTCGTCGCCGGCCAGGCCCAGCCATTCCAGCCCGTCAAAGATCGCCGCAATGGCCGGTTCGGTCGACCGGGCGCGGTCGGTATCTTCGATCCGCAGCAGATAGGTGCCGCCATGGTGGCGGGCGTAGAGCCAGTTGAACAGCGCCGTGCGCGCACCGCCAATGTGCAGATAGCCAGTGGGCGAGGGGGCAAAGCGGGTGACGACCGGACGACCGGCCGCTTTTTCGCTTGTTGCTCCGCTACTTGCCATTACACGATCCATCCTGTCTTGTCGGGGCATGGCCCAGGAAGCCCTGCCAGAAGTGCCGTTTGAGAGCGCCCCCGAAGGGGTCGCTGCAATGCAGCATGGCCCTTGGCGCAAGCGCGTGGACTTGGCAAGCGGACTTAGTGCCATTGAAGGCTCCCTCGTGCGCGCCGGATTTGCCCGCGCGCCGTGGCTGGTTGTGGGCTTTGCTACCGGGATTGGCGCGTGGTTTGCGCTGCCATCGGCCGGGTGGTGGCTGGGCCTGATGCTGACCTGCGCCGCCATGGCCGGCGGGGTGCTCATATGGCTGCGCGAGGACGGGGCTTTCCCCTTCCTGCGTCAGGCGCTGGCTGCAATCGCGCTGGCTATCGCGCTGGGCTGTGGCCACGTCTGGGTGAAGTCCAGCCTGGTCGGTGCAGCGCCGATTGCGCGGCCGCAAGTGGCAGAGTTGGTCGGCACGGTCCTGTCACGCCAGGAACAGCCTGCGGAGGGGCGGGCGCGGCTGCTGCTGGCCACGCGTGATCCGAATAGCGGAAAGGCGATCAGGGCGCGGATCAACGTGCCCCTGGCTCTGGATCAGGCCGCGCTGCGTCCTGGCGCCGCGGTGCGTCTCCGGGCGCGGCTCGTCCCGCCCGCTCCGCCGATGCTGCCGGGGGGCTATGACTTTGCCCGCGCGGCCTGGTTTCAGGGGATCGCCGCGACCGGCGCAGCACTTGGGCCAATTTCCATTCTTCGGTCGGGTGGGCAAGGCCGGGGGCTGGAAGATGTGCAGCGCGCACTATCCGCCCATGTCCGCGCTCAGCTTTCGGGATCGGCAGGGACAATTGCGGCGGCCTATGCCAGTGGTGACCGCGGATCCATTTCCGAGGCAGACGAAGAGGCGATGCGCAATTCAGGGCTTGCCCACCTGCTGTCGATCAGCGGGCTGCATGTCAGCGCGGTGATCGCAGCGGTCTATGTCATGGTAATGAGGCTGGGCGCGCTTTGGCCCTGGCTGGCCTTGCGCGTGCGGCTGCCGCTGGCAGCTGCGGCGGGTGGGGCCATCGCTGGGATCGGTTATACCCTGCTGACCGGCGGTGAAGTGCCGACGGTGCGCTCGTGCATCGCTGCTCTGCTGGTGCTGCTGGCGCTGGTGCTGGGGCGCGAAGCGCTGTCGCTGCGGATGGTGGCGGTGGCGGCATTTGTGGTCCTGCTGTTCTGGCCTGAAGCGCTGGTCGGGCCGAGCTTCCAGATGAGCTTTGCGGCGGTGATCGCGATCGTGGCGTTGCATGGTGCCGCTCCGATCCAGGCCTTCCTTGCCCCCCGCGAGGAGGGCTGGCTGGCGCGGATGATGCGCAACCTTGCCATGCTGCTGCTGACCGGGGTGGTGATCGAGCTGGCGTTGATGCCGATCGGCCTGTTTCATTTCCACCAGTCGGGGGTTTACGGGGCCCTGGCCAATGTTATCGCCATTCCGCTAACCACTTTCGTTTCCATGCCGCTGATCGCGCTGGCGCTGTTGCTCGATACAATCGGGCTTGGCGGACCGGCCTGGTGGCTTGCCGGACAGTCGCTCGATGCGCTGCTTGGACTGGCGCACTTTGCCGCCAGCCAGCCGGGTGCGGTGACTACCCTTCCAGCGATGGGACGCGGGGCCTTCCTGCTGTTTGTGGCGGGCGGACTGTGGCTGGCGCTGTGGCCGGGCAGGGTGCGCCTGTGGGGGCTGGTGCCAGCGGGTATCGGTGCGGTCTTGCTTTTGACGCTGCAGCCACCTGATCTGCTGGTTTCGGGAGATGGCCGCCATGTTGGGCTGACCGGGGTACTACCCGGAGAAGTGCTGGTGCTGCGTGCGGGACGCGAAGGCTATGCGCGCGATACGCTTTTGGAATTAGCCGGGATGAGTGGAACCCCGCGTCCGCTTGATCAATGGTCTGGGGCGCACTGCAACGTTGATCTGTGTCTGGTGCAGATTCGCCGCGGCGGGCGGGTTTGGTCCTTGCTCCTGACACGCACGCGCGACCGGCTGCCCGCGCGCGCCTTGGCCGCAGCGTGCAGGCAGGTGGATGTGGTGATTTCAGATCGGTGGTTGCCGCGATCCTGCCGGCCTAGATGGCTTAAGGCGGATCGGCACTATCTGGAACGGAGTGGAGGGCTGGCGATCGATCTGGCGGATCGCACGGTGGTCAGCGTGGCCGATAGCCAGGGCGACCATGGTTGGTGGATCGGGCCGGAACCACGCAGGCCCCGGCCCGTCTCAACCCGTTAGTGATAGCGGCGCAGCAGGCCAGCCAGCTTGCCCTGAACCATCACTTCGCCCGGACGATAGACCTGCGGCTCGTAAGCGGCATTGGCTGGATCGAGCCGGATCATCCCGTTGTCGCGGTGCAGGTACTTGAGCGTCGCTTCCTCGCCGCGAACCAGAGCGACGACGATTTCCCCATCGCGGGCGGTGTCGGTCTTGCGGATCAGAGCATAGTCACCATCAAAGATCCCGGCTTCGATCATCGAATCCCCGGAAACCTCAAGCGCATAGTGCTCGCCCGAGCCAAGCAGTGCCGCGGGTACCGGCAGCATGGCGCTGGTTTCCATCGCCTCGATCGGCACGCCGGCCGCGATCCGGCCGTGCAGCGGGATCTCGATCACGTCGTTAGCCGGAGCGGGTTTGGCCTCTGGCGGGCGGATCACGGCGGCAGCGGCGTTGTTCGAATTGGCAGCGCGCGGCGCCTTCGTTACCACGTCTTCCGGCTGTTTGAGCACTTCCAGCGCACGGGCGCGGTTGGGCAGGCGGCGGATAAAACCGCGCTCTTCCAGCGCAGAGATCAGGCGGTGGACGCCCGACTTGGACTTAAGGTCCAACGCTTCCTTCATTTCCTCAAACGAAGGGGAGACGCCGGTCTCTTCAAGCTTTACCTGGATGAACCGGATCAATTCATGCTGCTTACGCGTCAGCATCGCCCTTAACCTCCCATTCGCGGCCGGGAGAACACCTCTGTTCCCGTGCCGTTCAGTGAACGAATGTGGAACAGGTAAGCAACATCTGAATCCAAGTCAAGCAATTCCGCCATTTTCGAGCGGATAGATGAAAACCGGCGTTCCGGCGGGCAAAATGGGGCTGTTGGCGGCCCGGTCGATCAGGCAATTGCTGGCTGCCAGCGCGGCAAGTGCGCCGCTATCCTGGCCAAGCGCCGGGGTCACTTCGCCACCGCTCAGGATGCCACGCAGGAACTCGCGTCGGTCGCCCCCGCCGGCCATGGCTGTCGCGAGGCGCGCCTCGTGCCGCACCGGGAGCGGCTGCTGCGCACCGGACAGGCGGCGCAGCAAGGGCAGCAGGAAGAGCCATGCGGTTACAAAGCTTGAAACCGGATTGCCCGGCAGGCCGAGCACGACTTGCTGGCCTTTGCGGGCTACCAGCAGCGGCTTGCCCGGCTTGATCGCCACTTTCCAGAAATCGAGCTCCGCCCCCCAGGCTCGCAAGGCCGGGATCATCAGGTCGTGATCCCCCACCGATGCGCCGCCACTGGTAACAATCACATCTGCTGATGATGCGGCGTCGAGTTCGGCAATCAGCAGGTCCAGGTTGTCGGGTACCGGTTCGCGCCGGGTGATGCGGCAAGGCAGGCTGGCGGCGAGGGCGGCCTGCATTGCACCGTTGCTTGCTGGGACCTGATGCGCTGCGCAGTTCGCAGGATCGGCGGCCAGCTCATCCCCGCTGTCAATGATGGCGAGGCGCGGAACGCGACGCACCGCGATGTGCCTGTGCCCCGCCGCGAGAGCGAGCGCGACCTGCGCCGGACCAAGCCGCTTGCCGCGTTCGGCCAGCATCCTGCCTTCAGAGAAGTCAGATCCGGCGCGGCGGATGTATGTGCCGGGCAGGCTGGGACCACTGCCGGTCAGGATCAGCGTGTCGTCATTGCGCGTGACATCTTCCTGCACCACCACGGCACCTGCGCCGCCGGGCACAACGGCGCCGGTGGAGACGCGCACGGCCTGGCCGGTGCTGACGAGGCCCTGAAACGGGTGCCCTGCAGCGCTTTCGCCAATGACTTGCCACGGACCATCAAGATCGTTTTCACCGACGGCATAGCCATCCATGCTGGAGACAGCGCAAGCAGGCTGGGTGCGCGCCGCGACCAGCGGCTCGGCCAGCCAGCGTCCCAGCGCGGAGGGAGGATCAACCCGCTCCAGCGGCAATGGCTCGGCCAGTGCCAACAGGCGCGCCTGGGCTTCTTCCAGCGGCAGCGGTGCCGGCATCAATCCTGGGCCTTCCAGTCGCCCGACTTGCCACCCCGCTTTTCAAGCAGGCGGAGGTTGCCGATGGTCATGCCCTTGTCGAGCGCCTTGGCCATGTCATAGATTGTCAGGAGCGCGACGGAAGCTGCTGTAAGGGCCTCCATTTCCACGCCGGTCTGGCCGGTAAGCCGGGCCATGGCGGTGACCCGCAGCCCATCGGCCTCAAATGCGAAATCGATCGCCACCTTGGACAGCATCAGCGGATGGCACAGCGGGATCAGCTCGCTGGTTTTCTTCGCGGCCATGATCCCGGCAACCCGCGCCGTCGCCAGCACATCGCCTTTTTTAACTGCACCAGCGCGGATTGCGGCCAGTGCCTCGGCCGACATGGTGATGCGGCCCTCGGCAATAGCCTCGCGCTCGGTGGCGGGCTTGGCTGAAACATCGACCATCGCGGCATTACCGGCATCGTCGAGGTGGGAAAGCTTGGTCATGGCGCAGTCTTGTCAGAAAGCGCAGCGCAGGACCAGCCTATCCGAGCAGCAGGCTGCGGGTTGCCGCTTCGACATCTGCCTGGCGCATCAGGCTTTCTCCGACCAGGAAAGTGCGGACATTGCTGCGCGCCATGCGCTGACAATCGGCGTGGCTGCCGATCCCGCTTTCGCAGACCAGCAAGACATCGCCGGGGACCAACGCGGCGAGGCGTTCGGTGGTGGCGAGATCGACCTCGAAGGTCTTGAGGTTGCGGTTGTTGACGCCGACCAGCTTTGACTGAAGGTGCTTGAGCGCCCGTTCCATCTCGGCCTCGTCATGTACTTCGACCAGCACGTCGAGGCCCTGCTCGCGGGCGGCGGCCTCGATCTCGGCCATCATGGCATCTTCCAGCGCGGCAACGATGATCAGGATCGCATCGGCCCCCATCGCCCGGGCCTCGGCGCATTGCCAGGGATCGACCATGAAGTCCTTGCGGATCACCGGCAAGTCGCAGGCAGCGCGCGCGGCGATCAGGTAATCCTCGTGCCCCTGGAAGTAAGGCGCGTCGGTCAGTACCGAGAGGCAGGCTGCGCCGCCCGCCTGATAGGCGCGGGCATGGGCCGGCGGATCAAAATCGGCGCGGATCAGGCCTTTTGAGGGGCTGGCCTTCTTGATCTCGGCAATCAGGGCGAAGCCTTCGGCGGCCTTGGCACGCAGCGCCGCCTCAAACCCGCGCACGGGTGAAGGGGTGGGCCAGTGGCTGAGCCCCTGCGGCTTGCGGGCGGCGAGTTCGACGCGCTTGGTCGCGCAGATTTCGGCGAGCTTGTCGGTCATTTCACAGTCTCGATCCAGCAGTCCAGCAGCGCCTTGGCGAGGCCCTTGTCGATGGCTTCGGCGGCTTCCTCGACGCCTTCGAACCAATCTTCGGCCTGCCCAGCGACCAGCAGCGCGGCTGCGCTGTTGAGCAGCACGGCGTCGCGATAGGCCCCGGCTTCACCCAGCAGCAGGCGGCGCAATGCCTCGGCATTGTAGGCCGCATCGCCGCCGCGCAGGTCTTCCAGCGGATGGCTGGGCAGGCCGGCATCTTCGGGCCGGAGTTCGGCGGGCAGCGGGGGCAGGCCGATTGCGGCCAGATAGCTGGTGCCTTCGATCGAAAGTTCGTCCAGCCCTTCCGCACCCGAAACGATCAGTGCCGCCTCGGTGCCGAGGAGTTCCATCGCCTGCTTGTAGAGCGCGATCAGGCCCGGCTGGGCGACGCCGACCAGCTGGCGCGTTACCCCGGCAGGGTTGGCCAGTGGGCCGCAAAGGTTGAAGATTGTCCGGCGCCCCAGCGCTTTGCGGATTGGACCAACGCGGGCCAGCGCGGGGTGATGCGCCTGGGCGAACAGGAAGGCGATGCCAAGGTCGGGCAGGGTTTGCTCGGCTAGGTCTGAAGCACGGGCGAGGTTCAGGCCCAATGCTTCTAGCGTATCGGCCCCGCCGGCCTTGCTGGATGCCGCGCGGTTGCCATGCTTGGCCACAGGTACGCCGCAAGCCGCAACAACCAGCGCCACGGCGGTCGACACATTGAGGCTGTGCTGGCCATCGCCGCCAGTGCCGCAGACATCGATCGCGCCGGTGGGAGCGCTGACCGGCTTCATCCGTGCCCGCATGGCGCGAACCAGGCCGGCGACTTCGGCAGCCGTTTCACCGCGGTCAGCCAGCTCGATCAGGGTAGAGGCGATTTGATCATCGGCCATACCGCCATCGAGCATGCGCCCGAATAGCGCCTCGGCTTCCCCCAGCGCCAAACTCATGGGCAATGCCTCACGCCAGTTCCTTCGCCTTGATGCCGCAGATCGCGAGGAAGTTGGCGAGCATGGCGTGGCCGTGCTCGGTGGCGATGCTTTCCGGGTGGAACTGCACGCCGTGGATCGGCAGGCTGGCATGGCGGAAGCCCATCACGTGGCCATCGTCGGACCGGCAGTTGACCACCAGGCTGTCCGGAATGTCTTCAACGATCAGCGAGTGATAGCGCGTTGCGGTGAAGGGCGAGGGGAGGCCCTGGAACAGACCCGTGCCATCATGGGTAACCTGCGAGGTCTTGCCATGCATCAGTCCACCGCGCACCACCTTGCCACCAAAATACTGGCCGATCGATTGGTGACCCAGGCAGACGCCCAGCAGGGGCCTGCCGGCATCGGCGCAGGCGCCAACCAGATCCAGGCTGATCCCCGCTTCGTTCGGCGTGCAGGGGCCGGGTGAAATCAAGAAGCCTTCAGCCCCGGTGCTGATTGCCTGCCCCGCCGACAGCGCATCGTTGCGCACCACCTCAACCTCAGCCCCCAGTTCCATCAGGTAATGGACCAGGTTCCAGGTGAAGCTGTCGTAATTGTCGATAACGAGGATCATGGCTCGGAGCCTTAGCGGCGGCTGCCACGAAAGACCAGCCAGCCTTTATCGAACTCTTCCCAAGCCCGTTCGTGTCGAACGTAGTCGAGACACGGTGGCCCTAGGTGTCTCGACTGCGCTCGACACGAACGGATAAAGGGGAGTTATCCCGCCTTGCCCGCGAAGCGATCGGTTGCGCGGACGAGGCCATCGGTGATCCCGGGTTCGGTAAACAGGTGACCGCCATCGGGCACGATCTGCAGTTCCACTTCGGGCCAGGCCTGCTTCAGCGCCCAGGCCGCGGCCGGCGGCGTGCAGCAATCGTGACGACCCTGGACGATCACCCCGGGAATGCCGCGCAGTCGGTGCGCGTCGCGCAGCAATTGTCCGGGCTCCAGCCAGCAATCATGGCTGAAATAGTGGTTCTCGATCCTGGCGACGGCGACGGCGTGATCGTCTGCCGTGAAGTCTGCCAGCATCTCGGGATCGGGGAGCAGGGTCACGGTGACGCCCTCCCACATCGACCAGACTTTGGCCGCAGCAAGGCGCACGGCCGGATCGTCGCTGGTCAGCCGCTTGTGATAGGCGGCGACGAGATCATGGCGCTCCGCTGCGGGGATATGTCCGGCGAACTCGCTCCAGGTTTCGGGGTAGAGTTCGCTTGCGCCATATTTGTAAAGCCAGTTGGCCTCCTGCTGGCTGGCCAGGAAGATCCCGCGCAGCACCAGTTCGGTTACCCGCTCCGGGTGCTTCTCGGCATAGGCGAGCGCGAGCGTTGAGCCCCACGAACCGCCGAATACCATCCACCGATCGTGCCCGGCCAGTTCGCGCAGGGCCTCGATATCGGCGACAAGGTGCCAGGTGGTATTGGACTCAAGGCTGGCAAATGGCGTGGACCGACCGCAGCCGCGCTGGTCGAACAGCAGCACATCGTAAAGCGCGGGGTCGAATTGCTGGCGCTGCTTGGCGCTGCACCCGCCGCCGGGGGCGCCATGCAGGAATACCGCCGGCTTGCCGCCGGGGGTGCCGCAGCGCTCCCAATAGATGCTGTGTCCATCACCGACGTCGAGCATGCCGCTCGCGAAAGGCTCAACCGGCGGATAAAGGCCGCGGCGGTCCGAAGAGGCGGCCGCGCTCACTTCGACAGCAGTTCGGCCAGATCGGCCTTCCAGAACTTGGCCCAGGTATGTGTGCCATGGCCCTTGGTATCAGGGCTGAAGGGGAAGAGGATAAAGCGCGCCTTGGGCATCAGCTTCACATGCTGCTGTGCCATGCCTAGTTCGGGCGGGTTGATGAAATCGTCCGAGCTGTTGATCCACAGCACCGGGACGGTGATCTTGGCCAGGTTCGGTGCCGGATTGTAATCGCGCGAGCTGTCCAGCTGGTAGATCTGGTCATTGGCATCGGTATCGCTGGTGGCGCGGGCGGCATAGCCGGTGCGCAGCGCGGCCTCAGCCTGTTCGCGGGTCGGGTATTCGTTCTGCAGTGCCCAGGCATTGGCCCCGGCAATCATCGAGATGTAACGGGCCGTGCGCAGCCCGCTTTCAGGCGCGCTGGTGTAATTGCCCTGGTTCCAAAGCGGATCGGCCTTGATCGCGTCGATCGACATCTGGCGCCACATCCGGTTGCGCCCGGCGATTTCCATCGCGTTGCACGCGAAAGGGGCGAGCCGTTCGGCAAAACCGAGGCGGGTGGTGCCCCAGACAAAGGCGTGCATGCAGCCCATCGAGGTGCCGAGGATCAACTTGAGCTTTTTTACGCCCAGACCCTCGGTCAGCATCCGGTGCTGCCCCGCGACCATGTCGGCATAGTTATAGCGCGGGAAAGCCATCTTCAGCCCGTCGCTGGGCTTGGAGCTTTTGCCATGGCCGATGTTGTCGGGCAGGATCACGTAATACTTGGCAAGGTCGAGCGGCTGGCCAGGGCCGAAGAGTTCTTCGGCAAATTGCGGGCGGAAGAACTGGTGGCCACTGCCGCCCGTGCCGTGGAGCACCATCACGGCGTTCTCGATCTCACCCGCCGCGTTCTTGCGGGGCGTGCCAAGCGTGGTGACGTGCATCTTCACGTCCATCTTGCCGCCCTCGGCAAAGGCGAAGTCCTTCAGGACGACATCGCGTTCGGTCGATTTGGCACGCCAGTCCTCCGCGTGAAGCGGCGTGGCGATCAGGGCGAGCAGGGGGAGCAGAATCTTGCGCATGACCAGCAAGCTAGCGGAGCATTGCTCCGGGTCAACCCGGCCTACTGTCCGTAGCCGGATTCGCCTGCCACCCGCACCGCCTCGCGCGCCGCGGCGATCAGAGCGCCGGCCTTGGCCTCGCATTCGCGCTGTTCATATTCCGGGTTGCTATCGGCCACGATCCCGGCCCCGGCCTGGACGTGCAGGGTGCCGTCCTTGACCACCCCGGTGCGCAGGACGATGCAGGAATCGAGGCTGCCATCGGGCGAGAAATATCCGACCCCGCCAGCATAGGCACCGCGGGTTTCGGGTTCGAGCTCAGCGATGATCTCGCAGGCGCGAACCTTGGGTGCGCCGCTGACCGTGCCAGCCGGGAAGCCTGCAAAGACGGCATCCAACGCATCGTGGCTGGTGGCATCAAGCTTGCCGACCACATTGGAGACGATGTGCATGACATGGCTATAGCGTTCGACCGTATAGCTTTCGGTCACCCGCACGGACCCGGCTTCGGCCACCCTGCCCACATCGTTGCGGCCCAGATCGAGCAGCATCAGGTGCTCGGCGCGTTCCTTGGGGTCGGCCAGCAGGCTTGCCTCGTTGTCGCGGTCTTCTTCCGGGGACTTGCCGCGCGGGCGGGTGCCGGCAATCGGGCGGATCGTTACTTCGCCATCGCGAACGCGCACCAGGATTTCCGGGCTCGACCCGGTCAGGGCAAAGCCGGGCAAGTCCAGAAAATAGAGGAAGGGTGAAGGGTTGATCCGCCGCAGCGCGCGGTAAAGGTCCAGCGCGGGGAGAGCAAAGGGCGTGGTGAACCGCTGCGCCAGCACAACCTGGAAGATGTCTCCAGCGGCGATGTAGTCCTTCGCTTTGTGTACCATCTCCGCATAGCGTTCACGCGGCACTGCCGGCTGAAGCGTGGGTTCAGGAAGGTTGGCGGCGCGGGTGGCGGCTGGTGCCGGGCTGGCGAGCCGTGCGAGCGCGGCCTCGATCCGTTCGCCGGCCTGTTCGACCAACTGGTCCGGGCTGCCGCCTTCTGGCCAGACCGGGGCAATCGCGAAGAGCTCATCGCTGAGCCGGTCAAACACCAGCAGCAGCGTTGGCCGCACGAACAGCATGTCGGGCAGGTTCAGCGCGTTGGGCGCGGGGCGCGGCAGGCTTTCGATCAGGCCGTAAGTTTCGTAACCGAAATAGCCGACCAGGCAGGCCAGGGCCGAGGGGAGGGGCTGCGGCACGTCGATCTTGCAAGCTTCAACCAGGGCGCGCAGCTCGGTCAGGCTGTCACCGGGTAACGCGGCAAAGGCTTCGCGATCCTGCCGCCAGGCCCGGTTGATCTCGCAGGCTGCACCCGTCGCGCGGAAGACCAGGTCGGGATCAAGACCGAGCAGGCTGTAACGCCCGCGAACTTCACCGCCCTGGACCGATTCGAGCAGGAAATCGCCGCGGCCCGGCTCGATCAGCTTGACCGCCGCACCCACCGGGGTTTCGGCGTCAGCGATCAGCCGCTGCCAGACCAGGGCCGGGCGGCCGACCGCCAGCGCGGCCAGTGCTGCGTCGCGGTTGTTCAGGCCCGGCACCAGCGCCCCGCTCAGTTACCGCCAGAGAGGCGGGTTTTGAGCGCGTTGATCGTGGCTTCGTTGCGCTTCACACCCACGTCGGCGCGCATGGCCGCGCGCAGCTGGAGCGAGTACTCCTGCGAAGCGACACTGGCCATGGTTTGCTGGAACTGCGGGAGGCGCGGGTCGTTCGGAGCCACTTTGCCGGGGATCACGTCGGTTACCTTGACCACGTACCAGCCGCGGTTGCGCGGAGCAGCCATCAGCTTGACCTGCCCTTTGGCAAGCGCGAACAGCATAGCCAATGGCGGCGGGGTCTGCTGGCCCATCTGCTGAACCTGCTCACGCGGCAGGTTCACCTGCTCAACCTCCGGCAGCGGCAATCCGAGCGAGGCGAGCGCGGTGCCAAGGTCGGCCCCCCGCTTGACCATGGCTTCGATCTTGAGCGCAGCGGCGCGGGCGGCGACTGCGCCCTTGCTCAGCTGATATTCAGTCAAGACCTGTTGTTTGACTTCCGCCAGCGGCGCTGCGGCCGAGGGTTGGATCTGGGCGACGTCAAAGACGATGAATTGCTTGCCTGGCTCAACTTCGGCCAACTGCGGCTGACCTTCGCTTTCCATCGCAAAGGCAGTGCTCAGGACCGGGGTGAGTTCGGTCGGGGCGGTTTTGCCGTTCTGACCAAAGACCTGACCGGTGCTGAGCAGCGGGGCTGTTTCGTTGAGGGTCAGGCCCAGTTCCTTGGCGATGTCGGTGAGGGTCGAGCCATTATCGAACTCTTCCTCAATCCGGGCCGAGAAATCGGTGAGCGCGGCGCGGCGCTTTTGAGCGACCAGTTCGGGCAGCAGTTCACTTCGCGCCTGGTCCAGCGTCTTTCCGGCCTTGCCTTCGATCGCGTCAACACGCAGCAGCACCCAGCCCAGCGGTGCCTTGATCGGGCCGAGCACCTTGCCCTTCGGCGCGGCGAAGGCGGCGTTGGCGGCAGCCTGCGAGGTCTGAATTGCCAGAGCGGACTTTTCGAGCGGGGCGAGGGCCGCGACACTTAAGCCTTTTGCTGCGGCAACGGCTTCAAGCGACTTGCCTGCCGCTTCAGCCAGTGCGGCTTTGGCGGCGGATTCGGTCGGCAGGATCAACTGGCTGACCTTGCGGCTCTCGCTGGCCTGGTACTTGGTCTTCTTGGCTTCATAGGCTGCGGCAATTTCCGCCTCGGTCGGGGCTGGAACAGTCTTCAGCACGGCGTCGGTGAAAGTTGCGAAGCGGATGACGCGTCGCTCTGGCCGCATAAAGTCCTTTTGGTTGCCGGCATACCAGCTCGCCAGATCACTCTCGCTCGGCAGGGTCTTGGGGGCAAAGGCCGCTGAGGTCAGCAGGCCGATCTGGCCGGTGCGGCGTTCGGTGATGACTGCGGCATAACGCTGGACCAGCGTACCCGGCACCACCACGCCGAAATCGGCATTGGCAACAAGCTGGCGCGCCATCAACGAATTGCCGAGCTCACGCCGCAGCTGGGCGTCGGTCAAGCCACGCTGCTGCAGGAAGGCTCGGTAGAGCTGGTCGCTGACCTTGCCGTCCGGGCCCTGAACGTCCGGCAACTTTGCGATTTCGCTGTCGATCAGGCGATTGCCGATGTGCATGCCGTGCTTCTGGCCGAATTCGTGGATCGCGGCGAGATCGATCACGTTGCGCAGCACCTGGTCGAACCCGCCCTGGGCAACGAAATCCTTCAGCGTGACGGTCGGCTGTTCGCGGCGGAGGTTTTCCAGCGTCCGGCTGACGGCTCGTTCCACGTCAGTGCTATCGACGCGGCCATTGCCAACCGTTGCAGCCCGATCGCCGCCCGCACTGCCGCCAAAGCTCCTGTTGCCGGCAATATCGCCCGCTGCAAACGCCATGCCGAGGATCAGGAGGAAACCCAACCCGAGACCGGCGCCCAATTTGGAACCTAGAGACTTGCGGAATATCTGCAGCATGCGAACTCGCCAAAACAAGACCAAATGCCCGCAACAAGCGGGTCAATGGCGGGGCTTTAGGCAGCAATTGCCGCGCGGGCAATCCTGCTTGCTGTTCCACAGACAGCTTTGACAAGGGCGGCACCACTGGCCTAGGCGCGGGCTGATCCGGAGTGCACCCCCGGGGCTCAATCATATTGCAGGAAATTACGCATGGCGAACCGGCCCTTTATTGTCGGCAACTGGAAGATGAATGGTACGCGAGCGATGCTGGCCGAAGCACGGGCCATTGATCGCGGTGCGGCGCGCCATCCCGGCGTGCGTGTGGCCGTGGCGCCGCCGTTCACCCTGATCCAGTCGTTGGCGGAAAACGCCGAGGCCATGGCAATTGGCGGGCAGGATTGCCACGCTGCGGCAAGCGGTGCTTTTACAGGTGATGTCTCGGCTGCGATGCTGGCCGATGCCGGCGCAACCTATACAATCCTGGGCCACAGTGAACGGCGCGCCATGCACGCTGAAACGGATGCCCAGGTGCGCGCAAAGGCCGAGGCCGCGCTGGCTGCTGGGCTGGAAGTGATTGTCTGTGTCGGCGAAACCGAGGCGCAGCGTGATGCCGGTCAGGCCGAAGCCGTGGTCTGCGCCCAACTCGACGGCTCGCTACCGGTGGGTGAGGGCGTCGCGGCCCGCGTTACCGTTGCTTATGAGCCAGTCTGGGCGATCGGCACCGGCCGCGTGCCCTCGGTTGGCGATGTCGGCGCAATCCACCGGGCGATTCGCGCCCGGCTCGAGACGATCTATGGCCCGGACGGTGCGGGCATCTCGATCCTTTATGGCGGATCGGTCAACGCTGGCAACGCGGCGGAATTGCTGGCAGCTGACGAAGTCGGCGGGGCGCTGGTCGGCGGCGCGAGCCTGCAGGCAGAGAGCTTTCTGGCGATCGTGCTGGCCGCCGCTGGTCCCGGCGAGGAGTAGCGCCACGCTTGCAACCCGGGCTTCGCGCGCCTAGATGCGCGGGCAACAGTTACCTCCAGCGGAAAGCCGCCAATGTCGCTATTTGTCTTCCTGACCGTCGTACAGGCCATTGTTGCCGCATTGCTGGTCGCCGTGATCCTGATGCAGAAGTCGGAAGGCGGCGGCCTTGGCGTGGGCGGAAGCCCGGCAGGCCTGATGTCGGCGCGTGGTGCGGCCGATTTTCTCACCCGCTCCACGGCGGTTCTGGCAACGCTGTTTGTCCTGCTGAGCATCGCTCTGGCGGCGCTGGCGGTTAATGCCTCTTCGGGCGGCAGCGGCCTTGATACGTCGCTGAACCGCACCGTGGCTCCGGCTGGTCCGCCGGTCAGCGCCGATCCGCTGGCGGCACCGGCTGCCAGCCCGGCCGCTGCGCCGGCCGCAGCCCCGCAGGACGCCCCTGCCAAGCAGTAAGCGTTGGCCCGTTTTTTCGTCGGGCCGTTTCATTTCAATTGTGGATTGCGGCAAGCAGCGCTTGCCCGTTCCCCCATTCATTGCTTAAGGCCCGACTCCCATGGCGCGGTTCATTTTCATTACCGGCGGCGTGGTCTCCTCGCTTGGCAAAGGTCTCATGGCGGCAAGCCTCGCAGCATTGCTGCAGGCGCGCGGATTCAAGGTCCGCATCCGCAAGTTCGATCCCTATCTGAACGTCGATCCGGGGACGATGAGCCCCTATCAGCACGGCGAAGTCTATGTGACGGACGATGGGGCGGAAACCGATCTCGACCTGGGCCATTACGAGCGCTTCACCGGCGTTTCCGCGCGCCAGGCAGATAACATCACCTCGGGCCGGATCTACCGCGACATCATCACCAAGGAACGCCGGGGCGATTACCTGGGCGCGACGGTCCAGGTGGTCCCGCACGTAACGGACGAGATCAAGCGGTTCGCCCTTGCCGATACCGATGACCTCGATTTCGTGCTGTGCGAAATCGGTGGGACTGTGGGTGATATCGAAGGGCTGCCCTTCATCGAGGCGATTCGCCAACTACGCAACGAGCTGGGACGTGACCGGTTCTGCTCGGTCCATGTAACGCTGGTTCCCTATGTTTCGGCGGCTGGTGAGTTGAAGACCAAGCCGACCCAGCATTCGGTTCGTGAATTGACGAGCCTGGGTGTGCAGCCCGACGTGCTGCTGTGCCGCTGCGAACACCCGCTGCCCGAGAATGAGCGCGCCAAGATCGCGTTGTTCTGCAACGTCCGCAAGGAAGCGGTGATCCAGGCGCTCGATGCCAGCAGCATCTATGCCGTGCCGCTGCAGTACCATGCCGAAGGGCTGGACGCCGAAGTGCTTCATCACTTTGGCATGGCAAGCCCTGCGCCGGATCTTTCGCGCTGGGTGGACATTGTCGATCGCTATCAGCACCCCGAGGGTGAGGTTACGATTGGCGTTGTTGGCAAGTATGTGGGCCTGCCCGATGCCTATAAGAGCCTTAACGAGGCGTTGGTCCACGGCGGCATGGCCAACCGGGTCAAGGTCAATATCAAGTGGATTGATGCCGAGCTGTTCGAGGCTGGTGACGATGAAATCGTCTCGCGGCTTGAGCCGATGCACGGCATTCTGGTGCCCGGCGGGTTCGGCGTGCGCGGTTCGGAAGGCAAGATCGCCTCGATCCGCTTTGCCCGCGAACGCAAGGTGCCGTTCTTCGGCATCTGTCTTGGCATGCAGATGGCCTGCATTGAGGGTGCGCGCAACACGGCCGGGATCGCCGGGGCGGGCTCGACCGAATTTGGCGAACCGGCCGAACCGATCGTGGGCATCATCACCGAATGGATGAGCCCCGAAGGACTTCAGCAGCGCGGCGCCGATACCGATCTGGGCGGGACTATGCGGCTGGGTGCCTATGAAGCCAAGCTCAGCGCAAACAGCCACGTTTCTGCCGTTTATGGCGGTGCTACCACGATCTCAGAGCGTCATCGGCACCGTTACGAAGTCAACGCCGCTTACCGCGAAGCCCTGGAGCAGGGCGGCCTGGTCTTCTCGGGCATGTCGCCTGACGGGTTGTTGCCGGAAATCGTCGAACGACCTGACCATCCCTGGTTCATTGGCGTGCAGTTCCATCCAGAACTGAAAAGCCGTCCGTTTGAACCCCACCCGCTGTTCGCCGGGTTTGTGGCGGCGGCAGTACAGCAAGCGCGTCTGGTCTGAAGTTATAGTTAATATAGACTAAGCGGTTTCCAAAATTGCGCTTGCAATCAACCTAGGGATTACCCTAGCTCGGTTTCGTAACGACAAGAGCTTCAAAGCTTGTCGCGCGTTGATCGTCTATTGCGACCCGGGCGATTTCTGACGCGACAGGGCGGCGCAAAAGCGTCGCGGGGGTGGGACCGCAAGGTTCCACCCCCATTCGGAAAAATCATATATAATCAGGCTGCGGCGCTGCTTTCATCAGCATCGCTGACAACCGAAAGCGCCTTCTGAGTGCCGACCGGGATCTTCTTGGGCTTCATCGCTTCCGGCACTTCGCGAACCAGATCTATGATTAACAACCCGTCTTCCAGGTTGGCGGACTCTACGCGGACATAGTCGGCCAGTTCAAAGCGGCGCTCGAACCCGCGCTGGGCGATGCCGACATGCAGAAACTGCCCGGACTGTGGTTCTTCACCCTTGCGGCCCTGAACTACCAGCAGGTTCTGCTGGGCGGTGATTTCGATATCCGCAGGCTTGAATCCGGCAACGGCCAGGGTGATGCGATAGCTTTCTTCGCCGCGGCGCTCGATGTTGAACGGAGGGTAATTGTCCCCACTGTTCAGGCGGTTGTGGTTTTCCAGCAAGTCAAACAGCCGGTCAAAGCCTACCATCGTGCGGCGATAGGGGGTGAAATCGAAACGGTTCATAGCAAAATCCTCCAATGAGCAATTCTGGTTTGTGCAGGATCCGTCATGGCACCCTGCGGTTCGGCATTATCCCTGCTTCGGTATGCTCTGGACATCCTTGCGGGCGATGACACCGACCCCGATGTATGATAGCCGCAGCCCGTTTCAAGAGGAGCCAACATGTCTGCCCCTAAAGTTGAGATCTACACCAAGTGGGGCTGCCCCTATTGCGTGCGCGCCAAGGCGCTGCTCGATCAGAAGGGTGTCGTCTATACCGAAATTGATGTGACCATGGGCGGCAAGGACCGCGAAGAGATGGTTCGCCGGGTTCCCGGGGCGAGCACTGTTCCGCAGGTGCTGGTGAATGATCAGGCGCTTGGTGGCTGCGACGATATCCATGCGCTCGATGCCGCGGGCAAGCTTGACCCGCTGCTCGGCCTGTAATCAGTTCTGATGGCCCGTATTGCGGTTTTGCAGATGACCACCGGGATCGACCCGGTGGCCAATGCCCAGACGCTGGTCAACGCAATCGGCGCGGCGGCGAGCGGCGGGGCCAGCATAATGTTTACGCCCGAAATGTCGGGTCTGCTTGACCGCGACCGGGTGCGCGGGACCCAGCATATCGTGCCAGAGGCGGACAATCCGGTGCTCTCCGCCGTACGCGAGGCGGCGGCCGGAGCGAGTATCTGGGTGGCATTGGGCAGCCTGGCGATTGCCCGTGATGATGGCCGCTGGGCCAACCGCAGCTTCACGATCGATCCGACCGGCGCGATCGCTGCGCGCTATGATAAGATCCACATGTTCGATGTCGATCTGGCGAGCGGGGAAAGCTGGCGTGAATCCAATGCCTATGCGCCGGGCGACCGGGTGGTGACGGTCGATCAAACCCCGGTTGGGCGGCTGGGTCTGACAATTTGCTATGACCTGCGCTTTCCCGCGCTGTTTCAAGCGCTGGGCGCGGCGCGCTGCGATGCGATTGCCATTCCGGCGGCCTTTACCCGTCCGACTGGGGCGGCGCACTGGCACGTGCTGCAGCGCGCGCGGGCGATCGAGGCGAGTGCTTATGTCATCGCTGCGGCGCAGGTGGGCCGGCATGAGGACGGGCGCGAAACCTATGGTCACAGCCTGGTTGTCGATCCCTGGGGTGAAGTGTTGCTTGATCTGGGCGGCGTGGAGCCGGGGCTGGGCTTCGCCGAAATCGACCCGGGCCGCATCGCCGAAGTCCGTGCGCAGCTGCCAAGCCTTGCCAATCGCCGGCCAATGCACACATAGGCCGCGCCATGATCGTGTTTGATCTGATTTGCCAGCCTGCTGGGCACCGCTTCGAAGGCTGGTTTGCCTCATCAGAAGCCTTTACTGCGCAGCAGCAGCGCGGGCTGGTCGATTGCCCGCATTGCGGCACCACGGCCGTATCCAAGGCGCCAATGGCCCCGGCCGTGCCCAAAAAGGGCAACCAGTTGCCGACCCCGGCCCAGCCAGCGCCGGTTGCCGCAGGCCTCCCGCCAGAAGCGCAGGCGGTGATGGATAAGCTGGCGAAGCTGCAGGCGGAAGCGCTCCAGCAATCGCGCTGGGTTGGCGAGGATTTCGCCGAACAGAGCCGCGCGATCCACTATGGCGAGCGCGAGGCCGAACCGATCCACGGCAAGGCTACGCTGGAAGAGGCGAAGGAGCTGTTGGAAGAGGGCGTGGCAATCATGCCGCTGCCGTTCCCGGTGGTTCCGCCCGATCAGGCGAACTGATTGCCAGCGGAAGCGCCGCGCCGTAAGGGGGCCGAGTGCGCCCGTAGCTCAGCAGGATAGAGCACCAGATTCCTAATCTGGGGGCCATGGGTTCGAATCCCGTCGGGCGCACCAATTTTTCCCCGAGGGAACAGCCGGTTAATCGTTAAGGCCTAACCCACAGACGATTGCCGCGGCGGACCTGGTCGCCCTGATGGACGGCCTCGGCTGCACCCGCGAGAGGCTAGCCGAGGTGCTTGGGGTGACCAGCCGCACGATCCGCCTCTGGGCGGCTGGCACCCATCATCCGCCCAAGGGCGTGGTGTTGCTACTCCGTTTGTTTGAAGCTCGGCAACAAGCCACACGCTAGCAGCTCTTCCATTCGCCGCGGCAACTGATGCTGCTGTGGCTGCTTCTGAAGCAGTTGCGGAATGGTCCTCTGATAGCGACCGAGGCTATGAATATGCCGTTCAGTTCGGCATAGAGCCTTGCGGTTTCGGCGCGATCCCTTGCCCCCAATTTGGTGCGCACGGCATTGATGCGCTGATCGACGGTGTTGGGCGAGATACCGAGCTCGCGCGCGATTTCCTTCGATGTCCAGTGCTGCACGACCAGATCAAGCACCGCGCGCTGGCGATCTGTAATCATTTCGAGCTGCGCCATGGCGGCCGTCTGGTCCGCGGGCTTGGTAACCATTTAAGCCGGGGCTCCCTGATGGCATCTCAAAGATGCATCGGGCTTTATCAGGTCTGGCGAAACCGATTATTCGTAAAAAAACTTGTTTTGAACTGGAGGTAATATTCGGGCTCTTCGCGGCCGTCGGATCTAGGCTGGGAATGCCGCCAGGTCAGCGTGCCGCGTAAAAGCTCTGGCGCAACCCGTACTATGCTGCTCCCTGGGCGGTCGTAGCTTGCAGGGCTCCCGCCAAACTTAGTGTTTGGTAAGCGCTGGGAAGCAGGAGTTGGCCTTCAGTCTGAGAATGGATTCTTCCAGAAACTGGTCCAGGACTTGGTCAGCCATCTCCGCACATTCTGTAAAGCCTGTTCGGTTTAGCGCGGCGATGGCAACTTCCAGCAGGGCAATAGTGCCCTCTGTTTCGGTCGCATTCGTGTAGGCGACTATTTCTAAGGCAGATTTCATGGCGTTGGGTCCTCAATGGCGTTGAGCGACCCCCTTCTTCCGGATCGGAAACTACGGCTCGAACTTAGAAAGATAAAGTCGAAAAAATAAGATCATTGGCGGCTTGTCCAGAAGTTCGTGCGGGCGAGGGGATAATCGGACTTGCGCACCTTTACGCATTTCCGCGCCTGGATTGTCAGTGCCTTGGCTGACCTCGCCAGTCCTGCAACATCAAACGAGCAATTGCCTGTCTGTAACATTGGTTGTGATTCTGACTTTGCGGGTGCGAACAGAGTTGGCCTTCCTGAAGTGAGGGACGGGTGTGTACTTTGGCCCAATCGCTTTTTGTCAGGCGGCAAATGGCTGAAAATGATTCATTTTTTTGGTGGCGCAATTGATTGAGAGGATTCTTGATAATTTGCGCTTGAATCGCTGAATCGAATATGATTCTAAGGGTTTTATGGGTGGGCGTAACGAACCAAAGATTTTCAATCAGCATGTGCGGCAGGCTTCGCCCCTCCTTGGCCTGCTGTTCCTGCTTGGTATCGCTCTTGCCGGGCCGAGCGGGATCCTCGCTTGGAGCGAATACAATCGCGCGCTGGCTGAGAAGCAGGCCCAGGTTGAAAAGCTGAAGGCCGAGCGTGACGTACTCAAGAACCGCGTAGGGCTGTTGAACCCAGAGAATGTCGATCCTGACATGGCCGGCGAACTGCTGCGCAAGGATCTGAACGTTGTTCACCCCGACGAAGTGGTGATCATGCTGAACTGACCGAGGGCTGTGCCTGCCCTTGCGCTAAAGCCCGGTCAAAAATACGAATGCACCGGTTTCCCTTACGGCGCTGGCGGCCTATAGGCGCGCTATAGGATTCCACCCCAGGGGACCACCATTGGCCAAGAAACCGACTGCCACCAAGGCTGCAGCCGCTGCCGACGAGGGCTTTGCGCTGCGCAGCCTGCAAGAGGCGCACGCCGCTGACAAGCGTTACCAAGCCAGCGATGATGAATTGCTGGCCTTCTACGAACAGATGGTATTGATCCGGCGTTTTGAGGAACGGGCCGGGCAGTTGTATGGTCTGGGTCTGATCGGTGGTTTCTGTCACCTCTACATCGGTCAGGAAGCCGTTGCCGTAGGGCTGCAGTCAGCACTTGATGGTGAAAAGGACAGCGTGATCACCGGTTATCGCGACCATGGCCACATGCTGGCCTATGGCATCGATCCCAAGGTGATCATGGCTGAACTGACTGGCCGCGCCGCTGGGATTTCCAAGGGCAAGGGCGGATCGATGCACATGTTCAGCGTCGATCACAAGTTCTACGGCGGGCACGGCATCGTTGGTGCCCAGGTGCCGCTGGGAGCAGGGCTGGCCTTCGCCCACAAGTACCGCGGTGATGGCGGCGTATGCATGGCCTATTTCGGCGATGGCGCAGCCAACCAGGGCCAGGTCTATGAAGCCTTCAACATGGCGGCGCTTTGGAAGCTGCCGATTGTCTTCGTGGTTGAGAACAACGGCTATGCCATGGGCACCGCGGTTAAGCGCGGCTCGGCCGAGACCGAGTTTTATCGCCGCGGCACCGCCTTCCGGATCCCCGGCATGGCGGTGAACGGGATGGACGTGCTGGAAGTACGGCAGGCTGCCAACATCGCGCTGGATTATGTTCGCGCCGGCAATGGCCCGGTGCTGATGGAACTGAATACCTATCGCTATCGCGGCCACTCCATGTCCGACCCGGCGAAGTACCGCAGCCGCGAGGAAGTGCAGGAAATGCGCGACAAGCACGATCCGATCGAGGGCGCCAAGGCCGAACTGCTGGCCCGCGGAATCGATGAGGATCGGATCAAGGAAATCGATAAACGCATTCGCAGCCTTGTTGCCGAAGCCGCAGATTTTGCTGAAAATTCGCCGGAGCCTGAAATGACCGAACTCTACACCGACGTGCTGGTGGAGAGCTACTGATGGCGATCGAACTCAAGATGCCCGCGCTGTCCCCGACCATGGAAGAAGGGACGCTGGCCAAGTGGCTGGTCAAGGAAGGTGATACGGTCAAGTCCGGTGACATCCTGGCCGAGATCGAAACCGACAAGGCAACGATGGAATTCGAAGCTGTCGACGAAGGCGTGATTGGCCAGATCCTGGTTGCCGAAGGAACCGAGGGAGTGAAGGTCGGCACGGTCATCGCGGTGATTGGCGGCGAGGGTGTGACGGCATCCACTCCTTCCGCAGAAACGCCAGCTTCTCCGCCGGTGGCGGTCGCTCCGCTACCGGTCGCCGAACGGCCGGCCCCGGCACCGCGCAAGGCTGATCCGACGATCCCGGCTGGTACCAACATGAAGGTATCGACCGTACGCGAAGCGCTGCGTGATGCCATGGCCGAAGAAATGCGCCGCGACGACCGCGTCTTCGTGATGGGCGAGGAAGTGGCCGAGTACCAGGGGGCCTATAAGGTCACCCAGGGATTGCTTGAGGAATTCGGACCGCGGCGCGTGATCGACACGCCGATCACCGAATACGGCTTTGCCGGGATCGGCGCGGGCGCGGCGATGGGCGGGTTGCGTCCGGTGATCGAGTTCATGACCTTCAACTTCGCCATGCAGGCGATTGACCACATCATCAATTCAGCCGCGAAGACGAATTACATGTCGGGCGGGCAGATGCGTTGCCCGGTCGTGTTCCGTGGCCCCAACGGTGCCGCGAGCCGCGTTGGCGCGCAGCACAGCCAGAACTATGGCCCATGGTACGCCAATGTCCCCGGCCTGGTAGTGATCGCGCCTTATGATGCGGCCGATGCCAAGGGGCTGCTGAAGGCGGCGATCCGCTGCGAGGACCCGGTGGTCTTCCTGGAAAACGAACTGGTTTATGGCCGCAGCTTCGAACTGCCTGAGCTTGACGACCACGTCCTGCCAATTGGCAAGGCGCGGACCATGCGCGAAGGCAAGGACGTGACCATCGTGTCCTATTCGATCGGCGTTGGCCTGGCGCTGGAAGCCGCCGAATCGCTGGCCGCTGAAGGGATCGATGCCGAAGTGATCGACCTGCGCACCCTGCGTCCGCTCGATAAGGAAGCCGTGCTGACCTCGCTCGCCAAGACCAATCGCCTGGTCGTGGCCGAAGAAGGCTGGCCGCAGTGCTCGATTTCGTCCGAGATTATGGCGATCTGCATGGAGGAAGGCTTCGATCACCTCGACGCCCCGGTCCTGCGGGTTTGCGATGAGGACGTGCCGCTGCCTTATGCTGCCAACCTCGAAAAGGCGGCAATCATCGATGCCAGCCGCATCGCTGCGGCCGTGCGCAAGGTTTGCTATCGTTGATCAGTTCAGGGGCGGGTGATCAGGTCATCTGCCCCGAACTGCTGAATGACATGGTGCCTTTGAAATCGCTGCAGCTCTGAACCGGATCGGGTGCATTCGGATCCTGCTGGTAGACCTGCGTCAGATCTCGCTGGTCACGGACCGTGAACGAGGCAATCGAGCGGATCGTCTCGCTGGGGATGAACCGGTCGGAAAAGAGCGGCTGATAATCAAACAGCACTTCGACGAAGATCACCGCCTCATCTGGCTGGGTCAGCACTTCTTCCCCAACCGGCCCCATGCCATTGGGCCGGTCTTCGTTCTCCAGCCCATAGCTTGACGCGGCCTGCTTCGCGCCGCGGCAACGTTGCCAATGGATATATTGGGTCGTGCCGTTGGGCCTGAATTCCAGGCTGGAAATGATGACCCGGCCATTGCGAAACAGGTCCAGTTTGCCGGACTGCAGTTGCGCGCCATAAAACACATCGTTGATATCGCCCTCATAGACCCGATGGGTTTGCAAGGCGGACTGGTCGCTGATGCGTGAGGCGTTGTCGGCGATCTGCGAGGCTAGCTGATTTACCTTCATATGGGTCAGCGCCAGATTGGCTGTTTCGGTGCCCCACAGGCCGGCAAGCAACGCGATCGGCGCACCCAGCGCAAATTCGATCATCGCCACCCCAGAGCGGTTCCATACGAGCTTGTGAAGCAGGCTCATTTGCAATTCCCCGTAGCTGGAGCAGTCTGCTGGTTCGCGGAATAGGGCTGGTTGCGCAGCACGGTCACGGATTCCATCTGCATGGTTTTCGACTGTCCGGGGATCAGTGCCGCGATCGGAAAGAGCCGTGTGTAGGTGATCGATACTTTGTAAAGCACGGCATCGCGCGCGCCGCCGATGCCGCCGAGACCGGGTTTCTGGTCCCACTTGCTGTTGCCGTTGACGTCTTCAAACGGTTCACCGCCGTCGCACTTGCCATTGTTATTCAGATCGCTCCAATCTTCAGGCCGTCCGATGTTGGAGAAGTTCTGGAAATAGGCGCGCGAGAACGTGAGTTTGGCGCCCGGGGAAATTGCGCGCACGGACTTGGTCACAGCCGCATCGAGCGCTTGCCGATTGCTCTTGGTGCCCTGAATGGTCGAATCCCGCGCCGCTTCCTGCACGGCACCGTTCAGGATCTGGGCCGTGTACATGTTATGCGCCATGTCAAACAGGCCCATCAGCGTCAGGAGTAACGGCGGCAGAATGAGTGCGAACTCGACGATCGTCGCGCCCGTTTCATTATCTGCCAGCCTTGTGCCTGGTTTGCGCATCACTTTGCGACCCGCAGGTTGCCCATTTCCTTGGCAATCTTTGAGAAGGCGGAACCCAGCTCTGCCGAGCTGTTGGCCTCGAAATAGTGTCCAGATCCGGCGCATTCGGTCATGATCGGATTGATGCTGGTCCCGAAGGCGATGACCCAGACCGTGACATTGCGGTTTTTGACTTCGTTGCACGCGACGGTGAAGCGCTTTTCGACGACTTGTGTGAGGGTGAGGCCTCCCTTGGGATTACTCGGATCCCAACGTCGCTTATCTAATGGCTCAATTCCGTAGGTACCGTAAGTCATGTCTGAAGGCGCAGTCTGCCCGTCGGTCAGGAAGATCAGGTGACGGTTGGTTGGCTTGCCTTTCATGTCGGCATTTTCGCTGGCGAACAGCCCGGTCGGCGAAAGCAGTCGTCCGCCCCAGATCATTCCAATATCGTGATAAGTGCCGCCGCGGGCGTATAGCCCTGCCGTGTACGCGTCGACCTGAGCAACCGACATTTCCTGCAGCTTTTGCGCGGGGGCGGGGCAAGGTGAGTAATCACTCCAGCCGGCCATGAAAAAGTTGTCGGTGTTCTTCACTGGATTGGAGTTGAAGTTACCCAGACCGGTATTACCGTCGAGCTCCGGCACCCAAGACAACTCGTGGATGATCGGCCGCCATTGGGTGCTTGCCTTGCCGCGGGTCGGCACCGTATCGAGATCGAGATCCAGCGCTAGATTGAAATTGACGTTGCTGTAATCGTCAATTTCGTAGGTATCGCGCTCTTCAATGCAGCCGTGGAAGGTGGCGTACATTAGATCAGGATTATCGGGCAGACCAAGCATCGGCACCTTGATCTTCCCGTACTGGGCTGGATCATTGCCCGATGCGCCTTTGACGAAGGTCGTGTCAAAGTTCATCGCGTGGTACAGCCAGGTCATGATTTCCTTGTTTTGCGGCGTTTGCACACCAGCCACCCACGAATAGGTGTAATTCGCGTTGTCCCAGCCGGTCACAGTAACCGTTCCGTCATTGTTGGGGCTGCACGCGTATTGCTTGCCGTCTTCCACGGTCGTCCCGAAGGTTGTGCCATCGGGGTTGCTCCCCGCCCCAGAGGTTGACGAGGTATATGGGCTGGAGGGGCAGTTGGGCCAATTGAAGGGTGCGATCGGCGTGCGCGAACCAGAGATGTAGGTGTAGACAGTGTCGGTAGTGTAAGTGGTGGTGTACTGGCCGCTGCCCGTGGCCTCACGGCCGTGATAGGTCCAACTGTCCACCAGCCAGTCCGACTTCAGCAGGTAACCAACATTGACGTTGCTGGAATATGGCACAAAGCCATAGCGGACGCGCACTCCAGGGCCTTTGCTGCCCTCCAGTTCGGTGACGAAATTGTGCACGGTGTCGCGCAGCACCTCGATCTTGGGCTTAGTATCGCCTGCATTGGTACTTGCCATCGAGCCGGTTGTATCGAGTACCATCATCACATCGGTATTCGCGAAGGTCAGCTGGGCCTCGCACTCGACCGAGAGGTCCAGCTTGTCGTAGCCAAACACTTGCATGATCGTGGTCGGAACGGTGACCGACGCATTGCCCTTGATCGCGTAGTCCGGCTGCAGCGTCATCTGAAAGCTGCGGTCAGTGGTGCTGTATGCGCCCGAGCGGTAGTTCAGGTTGAAGAACCTGTTGCCGATCGTAACAACGTCAGCCGGTACGTTGCCGTCAGTTACCACCTGTGTGCCCAGCTTTTTGCGCGCTGCCAGCGTACCGGCATCGCAGGCTTGTTGCAGGCGTGTCTGAGCCAGATAGTTGCGGCCCATATCAATCCCGCCGCCGACCAAAGCGAGCAGCGGAAACAGCCCTGCCGCTAGTAAGGCAAGGGTATTGCCGGCAATGTCACGCCGCAGCCGCGACAGGAAGCGCGCGTCTTCCAAAGCCTCTGCATTGTGTGAAAGTCTGACCATTCCTGCTTGCGCCCCGATCTCAGTTGGCGTGGGATTTACCACGCGTGGACTATCGGCTTGCCAAACAAGTATGGTTAACGTTCTGTAAAATTGCTTAAAAATCGCGATTTAACTGAAGTTTGGCTGTTCGCGTCACGGGCGATCTAATCTGGCTTGGATCGGCCTGACTTGCCCCAATGTCGCCCTTGCCAGCGCGACCCTTGCCCCGCAAAGGGGCGAACAATCATTTCGGATACCCCCGATGCTTGAAGCATGTCTTACCCCAGACGTCCGCCTTGCCCTGGCCTATGCTCCCGACCGCGTGCGTTCGGTCCAGCTTGCTGCTTTTGCTCTAGATGCGAAGCTGGCTGGAATAGTTGGCAATGCGCGTGAGCTGCTGCTGGCCCAAATCAAGCTGGCCTGGTGGCGCGAGCGGCTGGCCGAGGCGCCAGCGCAACGTCCGCAGGGCGAGCCTTTGCTGACTGCGCTCTCGGTCTGGTCCGGTGCGGTCGATCCGCTCATCGCATTGATCGATGGGTGGGAGGCGATGCTTGACCCCGATCAGCCAAACCCGCAGGCCTTGGCGATGGGACGGGCCGCGCTGGGGCGGGGGTTAGCATATCAGGCTGACGAAGCGGTGGCCGCTGAAAGCGCTGGGGTGGCGCTGCATGGCTGGAGCCTTGCCGCGTTTGGCGAAGGAGGCAGTTTGCCTGCGCTGTCACTCCCACGCAGCTTGCGAGCTGTCGCCGTGTTGTATGGCCTGGCGCGGCGGAGAGGCGGCAAGATGCCCTTGCTGGATGGCCCAATAGCCTTGGCAGCAGCGATGCGGATTGGCATGATAGGGCGCTGAAAATATGGGAGAAGGCGGATGAACCGGACCGTGCTGGGTGCAGTCGGCGCGCTATTGTTGGCAGCGGCTGGCCTGTTCTGGTGGCAGGGCCGGGCGGCAGTCGAAAGCGCTGCACCGCCGCCGCCCACCCTGGCCGAGATCCCGCGAGAAAGCGATCTTGAAGCAATCCCGACCGAAGATGGGGCCGGGCTTATGGGCGGGGACTTGCCCGAAGCGAACGAAGCAACCCGCGAAGAGCGCCGCTTCAACCGGCTCGATCGCAACCGTGATAACCTGATATCCCGCGGCGAGGCGCTGCAGCCGCGCGTCGCCATGTTTCGCAAGCTCGATAAGGACGGCAACAACCTGCTGAGCTTCGAGGAATGGGCCGTTGCGACCTCGAACCGCTTCAAGAGCGGGGATGCCAATGGTGACGGCAGCCTGACCCGCGCCGAATTTGCGACGACCAAACCCAAGCAGGTCCAGCGGCCCGCCTGTCGCTGCTAGATCAGCCCAGCCAAGCCGCCATGTCGGCCTTGGCCCGGGCGGTGTAGGCTTCCTTGCGGACCTTTTTCTTCACGTCCGGATCGACCGGCGGGAACAGCCCGAAGTTGACGTTCATCGGCTGATAGCTGTCAGCTTCCGCATCGCCGGTGATGTGCGCCAGCAGCGCGCCCAGCGCGGTAGTGCGCGGCGGCGCTGACCATTCCTGGCTACTGGCCTCGGCCGCGGCCATCAGTCCGGCCAGCAGGCCGACAGCGGCGCTTTCGACATAGCCCTCGCAGCCGGTGATCTGTCCGGCAAAGCGGATGTGCGGGGCCTTCTTCAAGCGCAGCTGGCGATCGAGCAGGGTAGGGGAATTGAGGAAGGTGTTGCGGTGCAGCCCGCCGAGCCGGGCAAATTCCGCCTGCTCAAGCCCCGGAATGGTGCGGAACACGCGGACCTGTTCGGCATGCTTCAGCTTGGTCTGGAAACCAACCATGTTCCACAGGGTGCCCAGCTTGTTGTCCTGGCGCAGCTGCACCACGGCATAGGGCCAGCGCCCGTTGGGGTGTTCGGGCGTGGCCCAGTGCGGATTGTCGAGGCCGACCGGCTTCATCGGCCCAAAGCGCAGCGTTTCAACCCCGCGTTCGGCCATGACTTCCACGGGCATGCAGCCGTCGAAATAGGGGGTGTTGGCCTCCCATTCCTTGAACTCGGTCTTGTCGCCTGCCAGCAGCTCTTCCCGGAAGGCCAGGTACTGGTCCTTGGTCATCGGGCAATTGATGTAATCGCGCCCGTCGCCGCCCATTTCGAGCGAGGCCTCGGCGCCCTTGTCCCAGCGGCTGGCCATCCAGGCGACATCCATATCGATGCTGTCGCGGTAAACGATCGGGGCGATGGCATCGAAGAAGGCCAGGCTGTCCGCACCGGTTGCTGCGCCGATCGAATGGGCCAGTGCTTCGGCGGTGAGCGGGCCGGTGGCGACAATGGTCAAGCCGGCCGATGGCAGCACGTCGATCCGTTCGCGCACCACGTCCAGTGTGGGCTGGGCGGCGAGTGCAGCTTCGACTTCGGCCGAGAAGACATCGCGATCCACCGCCAGCGCCGAACCGGCGGGGACCCGGGCCTTGGCCGCAGCGGCCATGATCAGCGAATCCAGCTGCCGCATTTCATAATGGAGCAGGCCAACGGCGTTTTTCTTATCATCGTCGGACCGGAAGGAGTTGGAGCAGACCAGTTCGGCCAGACCCGCGCTCTGGTGCGCCGGGGTCATGTCGCCGCCGCCGCGCATTTCCGAAAGGCGCACCTTCAGGCCACGCTTGGCCAGTTGCCAGGCGGCCTCGGTTCCGGCCATGCCGCCGCCGATGATGTGAACGTCATAGTGCATGGCGCCGCCCCTAACGCTTGCGCGCGCGACAATCCAGCGGCAAGCCAGACGCAAGGGAGGGAACAAGCATGCTGCATCGCGCTCTGATCGAGAAACGACCCTGGCTGCTGGCCAGCCTGGCTGCGGGGGTCGGTTTCTGGCTGCTCAAGGACTGCGGGCTGCCGGGGCTTTACCAGATCGTGCTCAAGGGCGCTGGCGTGGCGCTGCTCGCGATATATGCCTTCAACCGCCACAAGGGGCACGATGCCAATACGATCGCGGCCGTCATGGGCTTTGGCGCGCTGGGTGACGTGTTGATCGAGTTCCGGCTAGAGGCGGGCGCGGTGGCCTTCCTGATCGGCCACCTAATCGCGATCCGCCTCTATTGGCAGCATCGCCGAGCATCTCCCACCCGCTTGCAGCAAGCGGCCGCGCTGGCGCTGCTGGTGCTGACTCCGCTGGCGTCATTCCAGCTGGGCGGGGCAATGGTGGCGCTTTATGCGCTGGGTCTGGGCGGCATGGCGGCCACGGCCTGGCTCAGCAGCTTCAGCCGCTATCGGGTTGGGCTTGGCGCGGTGATGTTCGTCGCGTCCGACCTGCTTATTTTTGCGCGGATGGGCTTGTTGGCGCAGAGCCCACTGCCGGATTTGCTGATCTGGCCGCTATACTATTTCGGCCAGTTCCTGATCTGCGTGGGCGTGGTGGGCGAACTGCGACGGCGTGAGCACTTGCCGCTTGGCCAAGCCTGACCTAGGGCGCCAGATCATGAGCAACTGCCAGCTTTACCTGATCTCTCCGCTGGACGTCGGCGGCAACTTTCCCGAGCGGCTGGCCCGCGCGCTTGATGCCGGTCCGGTCGCGGCCTTCCAGTTCCGCGTGAAGGGCATCGACGAACACGAAGCCGCGCGGCTGGCTGCGCCGCTCCAGGCGATCTGTGCGACGCGCGAAGTGGCCTTCATCGTCAACGATTCGATCAGCCTGGCCAAGCGGCTGGGCGCCGATGGCGTTCATCTGGGGCAGGATGACGGAACGGTGGAAGAAGCCCGCCAGCGGCTAGGGCGCGAGGCGCAGATCGGCGTCACTTGCCATGACAGCCGTCACCTGGCGATGGAAGCCGGCGAGGCCGGGGCAGACTATGTTGCCTTCGGGGCCTTTTTCCCGACCACGACCAAGACGGTGAAGCACCAGGCCGGCACCGACCTGCTGGAATGGTGGCAGGCGATCATGGAGATTCCCTGTGTTGCCATTGGCGGGATAACCCCCGAAAACTGCGCGCCGCTGATTGCGGCGGGGGCCGATTTCATCGCCGTGTCAGGCGCGGTGTGGAACGGGGACGAAGCAGAGGCCATACGCGCCTTTGCGCAGGTGCTGGCCGCGGATTAGCGGTTGTTCTGCACTTGCCGGACGCAGCGCAGGTCCGTCTCCTTGGCGGTGGCATCAAGGGCCCGCAGGAAATTGTCCGATAGCTGCCGGAATTGCTGCCCCTTTTTCGGTCCGCTGGTCATTTCCACCCGATCACCGGTCAGCAGATAGGTGCCAAGGCCCTCTGCAGTGGAATAGCGTGAACCGTTGCGGACGGTGAAATCCTGCGCTTCCTGCCGGATGCCGGCTGCGCCTGTGGCATCGCCGGGCAGCTCGCAAATATAAAGCCCCTGTTGCAGCACGCCGATCTCTCCCCCAGGCACGGGGCGAATGGTTTGCGCCGGGGCGCAGGTGGCTAGGCCAGCAAGCAGGATCAGGGCACGGGTCATGCCTTTCCGCTTAGCAGCACCGGCGCAGCCTTGCCAGCGGGGTCAGCCCCGGCTTGCCCCGGGCGCGTGCAGGCGCTAAGGGCGCGCCTTCACCCGCCACTGGCGGGCGGCTCTTTCTCAATCCAGCAAGGCAGGCGTTATGGCCAAGATCAGCGGCGTGGACATCCGTCCCGGTAACATTCTCGAATACGAAAAGGGCATCTGGAAGGTTGCCAAGACCCAGCACACCCAGCCGGGTAAGGGCGGGGCCTTCATGCAGGTCGAGATGAAGAACCTGATCGATGGCCGCAAGACCAACGTCCGCTTCCGCAGTCAGGATACCATCGAACGCGTTCGCCTTGATACGAAGGACTTCCAGTTCCTTTATGCCGAGGGCGATGACCTGGTGTTCATGGATGTCGAAACCTATGACCAGATTACGCTGCCGTCGGACCTGCTGGGCGATGCCGCGGCCTTCCTGCAAGACGGCATGACCGTGCTGCTGGAAATGTATGACGAGCGCCCGATTTCGGTCCAGCTGCCCGAACAGGTTGAAGCGACCATTGTTGAAGCCGATGCCGTGGTGAAGGGGCAGACCGCCTCGTCCAGCTACAAGCCGGCCATCCTCGATAACGGCGTGCGCGTGATGGTGCCGCCGCATATCGAAAGCGGCACGCGGATCGTGGTGGACGTTTACGAACGCTCCTACGTCGGCAAGGCGGGCTAACCCCATGGCCCTTTCTGGCCTGATGCGCGTGATGGAAAAGGCCGCCCGCAAGGCGGGTGGTCGCTTGCGGCGTGACTTTGGCGAGGTCGAGCACCTCCAGGTCAGCCGCAAGGGCCCGGCGGACTTCGTGTCCAAGGCTGACCAGCACGCCGAGCGCACCCTGTGGGACGAGCTGCGCGCTGCCCGTCCGGGCTGGGGCTTCCTGATGGAAGAAGGCGGTGAGATTGCCGGTGAAGAGGGCAAGCCGCGCTTCATCATCGATCCGCTCGATGGCACCAGCAACTTCCTCCACGGCATTCCCCACTTTGCGATTTCGATCGCGGTGCAGGAGCCGCGACTCGACGGGAAGGGCTGGGGCGAAGTCACCGCTGCGCTGGTTTACCAGCCCGTGACGGACGAGAGCTTCTGGGCGGAAAAGGCCCGCGGTGCCTGGTTGCAGGATCGCCGCCTGCGCGTTTCTTCGCGCCGCCACATGGATGAAAGCTTGATTGCCACAGGCATTCCATTTGCCGGGCGCGGTGACAGTCTGGAATGGACGAAGATCTATGCCGCACTTGCCCCGCAAGTGGCAGGTATCCGTCGCTTTGGTGCGGCCTCGCTTGATCTGGCCTGGGTTGCCGCTGGTCGCTATGATGGCTTCTGGGAAAGCGGGCTTGCCCCATGGGACACGGCGGCGGGCTGCCTGCTGGTGCGCGAAGCGGGCGGTTTCGTGTCCGATTGGCGCGGGGTTTCGCAGCCAATCTGTGACACCCAGGTTCTTGCTGCCAACGATGCGCTGCATTCCAAATTGCACAAAGCGCTGGTTGGTGCGTTGAAAGCTTGATCGAAGCGAACGGATTACTTGAACCCGTGAGGCCGGGCGGCTAAGCCGCGCGGCGTTGCAGGAGCCCCTGTGGCGGAATGGTAGACGCGAACGACTCAAAATCGTTTGTCGAAAGACGTGCCCGTTCGAGTCGGGCCAGGGGCACCATTTCCGGCAAGCAGCCCAACCGGGCCCGCTTTGCTGGCCGAAAACCGGCCAGGCCGACACCCTTCAAGCCAAATTGAAAACGGTCCGGCGAACGAGCGGACAAGCTCTTTGCTTGCTGCTTTGGATCGGGCTGGCTAGGTCTGCGCGCCATGACCAAGATCGTTTCGCGCACAGCCGCTTTCGCCCTGATCCTTTCTGCCCTGGCCGGGGCGCCGGCCGCCGCCCAGACGGACCCGATCCGCGCGCAGGTACAAAGCGAAATGCCGTCGCTGATGGCAATTTACCGCGATCTTCACCAGAACCCGGAGCTGAGCTTCCAGGAAGCCCGCTCGGCCAAGATTATGGCCGATGCTGCACGCAAGGCCGGTTTTGAAGTGACCGAAGGCGTTGGCAAGACCGGCGTGGTTGCCGTGATGCGCAACGGGCCGGGGCCGGTCGTGCTGGTCCGCGCCGATATGGATGCCTTGCCGGTAGAGGAGCAGACCGGACTGGCTTATGCCTCCAAGGCGCGAGGCGTTTCGACGGCCGGGGTCGAAAGCGGGATCATGCATGCCTGCGGTCACGATACGCACATGACCGGCTGGATTGGCGCTGCCCGCGTCCTAGCGGCCAACAAGCACAAGTGGTCGGGCACCCTGGTCATGGTTGGCCAGCCTGCGGAAGAGATCAACCTTGGCGCTCTGGAAATGCTGAAGGATGGGCTGCTGACCCGTTTCCCCAAGCCGGACTATGCCATCGCCTTCCATGACAGCGCCGAACTGGCGTCGGGCGTGGTCGGGGTGAAGGCGGGCTTCGCGCTGGCCAATGGCGATTCGGTTGACATCACGGTCAAGGGGCTGGGCGGCCACGGGGCCTATCCGCACACCACCAAGGACCCGATCGTCCTGGCCAGTGCAATCGTGATGCGGTTGCAAACGCTGGTGAGCCGGGAGAGCAATCCGTTTGAAGCCAGCGTGGTGACGGTTGGTGCGATCCACGGCGGGGCGAAGCACAACATCATCTCCGACGAGGTGAAGCTGCAGTTGACCGTGCGGTCCTATTCGGACAGCTCGCGCAAGCTGCTGCTGGACGGGATCAAGCGGATCGCCAGGGCCGAGGCCATTGCCTCTGGCCTGCCGGAAGACCGGATGCCGGTCATCAAGATTGCCGAACCCTATGCCCGCGCCACCTGGAATACGCCCGAACTGGCTGAGCGGATGCGCGGCGTGTTGACCCAGCGCTTTGGCGCGGATCGTGTGGCCAGCCCGCAACCGTCGATGGCGGGTGAAGACTTTGGCGAGATCGCCCGGGCGGCTGGGCCGAACACCCAATCGCTGATCCTGTGGATCGGCGGGCGTTCAGCGGCCGAGATGGAGGCGGCGGCCAAGGAAGGCAAGCAGCTGCCCGGCCTGCACAGCCCGTTCTGGGCACCCGAGGCGGACAAGGTGATTGCCGCCGGGACCGAGGCGCTGGTGGCTTCGACGCTGGAACTGATGCCGCGCAAGTAGCGCAGCGGCACGTTGATCATGATTGCGAATTATTCGCATTAAGTTGATCGGGTTTGTCGATTACTGGGCGCGGAAATTTCCTTTGGATTTAAAGGGGGCGATTGCGCATTGCGCAAGTGTCACGATTCCCCGCCAAAGGAGACACAACATGGGACTCAAGGGCTCGAAGACCGAGGAAAACCTCAAGGCAGCCTTCGCTGGTGAAAGCCAGGCGAACCGCCGCTACCTGTACTTCGCACAGAAGGCCGACATCGAAGGTCACAACGACGTTGCCGCCGTGTTCCGCTCGACCGCGGAAGGCGAAACCGGCCACGCTCACGGCCACCTCGAATACCTCGAAGAATGCGGCGACCCGGCCACCGGCGAACCGATCGGTGATACTGTTGCCAACCTGAAGGCTTCGATCGCCGGCGAAACCCACGAGTACACCGATATGTACCCGGGCATGGCCAAGACCGCCCGCGACGAAGGTTTCGATGAAATTGCTGACTGGTTCGAAACCCTGGCGAAGGCTGAAAAGAGCCACGCTGGTAAGTTCCAGAAGACGCTCGACACGCTTCTCGCTGACGCGTGATGCATTAGCGCCGCCTCGGGATTGTCCCGGGGCGGCGTTTGATTCTTGAATACAGGGGTTCTCGATATGGAAGGCAGCCTTGAGGCGCCGATCCGCCACGTTATCCCGTGGCAGGATGAAGCCTGGTACGATGAAGCCGCGCTCGATGCCGAGCTGCGCCGCGTCTATGACATCTGTCATGGTTGCCGGCGGTGCTTCAACCTGTGCGACAGCTTTCCGATCCTGTTCGACTCGATTGACGAGAGCCCGAACGAGGAAGTCGAGGACCTGACCAAGCCGCAGCTTCAGGCCGTCGTTGACGCCTGCACGCTGTGTGACATGTGCTTCCTGACCAAGTGCCCCTATGTGCCGCCGCACAGCTTTGACCTGGATTTCCCACACCTTATGCTGCGGGCCCGCGCGATCGAAAACCGCAAGGGTGAAACCTCGCTGGCAGACCGCGAACTCGCGAAGATGACGCGCAACGGCAAGCTGGGTTCAGCCGTTGCCGGGCTTGCCAACTGGGCGACTGACCCGGACAACGGCATGACCCGCGGGCTGATGGAATCGACCCTCGGGATCGATCGCCGTGCTCACGTGCCGACTTTTGCCGAAGTGCCGCTGGTCAACAAGGCCGCCGGTATCATCCCGCAGCCGAACCCGGATGGCCCGGCTTTTGGCAAGAAGGTGGTGCTCTACGCTGGTTGCCATGACAACTTTAACGACGGTACCCCCGGCGAGGCCGCGATCAAGGTGCTGGCGCACAACGGCGTGCAGGTGCGGGTGGAATACCCTGACTGCTGTGCCATGCCGAAGTTCGAGAACGGCGACCTTCCCGCCGTGGCCAGCGCCGCGACCCGCATTTCCGCCTTCTTCCAGCCGCTGATCGAACAGGGCTGGGACATTGTTCCGCTCACCACGTCCTGCGCGTTGATGCTGAAGTTCGAATGGCCGCTGATCGAGCCGGAGAACGAGGCGGTGAAGCTGCTCAGCAAGCACTGCTTTGATGTGTCCGAATATGTCGTGGCGTTGTCGAAGGAGACGGGGCTCGCGCCGATCGAAGCCATGCCGGCGTCGATCGCCGTGCACTTTGCCTGCCACGCCCGCGCCCAGAACATGGGGCCGAAGGCAATGGAAATGCTCAAGCTGATCCCCGAAGCCAAGCCCGCACTGACCGAGCGTTGCTCGGGCCATGGCGGCAAGTGGGGGATATTCAAGGAGAACTTTGATCGCGCTGTAAAGGTGGGCAAGCCCGCCGCGCGAAACCTGTTGAAGAGCGAGCCCGACGTGATTGTCAGCGAATGCCCGCTGGCTGGCCCGCACCTTAAGCAGGTGATCGAAACCACTGGGGCGCAAGCGCCCGACCGCATCGGCCACCCCATCGAGGTGATGGCCCAGGCTTATGGACTGTAAAGATCATGCCACGAAACGCCCGCACCATTACTGCCGATGATATCCTGCCGCTGGATCGCTATGAGCTGATCCGCAATGACAAGAAGCAGGAAGCACTGCTGCGCAAAAAGCTGACCCGTATGGGCGTTGGCCCGCATGCAACGGCACTGTTCGAAACCTGGGATTCGATGTGGCTTCAGGTTCAGGAAATGCTGCGGATTGAAAAGGGCGGCTCGGACCAGCTGGTGGACGAGCTGTCAGCCTATGATCCGATGGTGCCCAAGGGCCGCGAGCTGACCTGCACCCTGCTGTTCGAGATCGAGGATCCGGTGCGCCGCGATGCCTTCCTGCGCACAATCGGTGGGGTTGAGGATCATATCTCGATCCAGGTCGGCGGCCAGGTGATCAAGGCGCGCGCTGAAGGCGATGTTGAACGCACCCGTGAAAGCGATGGCAAGGCTAGCGCGGTTCACTTCCTGCACTTTGATTTCAATGATGCCGCGATTGCCGCCTGGCGGTCGGGCGAGGGCAACGCGATGCTGGTGATTGACCACTCGAACTATGGCCATGCGGCCATCATCAGCGCTGACAGCCGCGAATACCTGGGCCGGGAGTGCTTCTGAGGATTACTCGCCTTCGTTGTACGGTGCGCCCGAGCGCAGGCGTGATGCCGCTTTCAACGCTTCAAGTTCTTCCGGGCTGATCGGGCGGTACTGCTCGCCGGTCTTGCGCTTCTTTTTTTTGGGATCGGCATTGGGCAAGTCTTCTGCGTCCATGCCGGTAACTGTAATGCTCGCGCCGGGTTTTTGGGGCAGGTCCGGCACAAATGGGCCTTCACTGGAAAGGCGTAGTGGGAGGGGAGCCGAGCTATGGTCGCTGGTGCGATCATAGCTGATCACCGTCTCCGGGGGAGATGCCGGTTGATCATCACCCCAGGAGCTGGCCTTCCCAGCGCTATTCGCGATCTTGAAATTGTTCACCAGCGCGCGCGGTCCAAACTTTTCCGCTTCGGTTTTCAGTAGCTGGTTTCGATCCGTAATGGTCTTAATCTGGGCCTTGGCACCCCATTCCTGCTCGTTTGCGAACACGGCGAGCACTGCGGTTAAAGCCAGAGTAACCACGGCAAAATGCTTCAGCAGCTTGGGCGAAATGGGCAGATCTGGTGCAGCGCGGCGCATGGGACCGGCTTAACGCCCAAAAGTTAAAGTCCGATTTTTTTGATATGGTTATGAAACAGTTAACGGCCGCCAGGGTGAAAGGGGCACCCCGACGGCCGTCGTTTCTCCTCCCCAGGAGAATGGAGGCTCAGTTGTAAGTGCCGAGCCGATGGTAGAGCGCGTTGATCCGCGCGATCTCTTCCGGGGCCTCTACGGCCCTGGCGTGGCTGGCCAGGGCTGCCCGGAGCAGCTGGAAGTCCGCCGTCGAAAGCAGTGCGCGGGCGCGCTGCGGTTCGCGGGTTTCGGTAGCGGTCATGGTTGTCATCGTACCTTCTCCTTGCTGCGAGTTACTTGGTTGAGGGGCCTCAGGCCGCGAACTGGTTCATTGTGTTGTGCTCACCGCCGGCCTTGAGTGCGGCTTCACCGGCGAAGTATTCCTTGTGATCGTCACCAATGTCCGAACCGGACATGTTCTGGTGCTTCACGCAGGCAATGCCCTGGCGGATTTCCTGACGCTGCACGCCCTTGACGTAACCCAGCATGCCCTGCTCACCGAAGTATTCCTTCGCCAGGTTATCAGTGCTGAGCGCGGCGGTGTGATAGGTTGGCAGGGTGATCAGGTGGTGGAAGATCCCAGCCTGGGCTGCGGCATCGCGCTGGAAGGTGCGGATGCGTTCATCGGCTTCGGCAGCCAGATCGGTGCCGTCATAATCCACGCTCATCAATTTGGTGCGGTCATAGGCAGACAGGTCGCGGCCTTCCTGCTGCCAGGCATCGAAGACCTGCTGACGGAAGTTGAGCGTCCAATTGAAGCTGGGCGAGTTATTATAGACCAGCTTGGCATTTGGGATGACTTCGCGGATGCGGCTGACCATGCCGCCGATCTGGCCGATGTGCGGCTTTTCGGTTTCGATCCACAGCAGGTCTGCGCCGTTCTGAAGGCTGGTGATGCAATCGAGCACGCAGCGATCCTCGCCGGTTCCGGTGCGGAACTGGAAGAGATTGCTGGGCAGGCGCTTTGGTCGAAGCAGCTTTCCGTCCCGGCTGATCAGAACTTCGCCGTGGGCGATTTCAGTCACTTCGTCGCAATCGAGGAAGCTGTTGTACTGATCGCCGATGTCACCGGCTTCACGGGTGTAGGCGATCTGCTTGGTCAAGCCGGCGCCGAGCGAGTCAGTGCGGGCGACGATGATGCCATCGTCCACGCCCAGTTCCATGAAGGCATACCGGACTGCGCGGATCTTTGCGAGGAAGTCTTCGTGCGGGACGGTAACCTTGCCGTCCTGGTGGCCGCACTGCTTTTCGTCCGAAACCTGGTTTTCGATCTGGATCGCGCAGGCGCCTGCTTCGATCATCTTCTTGGCAAGGAGATAGGTTGCCTCGGCATTGCCGAACCCGGCGTCAATATCGGCGATGATTGGCACCACGTGGGTTTCATAGTTGTCGATCCGGGCCTGGATTGCCTTGGCCGTTACTGCATCGCCGGCCTTGCGGGCATCGTCCAGTTCGCGGAAGATCATGCCCAGTTCGCGCGCGTCGGCCTGGCGCAGGAAGGTGTAGAGTTCCTCGATCAGCGCCGGAACGCTGGTCTTTTCGTGCATCGACTGGTCGGGCAGGGGGCCGAATTCACTGCGCAACGCGGCAATCATCCAGCCCGAGAGGTAAAGGTAACGGCCCTTGGTGGTGCCGAAGTGCTTCTTGATCGAGATGAGCTTCTGCTGCCCGATGAAACCGTGCCAGCAGCCCAGCGACTGCGTGTAGTTCGCCGGATCCGCGTCATAGGCAGCCATGTCGGCGCGCATGATCTTGGCGGTATACTTGGCAATCTCCAGACCAGTCTTGAAACGGTTCTGCAGCTGCATGCGGGCGACCGATTCAGCATCGATCCCATCCCAATTGGCGAAACGGCTGATCTGGGCGTCAGCGGCGGTGATGGTATCGGTGTAGGACACGGGGAACCTCCAAGGGTTTGAACGGCCCCGGCCTAACCCAGTCTATCTGAGTCGCTGTCCAACAAATTACAAAAAAACTTGTCTAACAGCGGATCGAATTCGCCTTATGCTTGCAATATTGTAAATAAAGTTACAAAAGTGGTTATGGCCGAAACCATGCTCCTCGCGGGACCTGCCGTGCGCCGCTTGCGCAAGCGCGAAGGTTTGACCCAGTCAGCAATGGCTGCGCAGCTTGGGATATCCGCGAGTTACCTTAACTTGGTTGAGCGCAACCAGCGCCCGCTGACTGCGCGCCTGCTGGTGCGGCTGGCCGAAGCCTATGATTTTGACCCCCGCAGCCTGCGCCAGGATGAGGCCGTTGGTGGGATTGACGGTCTGCGCCGCCGCTTGGCCGATGCGCGCTTTGCCGATCTGGCGATTGACCGCGATGAGATTGCCGAATGGCTTAGTGCCGCACCCCAGGCCGCGATCGCCTTTGCACGGCTGTTCGATAGCAGCGGCGGCGGTAGCGCATCAGGAGCGGCGGACGAGCCAATGGAGTTGGTGCGGCGTGAGATCGAACGCTGGCGTAACCATTTCCCTGACCTGGATGCTGCAGCTGAGGCGCTGGCGGATGAACTCCGGCTATCCAACCCCGATATGGGAGCCGCACTGACCGAACGGCTGCGTCAGAAGCACCAGCTTGCGGTGCGCACGTTGCCCGTGGAGGTCATGCCTGACGCGTTGCGGCGGCTCGATCTTCATGCCCGCCAGTTGCAGCTTTCAGAGCTGCTCGATCCGGCGTCGCGCAATTTCCAGATCGCACTGCAACTTGCACTGCTGGAACAGCGCGACGAAATCACTGCGATTGCCAATGGCGCGCAGTTTGCGGACCGGGCGGCATGGCGGCTGTTTCGCCGTCACCTGACCGCCTATTTTGCCGCTGCCGTGTTGATGCCCTATGGCCGGCTGATCCGCGCCTGCGAGGCCACGGGCTACGACCTGCCGATCCTGCAGCGCCGCTTTGGCGTGGGATTTGAGCAATTGGCCCACCGACTAACCACGCTGCAACGCGTTGGCCAGCGTGGGCTGCCGTTCTTCATGGCCCGCGTCGACCGGGCGGGGCAATTCTCGAAGCGCTATGCTGGGGCCAGCGGAACGGCGTTGCTTGATAGCGATACCGGTTGCCCTCTCTGGGTTGCGCATCGCGCCTTTGAGCAGACGGGGCAACTGTGCGTGCAGCTTGCCAGCTTTGTTGAACCCAGCGGCACCGCCAGCCAGTGGCTGACCATCGCCCGGACCGTTGAGGGAAGCAGCGCGCCCGGCGCCGAAGGGCCACGATTCGTTGTTGCGCTTGGCATTGAAGCGGGCTTGGCAGGAACCCTGGCGCAGGCGCGGGGGCTTTCACTCGAAACCGCAAATGCAATCCCGATCGGGCCCGGCTGCGCGGGTTGCCACCAAAAGGATTGTGCTCAGCGCTCGCTTCCGCCGCGGGGGGTCGCTTTAGCCTTTGATGAGCGGTCGCGCGGATTGACCCCGTTCGCCTTCGCCGACTGAAGTCGCTGTAAGGTTTACCGACATTTCATAAGTGCCCGTTAAGCAAGCCCGGAGGTTCTCAGGGTTGCAGGGCGAATGATCCGGCTGTTCAAGCATTACATCTCCCATGCGGTATTCCTGGTCGGGGTACTCGATGTGGTTCTGCTTTACCTGGCGGGAGACTTGTCTTGGCGCCTGCGTGCAGAACAGATTGGGATGGATCCAGGCTCGATCGCAGACCGGTTCTGGCAGTTGGCCGGTCAGGCCGGTGTGATGCTTGGCGCGATGATTGCTGTGGGCCAGCGTCAAGCTCAGCCGAACTGGTCGACTGCTTGCGCAATCTGGCCTGGCTGTTTGCAATCTATCGGCTCTTCGCCGTTGATGGCCGGCACAAGAGCCTTGCGGCGGTTCGCCCCCTGTTGCTGGCAGTTGGATTTGTGGAACTTCTGCAGCTGATGTGGTCGCTGCTGTCTATCTTTCAGGCCTATCTCACTCACGGAAATTGGGCGGATATGGCCTTCCAGACTGTGACGCTGTTTCGCATCCTCGTGGCGACAGGCGGTCTTGCTCTGGTCCACAACCTTTACAGTGGTGCAAGTGTCGAGACCCGGCTGGCGCTGCGTTGGCCCGCGCTGGCTTTTGCCATGTTATGGGTGTTCGATCTCAATCATCACACCATCACCTACCTCTTGGCCGACAGTTTGAGCGGGTTGATCGCGATCCGTGGCCTTGGAGCTCTGGGATTTGGGGTGTTGCTGGGAATTGGCCTGAGCCGCGGAAGCGACGCGCTGCGGTTCAGCCCGTCGCGCGCGGTAATGTTTCAATCCGCCTCGCTGATGCTGATTGGTGCCTATCTGGTCTTCATGGTGACGATTGCCCGGTGGCTGGCCTGGATCGGGCAGGAACTGACCGGCGAGTTGCTTTTGGTCTTTGTTGGTGCTGCCGTGATCGCCCTCGCGGTGTTCGCTAGTTCAAGCGGCATAAGGGGCTGGCTGCGGGTTACGCTGACCAAGCACCTATTTCAGCACCGCTATGATTATCGAGAAGAGTGGCTCCGCTTCACCCGGACGATGGCCAGCGTGGAACCGGGGGCCGGGTCATTGCACGAGCGTGTGATCCGGGTGCTGGCCGATATGACAGGCAGTCCTGCTGGCTTGCTGCTCATCAAGACCGAGCACGACGGTCTGGCGCTTGCGGGCCGCTGGCAATGAACGCACAGGCGATCGTGAAACGGCAGGGATGCTGCTTGATCGCGCGGCGACTGCCAACCTTGAACCGCTGCCGATGCGCGAGCGCCCCGATTTCGGCACCAGTTTCGGCTCGTTTGAGTCTTTTGTTGCCGCCGGTGATGCTGCCTTGCTGCAGGGTGGGCATGAAGCCGCTATCATGGCCTATCGACAGGCCGCTGGGTTGCGATATCCCGAATGGCTGATGCTTCGGTTTGCCTATGCTGTCGGGGGTGTGGAAGCTCTGAGCATGGCGGATCGGTACCTTGCGGCATTTCCTGACAGCCTTTTGGCTCCGCGATTGGCCGCTCAGGCTGCTGTGCAGAACAGGGATTGGCACCGGGCCAGCATGCTTTTGGCTAATGCGAACCGGCGCCAAGGACTGAGCGACCCCCGGTTACTGGCCGACTTGGCCCTGGCGCAATTGCAGGGCGGCGATCCGCAAGCGGCGCTCACTTCGGCAACAGCTGCCTATCGCCAGCACCGTTCCAGCCCGGATGCGGCCCATGCGCTGGGATTGGTGCTGTCGAGGCTAGGACCGGATCCGACGCAGGCTGCCAGCTTGCTTAACAAGGCTCAGGCAATCGGCAGCACCAACCCAACGGTCATGCAAGTCAACGAACATCGGGATTAACATCGGGGCGCTTTCCACTCGACAATCCGCACGGCTCTCGCCAAAACTAATCGCGCGATTAAATTTTTGGAGGAAGCGACATGTCTGGGGTTCTGGCTGGGGTTACCGTGATCGAGCTGGCAGGGATCGGCCCGGGGCCATTCTGCGGCATGATGCTGGCCGACCACGGAGCGCGGGTAATCCGGGTCGAGCGCCCTGGAACGGCCAGCCGCTTTGGCGATAGCGGCAATCGTGACATCCTTAATCGCAACCGCGAACGGATCGAGCTTGATCTGAAGGATCCCGCAGCAATCGAACAGCTCAAGGCGCTTGTGAAGACCGCCGATGCCATGATCGAGGGGTATCGCCCCGGCGTAATCGAACGCATGGGGATCGGCCCAGATGTCCTGCTGGAGGTAAATCCCAAGCTGGTGATTGGGCGGATGACCGGTTGGGGCCAGGATGGGCCGATGGCGCCCCTGGCCGGGCATGACATCAATTACATAGCGCTTTCCGGCGCTCTCCACTCCTATGGCCGCAAAGGGGAGAAGCCCAGCTTCCCGGTAAATGCCGTGGGTGACTTTGGCGGCGGCGGCATGATGCTGGCGTTTGGCGTGGTTGCCGCGATCCTCCATGCCCGCTCGGGTGGGCCGGGGCAGGTGGTGGACTGCGCCATGGTTGATGGTGCGGCGATCCTTTCAGCCATGACCTATACCTTCCTGGGCAATGGCCAGTGGCGCGATGAGCGGGGGGTCAACCTGCTCGACAGCGGCACGCACTTCTATGACACTTATGAAACCCGCGACGGCAAGTACATTTCGCTCGGTTCGATCGAGCCGCAGTTCTATGCGCTGCTGCTCGAGAAAACGGGCCTTGCTGGCGATCCGGACTTTGCGCAGCAGATGAACCCGATGAAGTGGGATGAACTCAAGGAGCGGATGACTGCGCTGATCCTAACCAAGACCCGCGACGAATGGTGCGCGATCATGGACGGCACTGACATCTGCTTTGCCCCTGTGCTGAGCCTCAAGGAAGCGCCAAAGCATCCGCACAATGTGGCACGCAGCACCTTCGTGGAGGATGGCGGCATGGTTCAACCAGCTCCGGCACCGCGGTTCTCTGTTACGCCGGCACCGGCTGTAAAGCTGGCCGGGCGCTGATCCCTTGCTTAGCCGCATCGACCCGATGGTGCGGCTGCTCGCGCTGGCGATTGGCCTGGCGCTGGTTTTGCCGGTGCAGGGTGCCGCGAGGGACCTGGCGCAGTTCGTCGCCAACGGGGCAGTTTTCCTGCTGTTCTTCCTCAATGGCCTGCGGCTGCCGCGCGGCGATGTGCGCGCCGGCATGGGCAACCACCGGCTGCTCTGGCCGCTTGTTGGCTGGGTTTTCGGGGCAATGGGGCTGGCCGGCTGGCTACTTTGGCAGGGCGGGCAGGGCTGGATGCCGCATTTGCTTGCCTTGGGATTTCTTTACCTTGGCTGCCTGCCTTCAACCGTGCAGTCGGCTACGGCCTATTCGTCACTGGCGGGTGGCAATGTCGCAAGCTCGGTCGTTGCGGCGGCCTTGCTGAATATCCTCGGCGTCTTCATCACGGCGCCGCTGTTTTCGCTGTTGGCTGGAAGCGGGGCTGCAGAGTTCCGCGCTGAAGGGCTGGTCAAGGTCGTGACGATCCTGCTGATCCCCTTCCTGCTGGGGCAGGCCTTGCAGGGGAAGCTGGGCGCCTGGGTGGCCGGGCATCGCCCACTGGTGACCCGGATGGATCGAACATCGATCGCGATTGCAGTTTATGTCGCCTTTTCGGGTGCTGTCGTGCAGCGGTTCTGGGAACGGATCGATGCGGTAGGCTGGACCTGGCTTGCCGGTGGTACCGCGTTGTTTCTGGTCTTCGGCCATTTCGGGGCCTGGCTGGTTGGCGGCTCGGTCCGGCTCGATCGTGCCAACCGGATCAGCTTCCTGTTTGCCGGTGCCCAGAAAAGCATCGCGATGGGGGCACCGCTGGCAACCGTGCTATTCGCGCCCGCTGCAGCCGGGATCGTGCTGCTGCCGATCCTGCTTTATCATCTGGTTCAGCTGGTGATTGCCGCGCCAATTGCGGCGCGGCTCAATCGGCCCGCATAGCGCTTTCGATTTCGCCGTCCGGATAACGCCGGTTGTGGCGGATCGACCACCACAGCGACAGACCGATCAGCACCGCACCAATCAGCCCAGTGACCGTTTCAGGAATGTGGAACTTGGCCGAAAGCAGCATGATCACGCCCAGGGCGATGATCGCCCAGAAGGCGCCGTGCTCAAGATAGCGATATTCCGCCAGGGTGCCTTGCTTGACCAGGTGGATCGTCATCGAACGCACGAACATCGCGCCGATCGACAGGCCCAGCGCAATGATCACCATGTTGTTGGACAGGGCGAAGGCGCCGATCACGCCGTCGAAGCTGAACGAGGCGTCAAGGATATTGAGGTAGAGGAACCCGCCCAGGCCCGAGCGCACTACCGCGCCCTGCAGTTTCAGCGCTTCTTCGCGCATTTCCAGGATCGTACTGATCGCCTCTACGGCAATAAATGTGACCAGGCCCAGCACGCCCGCAACCATGAAGGTCAGCGCCTCATCTGCCGGCAGCATTCCTGAGATGGCATAGAGAACCAGCAACAGCAGCGCGATTTCGGCAGCCTTGATGTTGGAGACGAGCGAAAGCTTTTCCTCAATCCATTCGATCCAGTGTACGTCCTTTTCGCCATCGAAGAAGAACGACAAGCCAACCATGGCCAGGAAAGCTCCCCCAAAGCCGGCAATCCCGACATGGGCGCTGCTGACTATCCGTTCGTATTCAGCCGGGTTGTTCAGGGAAAGCTGAAGGGCGTCCATCGGCCCAAGTCCTGCGGCAATGGCCACGATGGCCAGCGGGAAGACGATCCGCATTCCGAAGACGGCAATGACCATGCCCCAGGTGAGAAACCGGCGTTGCCAGACATCGTCCATGTCCTTCAAAACCGCCGCGTTCACGACAGCGTTGTCGAACGAGAGCGATACTTCGAGGATCGAGAGGACCAGGATGATCCACAACATCGAGGCGGTCGCGGCAATGTTACCGGTCATGGTCCAGCCGTACCAGACACCAAGCGCCAGACAGGCGAGGGTGAAGAGGATCGAACCTTTATAGAAACGCATCAGCATGGGGGCGTTCCTATTTCGGCTGGTAAGTCTGTTCAATGCCCGGGAACGATCTGTCCCGAACTTCGGCGGCATAGCGGGCTGCCGCGGCAGAGATCGTTTCGGCGATCTCCTCGTACCGTTTAACGAAACGGGGAACGCGGTCGAACATGCCGAGCATGTCTTCGGTCACCAGAACCTGGCCATCGCACTGGGCCGAGGCGCCGATGCCGATGGTGGGGCAGGATACGGCCTTGGTCACTTCAATGGCGATCGGTTCGACCACGCCTTCGACCACGATGGCAAAGGCCCCGGCCTGATCGAGCGCCTGGGCGTCAGTCACAATCTTGGCGGCTTCAGCATCGCTGCGGCCGCGGGCATTGTAGCCACCCAGCACGTTGACTGCCTGCGGGGTCAGCCCGACGTGGCCCATCACCGGAATGCCGCGCTGGGTCAGGAAGGCAACGGTTTCAGCCATGGCCGCACCACCTTCAAGCTTTACCGCTGCGCACCCGGTTTCCTTGAGCAGCCGGGCGGCGCTTTCAAAGGCCTGCTGGGGTGAAGCCTCATAGGCTCCGAATGGCATGTCGACCACGACCGCGGCGTGATAGGATCCGCGCACCACGGCCGCGCCATGCGCCGCCATCATGTCGAGCGTCACCGGCACTGACGAAGGTAGGCCATAGATGACCTGGCCCAGCGAGTCCCCGACCAGCAGCAGATCGCAATGGGCATCGAGCAATTGCGCCTGCCGCGCAGTATAGGCGGTGAGCATGACGACGGGATCGGCCGTGACTCCATCCACCTTGCGCTTGCGGATCGCGGGGATCGTCAGGCGCTTCATGGGCGCCGGGGTGGGATTGGCGCGACTGGTCGCTGTATCGAGCTGGAAGGTCGTGGACATGGGAGTGGCCTTTAGACTGTCTCGCAAAGCTGGGGAAGTGCGGCGATTTGCGCTTGCCAATGGCTGGGTTGCCGCTAGCTTCCTGCACCAGGGACAGGAAGGCCGGGCGCAAAGCGTAACCGGCCTCGTTAATTCTAGGGGAATTGCATGTTGTTCGGTCGCGTCAAATCACTCGACGCCATTCTGGCCACAGCCGAAAAGAAATCGCTGCACCGCTCGCTCGGTGCCTTCCAGCTGACCATGCTCGGGATCGGGGCCATCATCGGCACCGGGATTTTCGTGCTGACTGCGGAAGCCGCGCAAAAGGCTGGGCCGGGCATGATGATAAGCTTCATCATCGCCGGTTTCGTCTGTGCCGTGGCGGCGCTCTGCTATGCTGAAATGGCGTCAATGGTGCCGGTTTCCGGCTCCGCTTACACCTATTCCTACGCCTCGATGGGCGAAATCGTGGCCTGGATCGTCGGCTGGGCGCTGATCCTCGAATATGCGATCGCGGCCTCGGCCGTGTCGGTCGGGTGGTCCAACTATTTCATTGGCCTGGTGCAATCCGGGTTGGGGATAGAGCTGCCAACCTTCTTTACCAAGGGCGCGCTTGCCGCTGTGGGCGGCGGGATTAACCTGCCGGCTGTGTTCATCGCGCTGGCGGTTACCGCGCTGCTGGTAGTCGGCACCAAGGAATCGGCCACGTTCAACGCCGTGCTGGTGGTGATCAAGATCGTCGCGCTGACCGCCTTCATCATCCTGGCTGTGCCAGTGATGAAGATGGAGAACTTTGAACCCTTCGCGCCGCTGGGCTTTGGTGGGGTTTCGGCAGCTGCGGCTTCGATCTTCTTTGCCTATGTCGGCTTCGATGCGGTTTCGACCGCGGCCGAGGAAACCAAGAACCCGCAGCGCAACATGCCGATCGGCCTGATCGGCAGCCTGGTGATCTGCACCATCTTCTACTTGCTGGTTGCTGCTGGTGCGATCGGTGCCGTTGGCGCGCAGCCGGTGGTTGATGCCGCCGGGCAGGCGCTGGCTACGGGTAGCAAGGAACTTCAGGCTCAGTGCGCCGCGCTGGCTGGTGCGGGCAACACCCCGCTGGTCTGTTCGGATGAAGCGCTGGCCCACGTTCTGCGTGAGATCGGGTACGTCAATGTCGGTAACCTGATCGGCCTGGCTGCCTTCCTGGCGCTGCCTTCGGTGGTGCTGATGATGTTGTTCGGCCAGACCCGCATCTTCTTCGTGATGGCCCGCGATGGTCTGTTGCCTGAAGGCCTGGCCAAGGTGCACCCGAAGTTCAAGACGCCGCACGTGGTGACCATGATCACCGGCGTCTTCGTGACGGCCGCCGCAGCCTTCTTCCCGGTTGGCCAGCTGGCTGACATCTCGAACTCGGGCACGCTGTTCGCCTTCATGACCGTGGCAATCGGTGTGATCATCCTGCGCCGCACTGCGCCGGATCGTCATCGTCCGTTCCGCACGCCGATCGTCTGGGTGGTCGGTCCGGCTGCTGTAGCCGGCTGCGCCTACCTGTTCTTCAACCTCTCGGGCTATACGGAACTGATGTTCCTGGGCTGGGCGGCGATCGGCCTGGTGGTCTATTTCTCTTATGGCCGCCGCAAGAGCCACGTTGGCCGCGGTCTGGTTGAAGTGCACGAACAGGATGCCGGCATCCCGCCGCAGCCGGTTCCGCCGCTGCCGGGCGCCAAGCTCGACTGAGGCATTCCAGTTCACCCGTAGGGGTGGGGAGAGAGGGGCCGCTTCCTGCAAGGGAAGCGGCCTTTTTCCTGGCTGGCATCCGGAGCGGAGTTCCCTTGCCTGTTCTGTAAAATGGAACATAATAGGAACGAAAGGTCCCGATTCGATGATTGCCGCTGTTCCCGCCCCTGTGCCGATTTTGCCCGATGTGCTTGCCCCCGCATCGGGCGGAGCGACCCATGCCGAGTTGTTTACCGGGGCGCAGGACTGTGCCGGGGCGGCCTTTGCCCTGGCGCTGGAAGGCCACCGTACCCTGCCTGGCGATGAGCGACCCTGGCTGTGGGTGCAGGATCGTGCCAGCTTGCGGCAAACCGGCCGGCCCTATCGCCCCGGCCTGCCGCGCGCACTGCGCCACAGGTTGGTTCATGTTGCCGTCACCACGCCCGAGGATGCGCTGTTCGCGCTGGAAGAAGGGTTGCGCTGCCGCGATCTGGCTTTTGTGGTGGGGGAGATCGCCGGCAATCCCCGCGCACTTTCCCTCACCGCCCAGCGCCGGCTCAGCCTGATGGCGGAAAAGCATGGCGTGCCGCTGTGGCTGGTGCGGGTGGGGGCAGGGCGCGACCTGTCTTCTGCCCGCCAGCGCTGGGCCCTGCGCCCGGCCGCCTCGCTCCCGCCGCGCTGGAACGCGCAGGCGCCCGGCACTGCTGCCTGGCGCGCCGAACTGTTCCGCGCCCGCAATCACCCGCCCGGAGAATGGATCCTGCGCGATGACGGACAGGCCCTCATCGCCCAGCCGGCCCAGCAGTCGACGCATCCTGTCGATCTGGCTGGTGCGGTTGGCGATCGACCGCTGGCGGCTGGCTGAAGGACTGCGCGCGGGGGAAGGCGGCGATGCTGTTCCCCATGCCCTGATCAGCGAGACTGCGCACGGCCCGCGGATTACCGCGGCGAACGCGGCTGCGTTGGCGGAGGGTGTGCAAGTGGGCACCGTCCTGGCCGATGCGCGCGCACTGTGTCCGGCGCTGGCCGTTAGCCCGGCCGATCCGGTGGGCGACCGCGCCGCCTTGGAAGCCCTTGCGCTGTGGGCGCAGCGCTGGGGGCCGTGGTCGGCGCTTGACCTGCCCGATGGGCTGGTGGTTGACGTGACCGGCGTGGCGCATCTGTTCGGAGGGGAAGCCGGCCTGATCAAGGATGCCGCGCAGTCGCTAGCGGCGCGGGGCTTTGCTGCCCGGCTGGCGATTGCGCCGACTGCCGGGGCGGCCTGGGCCTTGGCGCATTATGGGCAGGAAGGGGCAATTCTGCATCCCGGTGACAATCTCGATGCTCTCCCCGTCGCAGCATTGCGCCTCGATCCGGCCACCGTGCTGGTACTGCGGCGGCTCGGCCTCAAGCGGATTGGGGAGCTGTCTGGCGTTGCGCGCGATGCGCTGGCGCGGCGGTTCCGCAACCACAAGGCACCCGCGGCCAATCCGCTGATCCGGCTCGACCAGTTGCTGGGCCGGGTCCCGGAACCCTTGCTGCCGGTCCTGCCGGTCGACGTCCCGTTGGTCCAGCGGCGGCTGATGGAGCCAATCCGCCACCGCAGCCTGCTCGATCAGGTGCTGGGCGATCTCTGCGCCGATCTGGTGCGGGTGCTGGAAGGGCGGGCGCTGGGCGCGCGGCGGCTGGAGCTGGCGCTGTGGAAGGTTGATGGCGAGGTGCTGCAGCGCCGCCTCGAACTCGCCGCCGCCAGCCGTGATCCGGCCCATATCGCCGCCTTGTTCGGCCGCAAGCTTGACGATCTCGACGCGGGCTTTGGGATCGAACTGGCCCGCCTGCGCGCGCCCTGGACCGAGCCATTGCCGCTCAGCCAGCGTGATTTCGAGGCGGCGGCGGAGGCGCATGGCACTTCGCTTGCCGCCTGTATTGACCGGCTGGTGATCCGGCTTGGTCCTGATGCTGTGCGGCGGCCGACCCCGCGTGCCAGCCATGTGCCGGAACGCGCCCAGAAATGGGTTTCCTTGTTGGGTGCGCCATCGACATCCGTTGATGGCTTGCTGCACCGGCTGGCCGATGCAGCTTCCAGCCGTGAGGCTGGACAAGGACATCGCCCCCTGAAGCTGCTTGACCGGGCTGAACCGATTGCCGTGCTCTATGCCAGCCCCGATGGCCTGCCGCGGCGGTTCCGCTGGCGCGGGCAGGTGCACGAGATCGCCCGGGCCGAGGGGCCAGAGCGGATCGCGCCGGAATGGTGGCGCGAACGCTCCACCGTGCGGCTGCGTGACTATTACCGGATCGAGGACGGGGAAGGGCGGCGTTACTGGATCTACCGCAATGGCCTGCCCGATGATGGCCGGGGCGGTATTCCCGAATGGTTCCTGCAGGGGCTCTATGCCTGAGGCCCCGCTTACTCCTGAACGCCGAAGAGCCAGTCCGCAGCCTGGCCTTGGCCCGCCGTCGCGCGCCCCGTTCGTCGAGCTGGGACTGGTCAGCTGCTTTTCCTTCCTGCGCGGAGCATCTGATGCGGTTGATCTTGTCACCACGGCGCGGGCGCTGGGCTATGACGCGATCGGGATTGCCGATGCCAATACCATGGCCGGGGTGGTGCGGATCCATGCCGAGGCCAAGGCATTGGGACTGACCCCGGTGATCGGCTGCCGGATCGAAACGGTCGAAGGGCTGGGGTTCCTGGCCTACCCATCGGACCGCGCTGCCTATGGCCGGCTCTGCCGCCTGATCTCGACCGGGCGAATGAGCACGCTGGACGGCGAATGGCAGGGCAAGGGCGCCTGCGACATCGACCTGGCTCTGCTGGCAGAGCATGCGGAGGGGCTGCACCTGGTGCTGATGCCGCCGGATGATCTGGATGCGCGGTTCACCATCGCGGTGGATAGCAATGTGGTTCCCTTTTCGCGATTTGACTCGCGCAAAGACGCAAATACGCAAAGCGCAAAAATCCATTGTCATCCCCGCGAAGGCGGAGACCCATCTCCTGCGCCAAAGCTGGATCCCCGCCTTCGCGGAGATGACGATAGGGAGCAGGCAAAAGATCTTCGCGCCTTTGCGTCTATGCGTGAGCCGTCCTTGCTCACCGCCCCGTTCCCGGATCTGCTCCCGCACCTGGTCGCCTGCTTGCCCGGTCTGCGCTACCTGGCTGCCAGCTATCTCTACACTGGCGATGACCTGGCCCGGATTGCCCGGCTCGACGCCCTGGCGAAAGCGCAAGGTCTTTCGCTGCTCGCCACCAACCAGGTGCTCTATCACGCGCCTCAGCGCCGCCCGCTGCACGATGTGATGACGGCGATCCGACACAAGACCACGGTTGCGGCAGCCGGGCATTTGCTTGAAGCCAATGCCGAACGGCACCTGAAATCGCCCGAAGCGATGCAGCGGCTGTTCGCGCGCTGGCCCCATGCGATCGGCGCGGCGCGGGAACTGGCCGATGCCTGCCGGTTCAGCCTGGATGAGCTGCGCTATGAATATCCGCGGCAGGACTATCCCGATGGGCTCGATGCCCAGGCCTATCTGGAGCGGCTGACCTGGGAAGGGGCGGCGCTGCATTACCCCACCGGTGTGCCGGAAAGCGTGGCCGAGACACTGCACAAGGAACTCGCGCTGATCGGCAAGAAGCAACTCGCGCAGTACTTCCTGACCATCAAGGAAATCGTCGATTTCGCCCGTAGCCGCCAGCCGCCGATCCTGTGCCAGGGGCGCGGCTCGGCGGCCAATTCGGCGGTGTGCTTCTGCCTGGGGATCACCTCGGTCAATCCGGTCGAGCATGCGCTGCTGTTCGAGCGCTTCATTTCCGAGGATCGCGACGAGCCCCCCGATATCGACGTCGATTTCGAGCATGAGCGGCGCGAGGAGGTGATCCAACACATCTACGAGAAGTATGGCCGCCACCGCGCCGGCCTGTGCGCCACGGTGATCCACTATCGTCCGCGCATGGCGATCCGCGAAGTCGGCAAGGCGATGGGCCTGTCCGAGGATGTGACCAGCATGCTCGCACGCACGGTCTGGGGCAGTTACGGCCGTTCGATCGAGGAGCGACACATGGCTGAAACCGGCCTGAATATCAGCGACCCTCATCTTAAGCGCGTTCTTACATTAACGCAGCAGATGATTGGAATGCCGAGACATTTATCGCAACATGTCGGGGGATTCATCCTGACCGAGGGGGCGCTGACCGAAACCGTGCCGATAGGCAACGGCGCCATGGCTGATCGCAGCTTCATCGAATGGGACAAGGACGATATCGACGCCCTGGGCATCCTCAAGGTCGATGTGCTGGCGCTGGGCATGCTGACCTGCATCCGCAAATGCCTCGATCTGTTGCGAGGGTCTCACGGGCAGGACCTGGTGCTCGCCACGGTCCCGCGAGAGGATCCGGCGGTTTACGACATGCTGTGCCGGGGGGATTCGCTGGGCGTTTTCCAGGTTGAAAGCCGGGCGCAGATGAACATGCTGCCGCGCCTCAGGCCGCGCTGCTTCTATGACCTGGTGATCGAGGTGGCGATTGTCCGTCCCGGGCCGATCCAGGGCGACATGGTCCACCCCTATCTCAAGCGGCGGCGCGGGGCCGAAGCGGTAGCGATTCCCGCTCCGGGTCCGGCCCATGGCCCGCCCGATGAGTTGACCTCCATCCTCGGCCGCACGCTGGGGGTGCCGATCTTCCAGGAACAGGCGATGAAGATCGCGCTCGATGCTGCCAAGTTCTCCAGCCTGGAGGCCAACCGGCTGCGCAAGGCCATGGCCACTTTCCGCAGCCGCGGCATGGTGCATGAACTGGAAGACCTGATGGTCGGGCGGATGGTGGCGCGCGGTTATGATCCGGACTTTGCCACGCGCTGCTTCAGCCAGATCAAGGGCTTTGGCGAATACGGCTTTCCGGAAAGCCACGCCGCCAGCTTTGCCTTGCTGGTCTATGTCTCGTCGTGGCTAAAGTGCCATTACCCGGCGGCTTTCGCCTGCGCGCTGCTTAATTCACAGCCGATGGGATTTTATGCACCGGCCCAGATCGTCCGCGATGCGCGCGAGCACGGTGTGGCGGTGCTGCCGGTCGATGTGAATGCCAGCGGGTGGGACAATGCGCTCGAGGACGGCGCCCTGCGCCTTGGCCTGCGTCAGGTCGATGGTTTCCCCGAGGCTGCCGCCGCGCGGATCGTCGCGGCGCGGGAGACGGGGTCATTTCGCGATGTGCGCGAACTCAAGGAGCGGGCCGGGCTGTCACCGGCATTGATTGAGCGGCTGGCTGCGGCGGACTGTTTCAATTCGTTGGGGCTGACCCGCCGGCAGGCACTGTGGGATGCGCGCAGTCTGGTCACCGCGCCCGACCTTCCGTTGTTCGCCGCCATGGCCGCGCGCGACGAGGGGACGGAGCGCAGCGCCACCCGCCTGCCGGCTATGCCCCTGTCGGAAGAGGTGGTGGCCGATTACCAGACCCAGCGGCTGAGCCTGAAGGCCCATCCGCTGGCCTTCCTGCGCGCCAGCCTGGCCGACCGGGGCTTTGTCCGCGCCTCGGAACTGCGGGAACGCAAATACCGTTCGGCGGTACAGGTGGCGGGCGTTGTGCTGATCCGCCAGCGTCCAGGCAGCGCCAAGGGCGTCTGCTTCATCACGCTGGAGGACGAGACCGGGGTGGTGAACCTGGTGATCTGGCCTGACCTGATGGAGAAACAGCGCAAGGTGATCATGGGCGCGCGGCTGATCGAGGTGAAGGGCCGGGTCGAATACGATGACGAGGTGGTCCACGTGATCGCCACTCACCTGACCGACGCTACCTCGGCACTCCATGCGCTATCGGATGATCTTCTGCCGCCGACACTGGACCGCGCGGATGAGGTTCGACGGCCTATCCAGGGGCGCCTATCCCCTTACCATCGTGCCGGTCATCCCCGCGATGCGCGGGTCATCCCGAAATCGCGGGATTTTCATTGATCAGCAAATGCCTGCTTGGGGAACTCTCAGACCGCTTCCAGAGCATAGCCCGCCGAACGAACGGTCCGTACCGGATCGGGCGCGCCGTCCAGTTCGATACCCTTGCGCAGGCGGCGGATATGGACATCAACCGTGCGAAGTTCGATCTCGCTTTCGGTGCCCCAGACAGCATCGAGCAGCTGGCCGCGGCTGAAGACCCGACCGGGGTGCTCCATGAAGAACTTCAGCAGGCGGAACTCGGTGGGACCAAGCTGGATCACCTGACCGCGCCGCGTAACCTTGTGCGCCGTGGCATCGAGCGAGAGATCGCCGACCGTGATCGTCTCCCCTGCGAGCGCCGGGCGGATCCGCCGCATAATGGCGCCAACCCGGGCGATTAGTTCGCGCGGAGAGAATGGCTTGGTGAGATAGTCGTCCGCCCCTGTTTCAAGGCCGCGGATCTTGTCATCCTCGGCGCCGCGGGCGGTCAGCATGATGATTGGAACATGGGCGGTGGCCTTGTCCCGGCGCAGGCGGCGGCAGACTTCGATCCCGCTGGTGCCTTCGACCATCCAGTCCAGCACGACCAGATCCGGGGATTCTTCCTGGGCGAGCAACAGGGCTTCATCACCATCGGGGGTGACGGTTACGGCATAGCCTTCCGCAGTGAAACGGAATTCCAGCAGCTCGGCCAGCGCCGGATCATCCTCAACCAGCAGAAGGCGCGGCTTGCTCATCTAAAGTACGCTCCATCAATCGCACTGCCAAAGCCGTTGGAGCGGTTTGATTGCAATTGCGTGACAGAGCGCGGCTTCACAACCGCCCCGCGCGCGAAGTCACCGACCGGCGAAGCAGGTGCGGGGTGGCGCAGCGATAGCAAACGGGTGTTCAGCTGTCAGGCCCCGGTCGTATCTTCCCGGTCGGTCAAGTAAGAGCCCGTTGCCGCATAGTGGACCATTTCGGCCACGTTGGTGGCATGGTCACCAATCCGCTCGATGTTGCGGGCGACGAACAGCAGTTCGGCTGCGCTGCTGATCGAGGTGGGGTTCTCGATCATATGGCTGACGAGGTTGCGGAAGATCGAATTGTAGAAGGCATCGACCTTGTCATCGCGGGCCACGATCTCGGTTGCCAGGGCAGCATCGCGCGCGGCAAAGGCGGTCATCACATCGTGGACCATCTCACCGGCCACTTCGGCCATGGCCGGGATCAGGGTCAGTGGATCGAACTTCTTGCGATGTTCGATCTTATCGGTGCTTTTGGCGATGTTCTTGGCATAGTCGCCAATCCGTTCGACCACGCCGGCGATTTTCAGCGCCGCGATCACTTCGCGCAGGTCATCGGCCATCGGTGCGCGCAGGGCGATCACGCGAATTGCCAGCTTGTCGACCTCGGCTTCCAGGGCGTCGATCCGCTTGTCACGGGCGATCACGCCCTTGGCGAGTTCGCTGTTGCCCTTGACCAGAGCCTCCATCGCCTCGGCCAGAGAGACTTCGGCCAGGCCGCCCATTTCGGCGATCAGGCCCCGCAGGCGGGTGATGTCTTCGTCAAAGGCTTTGACTGTGTGTTCCTGTGCCATCAGCCGTACCGTCCCGTGATGTAATCCTTGGTCCGCTCTTCGCGGGGATTGGTGAAGATATCGCTGGTCTTGCCGTATTCCACCATTTTGCCGAGGTGGAAAAAGGCCGTACGCTGCGAAACGCGCGCGGCCTGCTGCATCGAGTGGGTGACGATAACGATGGCGTAACGGCCCTTCAGTTCGCCAATCAGCTCCTCGATACGGGCCGTGGCGATCGGATCGAGCGCCGAGCAGGGCTCGTCCATCAGGATAACTTCAGGATCGACCGCAATCGCGCGGGCGATGCACAGGCGCTGCTGCTGACCGCCAGACAGGGCCGTGCCGCTGTCAGTCAGCCGGTCTTTGACTTCGTCCCACAGGCCGGCGCGCTTCAGCGATTTTTCGACGATATTGTCGAGATCAGCCTTGCTGCCTGAAAGGCCGTGGATGCGCGGGCCATAGGCGATGTTTTCATAGATCGACTTGGGGAAAGGGTTGGGCTTCTGGAACACCATCCCGACCCGGGCGCGCAATTGCACCACGTCCATGCCGGACTTGTAAATGTCTTCGCCGTCGAGCGTGATCTCACCTTCTACCCGGGCGCCAACGATCGTATCGTTCATCCGGTTGAGTGAGCGCAGGAAGGTTGACTTGCCGCAGCCCGACGGGCCGATGAAGGCCGTGACATAGTCGGTCGGGATGTCGATCGAAACGTCGTCGATCGCGCGCTTCTCTCCGTAGAAAATGGAGACGTTGCGCGCACTGATCTTGGCGTTCACGGGATCAAGGGAATGGGTCGTGGTCATTACCAGCGTTTCTCGAAACGGTTGCGAAGGTAGATGGCGAGGCCGTTCATCACCAGCAGGAATGCCAGCAGGACGATGATCGCGGCCGAGGTCCGCTCAACGAAGCCGCGGTCAATTTCATCGGACCAGAGGAAGATCTGGACCGGGAGAACCGAGGCCGGCGAAGTGAACCCTTCCGGCGGTGTAGCTACGAAGGCCCGCATGCCGATCATCAGCAGCGGCGCGGTTTCGCCCAGGGCGCGGGCCATGCCGATGATGGTGCCGGTAAGAATACCGGGCAGGGCCAGCGGCAGGACATGGTGGAACACGGTCTGGACCCGGCTGGCCCCTACAGCCAGCGCGGCATCGCGGATCGAAGGCGGCACGGCCTTGATCGCGTTGCGCCCCGAAATGACGATCACCGGCATGGTCATCAGCGCAAGGGTCATGCCCCCGATCAACGGAGCAGACCGGTAGTTCGGGAAGATGGTCAGGAACACTGCCAGTCCAAGCAGGCCAAAGATGATCGAAGGAACGGCGGCCAGGTTGTTGATCGATACTTCGATAATGTCGGTCCAGCGGTTCTTTGGGGCATATTCCTCAAGATAAACCGCTGCCAACACACCGATTGGGAAGGCGAGGACGAGGGTAATCAGCATCGTCAACATCGAACCCTTGAGCGCTCCCCAGATCCCGACTGCCTGCGGGCCGGTGGCATCGGCGCGGGTCAGGAAGCCCAGATCCCAGGCTTGGGCGAGCTTACCTTCGGCGCGCAGTTTGGCGGCCATCGCCTTGAGGTCATCCGAAGCGCCATCGCCACGCAGTGCTGCGGCCAGGTCGTCGCTGGCGGGCAATTCCGCATTGACCGAGCCACGGAGCGACTGCGGGTCGGCTGCGATTGTCATTGCGAGTTCACGCCAGGCCTGTGGATCAAGCTCTGCTGCGGCATTGACGCCAAGCGCCGAGGCCGCGGCTGCGGTCACAACATCAGGCAGCCCAGCGGTTTCAAGCTGCGAGACAGCATCGCCGGAGGAGAGGTTGGCCGGATCTACGGTCATCCCGCTAGCAGCAAGATTAACCGGAAAGCGCAATTCAGCCCGCTTGAACCCGCCAACCGCGTTGGCAGTCATCGTAACGAGCAGGAAGGCCAGGACCAGCGCAGAGAAGAGCACAGCTATCAGACCCAGCGCGCGGAAGCGGCGCTCGGCGGCATAGCGGGCCTTCAGGCGGGCGGAGGAGACGTTACTCATAGGCTTCGCGGAACCGCTTTACGACGCGCAGGGCGATAAAGTTAAGGGCGAGGGTGACGCAGAACAGCACGAAGCCCAATGCAAAGGCGGATAGCGTTGCCGGGTGATCGAAGCTGCCTTCGCCGGTCAGCATGGCAACGATCTGGAATGTCACCGTGGTCATCGATTCGAACGGGTTGGCCGTGAGGCGCGCAGTCGCGCCTGCAGCCATCACCACGATCATTGTTTCCCCAATCGCACGGCTGACGGCGAGCATGACCCCGGCGACAATGCCCGGAAGGGCGGCCGGGATCAGCACCTTCTTGATCGTTTCCGAGGTTGTGGCGCCCATCGCTAGGCTGCCATCACGCATCGCCTGCGGGACCGCGGCGATGCTGTCATCGGCCATCGACGAGACAAACGGAATGATCATGATCCCCATGACAAGGCCCGCGGCCATTGCGCTTTCGCTGGAGGCGCTGGCGATGCCGGCAGCCTGCGCGGCATCGCGCACCAACGGGGCGACAGTCAGTGCGGCGAAATAGCCGTAAACCACGGTCGGGACACCCGCGAGGATTTCAAGCAGCGGTTTCATCCACTTGCGGACATTGGCGCTGGCATACTGCGTAAGGTAGATCGCGCTCATCAGGCCCAGCGGGATAGCGACCAGCATGGCGATGATCGCGCCGATGAAGATCGTGCCCCAGAACAGCGGCAGCGCGCCATAATCCTGCCCCAGGTTGGCCCCCGGAGTGGCCATCGGATCGGGCCCCCAATGGGTGCCGAACAGAAATTCACCGGGGCTGACGAAGCCGAAGAAGCGGATCGTTTCGAACAGCAGCGAGGCGACGATCCCAAAGGTCGTGAGGATCGCAACCAGCGAAGCCATGAGCAGAGCCATCATGACAGCCCGTTCGACCCGGGTGCGAGCTGTGAAATTCGCGCGAAGCTTGAGGAAGGCATAGGCACCGCCAATCAGCCCAAGCAGCAGGGTAACGACGACCCCGATCGTTCCATAGAGAGCCAAGGCCTCGCGGAACGGCTGAACCAGTGCGTTGGCTGCCGGGTTGAAGGCTCCAAAAGCAGTGCCAGCCGCAACGGCATAGGCCTCAGCCAGGATCGAATCGCGTTCAATCCCGAAGGCCGGAAGACTGGCTGCGGCCGGGTTGCTGGTTACTTGGGTCAGGATCAGGCCAGGACTGATGCCATTCCAGACAATTGCAAACAGGGCGGCGGGAACCACCGTCCATAGCGCGACGTACCAGCCATGGTAATTGGGCAGCGAATGCAGCGGAGCGCGCGTACCCGCCGGGGCCGCGCGCTTGAACATCCAGGCCTTGGAACGCGCCGCCAGCCATGCAATCAGGCCCAACCCAAGGGCGAGCAGGAGAGGAATGGCTGGCGACATCGTTCGTCTTGGTCCCTGTTACACGCTTACTTGAGGCCGCTAGCGTCCATGACGGCCAGATCGCTGACCACCTTGGCGTTCTTGGCCTGAACATCATCCGGGGCGACAACCATGCCCTGGCGCGCGAGCAGACCGCCCTTGCTCCAGTTCTTGGCCCATTCGCCCAGGAACTCCTTCAGCCCCTTGATCGCGCTGACGTGCGCCGCCTTGACGTAGATGTAAAGCGGACGTGCACCCGGATAGCTGAAATCGGCAATCGAGGCATAGGTCGGGAGCACACCGTTCATCGGCGAACCCTTCAGCTTGTCGGCATTTTCTTCAAGGTAGGAGAAACCGAACACGCCAAGCGCCTTGGGATTGGCTTCCAGCTTCTGAACGATCAGGTTGTCGTTTTCGCCGGCATCGACATAGGCACCGTCGTTCCGCACTTCGGTGCAGATCTTTTCGTGCTTTTCCTTGTCGCTGTCCTTCAGTGCCTTCATCGCCGGATCGGTGTCGCAGCCCTTCATCAGGACCAGTTCCTTGAGCGCGTCACGCGTGCCCGAGGTCGAGGGCGGGCCATAGACGAGGATCGGAATCGCCGGCAGGGCAGGGTTCACATCGGCCCAGGTCTTGGCCGTGTTGGGCTTGCCAAACGGATTGGCGGCCAGCGCCTTGTAGACATCGGCTTGGGTAAGAGTGATCGACGGGCCATTCTTGGCTTCGGCAAAGGCGATACCGTCAAGGCCAACCTGGACTTCGATGATGTCCTTGACGCCGTTCTTCTGGCAGTCTTCAAACTCCGACTTCTTCATCCGCCGCGAGGCATTGACGATGTCGGGATGCTGCACGCCTACGCCGGCGCAGAACAGCTTCATGCCGGCACCTGTACCGGTCGATTCGATTATCGGCGATTTGATTTCGGCGTTCGACTTGGCAAGCGAATCCGAAATTGCCTTGGCAAAAGGATAGACGGTCGATGAACCGACAGCGCGGATCTGGTCGCGCGAGGTCGACTGGGTGCCGCAACCAGCCAGCAGGGTGGCGGTGGCGGCAGCAATGAGCAGCTTGGTCTTGGTCATGGAATCAGCCCCTTCTTGGCGATGACCTGGTCGCTCTGGCGGAGTTCCATGACAGGTTTATGACAATTCGATTTCGCGCAGGGCGGGAAGCGAAATTGTCACCTTGGTGCCTTCTCCCAGGACGCTGGTGATATCCAGCGTGCCGCGGTGGCGTTCGACATAATGCTTAACAATCGCAAGGCCCAGACCCGTGCCGCCCGAGGCCCGGCTGCGGCCCGGATCAGTACGATAGAAGCGCCGGGTCAAATGGGGCAGGTGTTCGGCCGCAATGCCTGGGCCATGGTCGGCAACCGACAGTGTGATGCGATCATAACCATCGGCTAAAACGGCAACTTCGACTGGCGAATCTTCGCCGCCATACTTCAAGGCATTGTCGATCAGGTTGCGCAGCAATTGTTCAAGCTGGGTCGAATCGCCGGCGACCATGGCGTCATCAGTCACGCCGGTTAGGTGTACGCGTTCCTTTCCGCGCAGCGAGGCGACTTCGCCAACCACGCGAGCGGCAAGCTTGCCCAAATCAAGCGGTTCTGTCGGGTGATCGTGCTTCTCGGCCTCAGCGTGGCTCAAGGATAGCAGGTCTTCGACCAGCGACAGCATCCGCCGTGCCTCGCGCAGGACGATACCCAAGAAGCGCCTCTCTGCCTCTGCATCGACCGCAGGGCCGCCTTCCTCAAGCGTTTCGACATAGCCGATGATCGCGGCCAGCGGCGTGCGCAGTTCATGGCTAGCATTGGCAACGAAGTCTGTGTGGGCGCGGCTCACATCGGCTTCAGTGGTGCGATCAGCCAGTTCGATCAGCCAGCGCTGCTTGTCGATCCTGCGGCGCGTCAGTTGCCAGAGGCTGCGGGTGCCAGTGAACCCAGGGATGGTTACACAATCACCGTCGCCCATCTCCAGCAGGCGCATGGCGTCCGGATGCCGCAGGCCGATTCGTGCGTCCTGCCCCTGGACGTGATCACCAAGCGCGGCGCGGGCTGCGGCATTGGCCATCACGATTCGTGTGCCCTCCAACACCAGCAGTGGCGCTCCGAGCGATTCGATGGTTTCGCGCACCGCATCTCGGGTAACTTCGGCCTTGTCGACGCGGGCCTCGGCAATTTCGGGTTCAGGCAGGGTCAGCCACAGCGATCCGCACCAGACCAAGGCAACGGCACCAACCAGCCATAGATCTACGCCGGCAACGATAAGGCCAAGCGCAGCCAGCGCGGCAAGAGACAGTCCTGCAATCGGAGGGGTGCGCTTGCCGGTCATGCGGAGTGGATGATTAGTCTGTCCAGGCCAAGCAAGCCAGATGGCAATTCTACCGGCACCGACCGGCAAAATCTGCCGGGATGTGGTGGTGACCCCTACGGGACTCGAACCCGTGTTTCAGCCGTGAAAGGGCCGCGTCCTAGACCGCTAGACGAAGGGGCCAAACCGGCTTGAGGCCGTCAGGCAGGCCGGGCGTTTAGGGAAGCGAGCCGAGGGGGTCAAGCCGGTTTTTAAAAGAATGTTTCAATCGGCCCAGGCGGCGTCGTCAACGTGCAGTTCCGCGGCGGGGCGGCTACCCCAATCGTCGATCTTGGCTCGACCGGCGAGCCAGAATCGGCGGCCCTGAGCGCGATTGAGCAAAGCCTGACCCAACTCGGTCTCAGCCTGGCGGAAAGCGACCGCCTTGAAGCTGGCTCCATCATCACCGCGGACGATCAGCCGAACATGGTCCTTTCCAACCAGGTCTGCCTTGATCAGCCGCACTGGCCCGACCGCGACGCGCGGCCCCGGCCAGCCCATGCCATAGGGTCCGGCGCTTTCCAGCGTTTCGACCAGTGGCGGCACCAGGCCGCCCGGCGCAACCGCCAGGTCCAACTGCAGCGATTGCCCCGCTTGTGCTGTGATGACCGCCGCGCCAAGCCGCTCATCAAGGAATTCGGCAAGGGCGCTCAGTCGGTCCGGCGCGATGGTCAGGCCGGCGGCCATGGCATGGCCACCTCCCGCAACCAGCAGACCGGCCTCGCGCGCAGCGATGATCGCCGCCCCAAGGTCAACCCCTGCGATGGAGCGGCCCGAACCCTTGCCGTGGCCGTGCTCATCGGCATCAAGCGCAATGACAATCGCCGGCCGGCCGGACTTCTCCTTGATCCGTCCTGCCACGATCCCGATCACGCCGGGATGCCAGCCAGCGCCGGCCAGCAGCACGACCGCGCGGTTGTGCTGCGCTTCAAGCTGCGCTTCAGCAGCTTCCTGCACGGCGGCTTCGATTGCGCGCCGCTCTTCGTTCAATTGCGATAGCTGGGCGGCAATGGCGCGGGCTTCTTCGGGGTCTTCCGTGGTCAGCAGGCGTACGCCCAGCGTCGCCTCGCCCACGCGGCCGCCAGCATTGATCCGCGGGCCGAGCGCGAAGCCCAGATCGCTGCATGTGGGCGCGCGGCTCAAGCGACTGGCATCGATCAACGCAGCCATCCCGATATTTTCGCGCCGGGCCATGACTTTTAGTCCCTGCGCCACCAGCGCGCGATTAAGACCGTGCAGTGCAGCAACGTCTGCGACCGTGCCCAGGGCGACAAGGTCAAGCAGCGAGAATAGATCCGGCTCTGGACGCGTCTCGAAAAACCCGCGCTGGCGTAGAACACGCACAGTTGCGATGGCCAACAGGAATGCAACGCCTACCGCTGCAAGATGGCCATGCGCGGCGGCCAGGTCATCCTCGTCAAGGCGGTTGGGGTTCACCAGCGCCATGGCACGGGGCAATTCGGCCGCGCACTTGTGATGATCGACCACGATTACATCGATCCCGGCAGCGTGTGCCATTTCCAGCGCTTCGAATGCCATCGCCCCGCAATCGACGGTAACGATCAGGCTCGACCCTTCCTGCCCAAGCCGAACCAGCGCCTCGCCCGATGGGCCATAGCCTTCTAGCAGGCGGTCAGGGATGTAATAGCGCGCCGGGTGCCCCAACATGCGCAACAGGCGGATCAACAAAGCTGCGCTGGTGGCCCCGTCGACGTCGTAATCGCCGTAGACTGTCAGTACTTCACCGGTGATGACGGCTTGAGCCAGCCGGTCAGCTGCCTGGTCCATATCGCGAAAGGCAGAGGGATCGGGCAAAAAGGCGCGCAGTGACGGGTTGCGGTGCCGTTCGACATCATCGTGGGCTACGCCGCGGGCCAGCAGCAACTGCGTTACCAGATCATGGTCGAGCGAGGCTTGGCTGTTCGACAGGTCCATATTCCCTCCACGCCAGCGCCAGACACGCCCGGTTAGAGAGCGTTCAATGCCGAGAATGGATGAAGGGGCAGATGCCATGCCGTTCGGGCTAGCCGAACCAGCGGTCGGTGAGAAGGGGCGCACTTCGGCTTTTCACGGCTTTGCAGGTGCGCGCGGCTGGGCCATGATCTCTGTCATGCTTGCGATTATCTGGCACAGCCGCACTGGCGCCGCTCGCGCCCTGGCCGAAGCTGCCCACGTGGCGAGCAAGGGGCGATCCCGTCTGCTGCCAGCAGAATTGGTGCAGGCCGCAGACCTCTTGGCGGTATCTGGCTATCTACTCGTCTGCCCAGAGAACCTTGGCACGATGAGCGGGGCGATGAAGGAGTTCTTCGACCGCAACTACTATCCCTTGCTAGGCCGAGTTGAAGGCCGGCCCTATGCATCGATTATAAGTGCAGGCACTGACGGTCAGGGTGCCCAGGCCCAGCTTGACCGGATCGTGACCGGCTGGCGGCTACGACGGGTGGCTGAGCCTATGATTGTCAATCTTGGCGCACAGACGCCGGAGGCAATCCTGGCGCCTAAGATCGTGCCAAGCTCCGCGCTGGTTGCGGCTGCCAATCTGGGCGCCGCCATTGCCGAAGGGATTGCGATGGGCGTTTTCTGAAGTGCCGTGCAATCCGCTGTCAGAAAATAGGTCCGAAGCAGAGGTAACTGGGCCGTAAGGACTCGACTTGTTGCGGCTAAAAATGCCAGACATTTTGGGTCTTGGGGGGAATGACTATCAAAGCACAGCGGGACAACCAGGCTGATGGACAGGCACCGCGGCTGTGTCTGGTATTTGCGCCCGGTACTCGGCCCGATTTGCGCGCGCTTCAGCTGCTATCGAAACACAGAGCTGCGTTCAGTATTTCGCATCACGGCGCCAATGCCGATTGGGCGGAAATCCTTTCCAATGGTCTGACTTTCGATTGTACCGGGTTGGCGCCTGGGCCCGATGAGCCACAGCCTCCGGTTGGTACGCCCGTCGGACTTAGATCAATGCCGGCGGGTGAGGTGATTGCTCTCGCGCCCGGGCCCCACCTGGCGGGAGCAGCGGGGCTGCTGCCGGTGCTTCAGGCAATTGCCCGGCTGGGGGTTGAACTTGCGGCATTGCCCGGCGTTAAGGCGCTTGTCTGGTCCCCTGCCGCATCATGGGTCGCCCCTGAACTATTTCGCCGTTCGATTGGGGATTGGCTGGCGGGTGGCGCATTCCCGGGGTTGGCGCTGACCTCGCTTGAGCGGGAGCGGAATGGCGCGATGGTTTCGCGCGGGCTTCATTTGCTTATTGGGCAGGAAGTCCGCTTTGAGCCAGACAAGCGCTTACCGAGCGCAGCGATGGCGCGGCTTGCTGTCCGTCTGATCCACGAGCTGGTGCAGTCCGGTCCGCTTATGTTTGAGCGGGACTTTAAAGGTCCCGAAGGGGAACATCTTCTGGCTGTGCCTGTGCGTGATGGCACGCAGATCCGGATCCTGTTGAGCGGTCTTGGCAACGGGTGATGAGCGGGCATCGAGGTTGCGATCGGGGGTGGCTGCCATTCCGTGCCGTAAACCTGCGTGGCCGGCCGGGTTTTGATCCCGGCATGCAGCGCCACCATCTGCTTCCCATGCAGCTGTTGCGCCAAGGCGGCACGGCGGCATTGTTTCACGCAGTTGGGCGTGACCAGCTACGATTTGATGATTTCAGGCGTAACGGCCTGTTGCTTCCGGCCACGGATCGGTCTGCGCTGCGGGTTGGGCTGCCGCTGCACCGGGGGCCGCATCGCACTTATAACGAGATGGTCAGCGAACGGGTCGGCCAGATCGAGGCGGGATGGGCCCGAAGCCGACGTGTTTCACCCCAGGTTGCGATTTCTGACGCACTTGCGCGGCTGGAATTGCTGCAACGCGCGCTGCGGCGGCGCCTGCTGGACCAGCGGCGGAGGCTGTTACTCAGCCGCAAGGATCCGCTGGGAAGCGGGGCAGACTTTACCGAGCTTGATGCCCTGGTGGATGAACTGTGGCCCGCAACCGAAGTTAGCGGGCCCTAGTCTGGCTTAGGCCAGCGCCATCCGCGCCTTTGCGGCCAGTTCGGTACGGGCGCGGTCGTATTCGGCTTCCATCCGGGCCACGCGTTCGGCCACGGTTTCCACGGCCTTCACTGCGTTGATCCCCTGGCCCGAACCCCAGATGTCCTTCCAGGCCTTGGCTTCGGTATTGCCGCCCGAGCCGAAGTTCATCTTGCTCGGATCGCTTTCCGGCAGGTTGTCCGGGTCAAGCCCGGCAGCGACAATCGAGGGGCGCAGGTAATTGCCATGAACCCCGGTGAAGAGGTTCGAATAGACAATGTCCTCGGCCTTGCTGGCGACAATGCTCTCCTTGTAGCCGTCAACCGCATTGGCTTCCTTGGTCGCGATCCAGGGCGTGCCGATATAGGCAAAGTCCGCACCCATTGCCTGCGCCGCCAGGACCGAGTGGCCGCAGGAGATCGAGCCTGACAGCGCAACCAGGCCATCGAACCACTCGCGGATTTCCTGCATCAGCGCGAAGGGAGAGAGGGTGCCGGCATGGCCGCCGGCCCCGGCGGCAACCGGGATTAGGCCGTCCGCGCCCTTTTCCACCGCCTTGCGGGCAAACCGATCATTGATCACGTCGTGCATAACGATCCCGCCCCAGGCGTGGACCGCCGCGTTGATGTCCTCCCTCGCGCCGAGCGAGGTGATGGTGAGCGGTACCTGCCACTTGGCGCAAACCTCGATGTCTTCCTCAAGCCGGTTGTTGGTCTTGTGGACGATCTGGTTGACGGCGAACGGGGCGGCCGGCCGATCCGGGTTGTCACGGTTGTGCGCGGCCAGTTCCTCGGTGATCTGGTGTAGCCATTCGTCCAGCACACCCGAGGGACGGGCGTTGAGCGCGGGGAAGCTGCCAACGATCCCGGCCTTGCACTGGGCTATCACCAGTTCGGGACCGGAGACGATGAACAGCGGCGAACCGATGACGGGCAGACGCAGGCGATCAAACGGGGCGGGCAACGGCATGGGCGATTTTCTCCGGAAGCTTAATCGAACGGTTAAGCGGCGTCATAGCAGAGGGCGGGGCGCTGTCGAGTGGGGGAAGGTGAAGGAATCCACGCCCTTGGGCGATCAGAAAACCGGCCCCAGCGCAGGATCAAGATCGCGCGGTCGGGTCAGGTGGACCAGCCGGGCGCAACGATCGCGTAGATCGGCCCAGCGATCTATGTCCAGTTCCAGCACCGCATAACAGGCGGTCGGGAACTTCTCCTCGACCGCGTCGCGCAGCGGGTTGTTGCCATCATCGGGGACCAGATCAAAAATCAGGTCCTCCAGCCCTGGATTGTGGCCGACCATCAGGATCGCCGCAGGATCACCTTCCTGCTCGCGCAATACGTCTGCCAGGGTAACGCTGCTGGCCAGGTATATCCGGCGATCCCAGTTGACCTTCACCGGCTGGCCGGCAGCATGACAGGCCAGCTCTATCGTTTCGGCACAGCGCACGGCGGGTGATGACAGCACGCGGTTCCAAAGCATGCCATGGTCGCGAATGTGCCGGCCCATGATTGCCGCCCCGGCGCGCCCGCGCTCATTCAGCGGGCGATCAAAGTCCCGCGCCCGGGGATCACCCCAGTCAGACTTGGCATGGCGGAACAGGCCGAGGAGTTTCACGCGGGGCTCTCGCTACGAATGGTACGTGCAGAAACACTGCCGCTGACGCGATGTAAAGCCTCGTCCAGTGTTACTCTGGTGATTGGCGTCCCGTCAGGGAAGGCTGAGAGTAGTCGACTGGGAAATGCCGAAGATAAAACGACAAAGTGCCCGCGATCTTCCTTGCTGCGGATCAGGCGGCCAAAGGCCTGGGCAAGGCGGGCGCGGATTATCTGGTCATCATAGGCAGAGCCGCCACCGGCCAGCCGCCGCGCTCGGTGCAGGATCGAAGGCTTGGGCCAGGGCACCTGTTCCATCACCACCAATCGCAGCGAATGACCCGGCACATCAACACCGTCGCGCAGCGCATCGGTGCCCAGCAACGAGGCGCGCGGATCGTCGCGGAAAATGTCGACCAGGGTGCCGGTGTCGATCGGATCGACATGCTGGGCATAGAGCGGCAGGCCGGTCCGGGCGAGCCGGTCGGCAATCCGGCCATAGACCACGCGCAGGCGGCGGATTGCGGTAAACAAGCCCAGCACGCCGCCGCCTGAGGCTTCGATCAGGCGGCCATAGGCTCCGGCCAGGGCTGCTACATCGCCCTTGGGAACATCGGTGACGATCAGCACCTCGGCCTGCCCGGCATAGTCGAACGGACTATCAAAACTGGACAGGCGCGGCGCGATTTCCAGCGCCGCTGCGCCGCTGCGGGCGATGGCGGTATCCCAGTTGGCCCCATCACGCAGTGTTGCGGAGGTGATCATCACCCCGTGTGCGCCTTCCAGCACGGTGCGGGCGAAGGGTTTCATCGGATCGAGCCAGCGGCGGTGGATGCCAACGTCGAATTCGCGCGCCTCGCTGCGTTCCACCGCAAGCCAATCGACGAATTCGGGGTCGGCCGGGCCGCCGAGCCGATCGAGAAGGGCTTCCCAGGCGGCCAGCAGGTCAATCCGCCAGGCCAGCGAATGGCGGGCGCCCTCAATCCGCGCGCGGCCCGCGCCGTCGAGCCAATCCGGTGGCTCCGCCAGGATTGCTTCCAGGCGCACGCCCAGGCGCACAAGCGGCACGCGCAGCTCGGCTAGCGCCTCTTGCGCGGCCTGGGCGCGTTCGACGAAGGCGCCTTCGAATTGGGCCGCCTCGGTCTCAAGGCCATAGCCAGCTTCCTGTCCGCCGCTTTCATCGCGGGCATAAACCGTGGCGCGGACGGCGGCGAGCAGTTCCTCCAACGGGCCGGATGGCGCATTTTCGGCCAGGCGTTGCAGCCAGCCATCGCCGGGCAGGGCTTCGGCAGCATAGCGGGCCGCCGCAATCGCCTTGCCGCCTGCCTCGTCATAGCTGGCAACATCGGCGAGGCGCGCCGACAGGCCCCTGCGGCGACCTTTGGAGCCGCGTTCCGGGCCGATAACCCAGCGGCGCAGCTCGATCGTTTCCGCGCCGGTCAGGGCTGCGGCGAAAGTGGAGTCAGCCGCTTCGAACACGTGGTGGCCTTCGTCGAAGACCAGTCGGGTGGGGCGCTGGGCATGGTCGCGGCCCCGGGCGGCGTTGACCATCACCAGCGCATGATTGGCGATCACCAGATCGGCCTGAGCCGAGGCGCGGGCGGCGCGCTCAATGAAGCACTTCCGGTAATGCGGGCAGCCGGCATAGACGCATTCGCCGCGCTGGTCGGTCAGCGCCTTGATCCCGCGCTGGCGGAACAGGGTACCAAGCCAACCCGGCAGATCGCCGCCGATCATGTCGCCGTCCTGGCTATAGGCCGCCCAGCGCGCCACCAGTTGGGCCATGATGGCAGCGCGACCTGCGAAACCACCTTGCAAAGCATCTTCAAGATTCAATAAACAAAGATAATTTTCTCGACCCTTGCGCACGACTACGGGCTGCGTTCCGTTACCGCGCTGGCCCGGCCAGGCGCGGCGACTTTCACGGCGGAGCTGACGCTGCAGGGCCTTGGTATAGGTTGAAACCCAGACCGTGCCCCCTGATTGCTCGGCCCAGAGCGAGGCCGGGGCCAGATAGCCCAGCGTCTTGCCGATGCCGGTGCCAGCCTGGGCCAGCAGTACATGCGGCAGGCCTTCGCGGCGGCGGGGAGCGAAGACTTCGCCCGCCTCGCTGGCATAGGCCACCTGGGCTGGTCGCGCTTCAGCTCCGCTGCCGGTCAATTGCCCCAGCCGCTGGGTGATGGCTTCGGGGGCAAGGGCGACCTGCGCCGGCTGTGGTCGTTCTGGCGCTTCCTCCCACTCGGGCAGGCGCGCGAACAGCCAACGTTCGGCCTTCGCCGGAGTTGCCAGCCGCGCCGCGAGCAGCGGTGCCCAAGGCCAGCGCATTCGGGTCAGGTTCTGCAGCGCGCTCCACGCACCTTCGCGTTCGGGCCAGTTTGGATCGGAACAGGTTGCCAGCAGCGTCTCAGCCGCGATCTGGAGCAGGGCCGGGACCGCATCGTCTCCGTCTGGCTCGGGCAGATCAAGCACGTGGGCCAGGCCCTTCGGCGTCGGGACCATGAATCGCGCCGGGTGAATGAAGGCGAACAGCTCCAGCAGATCAAGCCCGGAAAGGTCTGGATAGCCCAGCCGCGTTGCCACCAGCGGCGCATTAAGCATCAGTAGCGGCGTATCGGCCGCGGCAATGATCGCTTCACCCTTGCCGGTGGCACGGGTGCTGCCATGGCTGTCGCGTAGCCAGCAGCCGGAATGGCTGGCGTGAATCGCGGGCAGGGGCAGGGCGGTAGTCACGCGCCTTGCGATAGAACGGAACTGGAACGCAGGGCAAGCTGTTGACCGGGCAGCCGTGAAGGTTAAGCGTCGGAAAATGTCGAATCCCTCGCGTGACGCGCTGATCGCCCGCCTGCCCAAGGCTGAGCTCCACCTCCACATCGAAGGCTCGCTTGAGCCAGAGCTGCTGTTCGCGCTCGCCCAGCGCAACGGAGTCTCAATCCCGTTCGCCTCGGTCGAGGCGGTTCGGGCGGCCTATTCATTCTCGAACCTCCAGGATTTCCTGGACATCTATTACCAGGGTATGTCGGTGCTGCTGACCGAGCAGGACTTTTACGATCTGACCTGGGCCTATCTGGAACGCGCGGCGGATGACACGGTTCGCCACGTCGAAATCTTCTTCGATCCGCAGGGCCATACCGAGCGGGGCGTCGAATTTGAGACGGTGCTGAACGGCATCGAACGTGCGCTCAAGGACGGCGAGGCGCAGTTGGGCATCAGTTACCGCCTGATCATGTGTTTCCTGCGTCATCTGAGCGAGGAAGAAGCCTTTGCCACCTTGGATCAGGCCATGCCGCACCTTCATCGCATCCACGGCGTCGGGCTGGATTCGTCTGAAGTTGGACACCCGCCGAGCAAGTTCCAGCAGGTCTTTGCCAAGGCGCGCGAGCTGGGTCTGCATGTCACTGCCCATGCCGGTGAAGAAGGGCCGCCCGAATATGTCCACGAGGCGCTTGACCTGTTGGAGGTAGAGCGGATTGATCACGGCAACCGCGCATTGGAAGACGCCACGCTGGTCCGCCGCATTGCCGACGAGGGGCTGACTCTGACGGTTTGCCCGCTTTCCAACCTGCGGCTTTGCGTGATCAGGGACATTGGCGAAAGCCCGGTACGCAAGATGCTTGAGCTTGGTCTGAAAGCCACGGTCAATTCTGACGATCCGGCCTATTTCGGCGGCTATATCAACGACAACTTCCGCGCGATCGCCGATGCGCTGGACCTGTCCGAGGCGGAGATCATCAAGCTGGCGGAAAACAGCTTTACCGGATCGTTCCTGCCGATGGCGGACCAGATCCAGCATCTGGCCGAAATCGCGGAGGTGGCCGGTGGTCGATAAGGTTTACCTGACGGCTGACCGCCTGCTGGAAGACAGTTTTGCCCTGGCCAACACGGTGCTCGATGCCGGGTTTGTGCCGACCCATATCGTCGGCATCTGGCGCGGCGGCGCGCCGGTGGGGATCGCGGTTCAGGAACTGCTGGCCTATCGCGGGGTCGAGACCGATCATATCGCGATCCGCACCGCCAGCTATTCCGGGATCGACAAGCAGGACAAGGAAGTGCGGGTCTATGCCCTGGGCTACCTGATCGACGTGCTGGATCCGGATGACCGGCTGCTGGTGATCGATGACGTGTTCGATACCGGCCGCTCGGTCGAAGCCTTTCTGCGCGAACTGAAAGCGCGCTGCCGGCACAACACCCCCGAAACCATCAAGATCGCCACGGCCTATTACAAGCCAAGCCGCAACCAGACCGCGCTCAAGCCCGATTTCTACGTGCATGAGACCGAGGAATGGCTGGTCTTCCCGCACGAGATCTGCGGGCTGACCGAAGCGGAAATCCGCGCCCACAAGCCGGGGGCGGCGATCATCCTGCGCGAGGGCTGAGGCCTATTCGGCGCGCCAGATGGTTGCGCCTTCCTTGACCGTTTCCAGCACCCGGATCGCACGAATTTCGGCAACCGGAGTGGTCAGCGGATTGCGATCCAGCACCACGAAGTCTGCCAGCAGGCCCGGCTTGATCCGGCCGCGGCGGCCTTCTTCGAACGCTTGCCAGGCCGGTCCTGTGGTGAGAGCCTGAAGCGCGTGCCAGGCATCCTCGCGCTGGCTTTCCCCGCTGACCACACCGGTGCGCGAGGTGCGGCTCATCGCGCTCCACAACTGGGCTCGGGTATCGAGCGGGGTAACCGGATAGTCCGAATGGTTGGACGCAATCAGGCCTGCCGCCCGGCTCGCCGCGAAGGGGCTGATGAAATTGACCACTTCGTCCGGGAAATTCCGGCGATGCGTGTCAGCGAAATAGAAGGTGTGGTTGGAGAAGTAGGACGGGCCAACTCCGATCCGGGCATAGGCCGGGATCTGGTCAGGCCGCATGAACTGCGAGTGGATCACGATCGGACGGCGATCATCGGCGGCCTTGATCCCCAAGGCATCGAAGCCGCGGATCGCCATATCGATCGCCGCATCGCCATTGGCGTGGACAAAGATTTGCCAGCCGCGTTCATGAACCTTGCGGGCGAGCGTCTGGAAGGCATTGTCCGTGGTTACGGGCTGGCCGTGCCAGGGATGCTGGCCATCGGGCGAGCCCAAGGCATAGTCACGCGTGAAAAAGGCGGTTCGCGCCTGGGGGGATCCATCGAGCGTGAACTTGATCCCCTGCAGCTTGACCCGCCCAAAATGGGCACCGGGCCTCATCGCCGGGTTTTCGAGCATGGCATCGATTCCGGTCATGGCGAATGGCAGGATGGCAAGGTCGATCTTGAGCCTTTGCTGGGCGGCCGGTGAAGTGAGGAAGGCCAGGTCGACCGGGTTGGTTGCGCCGTCCTGCGCCCAGGTGAAACCTTCGCGGGCATAGCGCATTTGCAGATGGTCAAGCGTTTCAAGACGCGCGGCATTGCTTGGCTGCGGCAGAACAGTAGCGATGGGTAACATGGCCTTTTCAAAGACCAGCCCGGTCAAATGGCCCGCCGCGTCGCTGGGCATCACTCCGCCGGCCGGGGGCTTCATCCCATCGCGCAGTCCTGCGGCTTCCAGTGCAGCGCTGTTGGCAACAAGGCCATGGACGGAAATGTGCATCAGCACGACTTTGCGATCGGGCAGCGCGCTATCCAGTTCGGCGCGGGTGATGTGGCGGCGCTCAGCCAGGCTGGCATCGTCATAACGCCAGACGACCACCCAGCCGCCCTTCTGCACCGATGCACCATAGCGCTTTACCGCTGCCAGCAGCTTAGCCACCGAAGCGGTGTCACCAGTGGCCGGATCACCTAGATCAAGGCCGCCGGCAGTTTGCAGCCCGATCGCGAAGTGCGAGTGGGCATCGACAAAGCCAGGCAGCAGGGTGGCCCCCTTGAGATTATGAAGCTTCGCTCCCTTGCCCGCCACCGCGCGCGCTTCGGCTTCTAGACCGACGAAGACGATCTTGCCCTCGCGCTCGACCACGGCCTCGGCCATTGTTGGCTCATCGCCATCCATCGTGAGGATGGAGCCGCCATGCCACAGCGTTGCGCCGGGGTCCTTCGCGACTGCCGGCGCAGCCAGTGTCAGCCCTGCGGCGGCCAGCCAGGTTGCGATGCGCATAGTTACCCCTTCACGTTGTTCCGACCGCTTTCGGGCGTGCGTCGGTCTGGCGCAAGGGGCAATCGCACCTTGCAACGCAGGCGCTTTGGCGCGAAAGGGCCGCGCATGACTGAAGAAGCTCTCTTGACCGCCGCACAGGTTTCCAAGGCTTGGCCCTTCGAAGAGGCCCGCAAGCTGCTGAAGCGGTATCCGGAGGGCAAACCCGATGGCAGCCCCGTGCTGTTCGAGACCGGCTATGGCCCATCGGGGCTGCCGCATATCGGCACTTTCCAGGAAGTGCTGCGCACCACGCTGGTCCGCCGCGCCTTTGAAACGCTGACTGGCGGCGCGCCGACCCGGCTGGTGGCATTCAGCGATGACATGGACGGCCTGCGCAAGGTGCCAGACAATATCGAGAACAAGGGGCTGTTGGCCGCCTATCTCGGCCACCCGCTGACCCGCATTCCCGATCCCTTCGGCAAGTACGAAAGCTTCGCGCACCACAACAACGCGATGCTGCGTGACTTCCTGGATCGCTTCGGCTTCGATTATGAATTCGTCTCGGCCAGCGATCGCTACAATTCGGGCCAGTTCGACGATGCCCTGCGCGGCGTGCTGCGCAATTGGCAGGCGATCATGGACATCATGCTGCCGACCCTGCGCGAGGAACGCCGCCAGACCTATTCGCCGGTCCTGCCCGTCAGCCCCAAGACCGGGCAGGTCTTGCAGGTGCCGGTTGAGGTGGTCGATGCCGGGGCCGGCATGGTCCGGTTCGAGGATCACGGCGAAATGGTCGAAAGCTGCATCCTGGGCGGCAATTCCAAGCTGCAATGGAAGGTCGATTGGGCGATGCGCTGGGTGGCGCTGGGCGTCGACTATGAAATGTGCGGCAAGGACCTGACCGACAGCGTGCGCGAAAGCGGCAAGATTGCCCGCGCGCTCGGCGGCCGTGCGCCCGAAGGGATGATCTACGAGCTGTTCCTGGATGAGAACGGCGAGAAGATTTCCAAGTCCAAGGGTAATGGTCTGACGATCGAACAGTGGCTGACCTATGGCAGTGAAGAGAGCCTTGGCTTCTACCTGTTCCGTGATCCGAAGAGCGCCAAAAGCCTGCACGTCGGCATCATCCCGCGCGCGGTCGATGAATATTGGCAGTTCCGCGAAAAGCTGGCCGATCAGCCGATTGAGCAACAGCTAGGCAACCCGGTCTGGCACCTGCTGCGCGCCAATGGCGATCAGGGCGGGGCGGGCGATAAGCTGCCGGTGACATATGGCTTGCTCCTGAACCTGGTTGGCGTGCTGGGTGCCCAGGCGACGCGGGAGCAGGTCTGGTCCTATCTTGGCAACTATGTCGAGAATGCCGATCCGGCGGCGCATCCTGAGCTGGATAAGCTGGTTACCAATGCGTTGGCCTACAATCGCGATTTCATCGCGCCCACGCTCCTGCGCCGCAAGCCAGAGGGCAGCGAGGCTCAGGCACTCGCCGCGCTAGACGAAGAACTGGCCGCGACCAGCGATGATGCCACTGCGGAAGAGTTGCAGAACCTGGTCTATGAAATCGGCAAGGACCCGCATTACGGGTTCGAGCAGCTGCGCGACTGGTTCAAGTGCCTCTACGAAACGCTGCTCGGTTCCTCGCAGGGGCCGCGCATGGGCAGCTTCATCGCGCTTTACGGGATCGCCAACACCCGCAAGCTGATCGCCGAGGCACTGGGCTGATCTAGCGCACAGCGGCGATCCAGCGGCGGACCTTGGTTTCCAGCACCGGCAGCGGCAGGACGCCGCTGCCCAAAATCTGCGTGTGGAAGGCCTTCAGATCGAAGCGCGGGCCAAGGGCTGCCTCGGCCTCGCGCCTCAGCCGCTGGATCGTCAATCCGCCGATTTTGTAACTCAATGCCTGGCCGGGATTGGCGATGTAGCGATCAACCTCGGCCTCGGCGTCGCTGCGGCCCATGCCGGAATTGCCGAGCATATAGGCCACCGCCTGGCTGCGGCTCCAGCCCTGGGCGTGGATGCCGGTATCGACCACCAGCCGCATGGCGCGGAGCATCTCGTCATCGAGCGTGCCCCAGTGCTGCAGCGGATCGGTGTAAAGCCCCATCTCATAGCCAAGGGTTTCGGCATAAAGCGCCCAGCCTTCGACATAGGCGGCATTATCGCCAAAACGCTGGAAATCGGGCAGCGTCAGGTCCTGCTCGGCCAGGCTGGTCTGGAAGTGGTGCCCCGGGATGCCCTCGTGCAGGTAGAGCGTGGTGACACCGGACAGGAACCGGCTCTGCAGGTCATAGGTGTTGAAGTAGAACATTCCGGGCCGGCGTCCATCAGGCGAGCCGAGCGAATAGGAGCCCCCGGCCTCAAACTTGCCGCGGTGGGCGGGGTAAGGGGCAATGCCCATCCGTCCGCGTGGCTGGCGGTCAAACAGGTGCGGGAGCTGCGCATCGACCGAACGTGCCACTTTGGCATAGCCCTCGGTCAGTTCGTCTGGCGTCTTGGGGTGAAAGCGCGGGTCAGAGCGAATGTGGTTGAAGAAGGCTGGCAAAGTGCCGTTATAGCCGAACTGCGCCTTGACCTGTTCCATTTCGCCCTGGATCCGGGCCACTTCACGCAGGCCCAGGGCATGAATTGCCTCTGGCTCCAGCGGCAGGGTTGTGTGCCGATGGATTAGTCGGCGATAGATACCTGCGCCGCCTTTCATGGCGGAGATGCCAGGTTCAGTCCGGGCTGCGGGAAGATATTCTTCGGCCAGGAAACGGCTCAGGCGGCGATAGGCCGGCAGAACATCCTGACCGACCACTTCGATCCAGTCTGCCCGGATCAGTGCCTGGCGGGCAGGCGGGATCGCTTCGGGCATTTCGGCCAGCGGCGCCGTGAAGACCGACTCCTCGGCCGGACGCGCCAGCACTTCATCAAGCTGGGCGATCATGTTGACCGTTGTCAGGCGGGTTTCGACCACACCGCTGGCCATGCCCTGGCGAAAGCGGGCGCTCGCCCGGTCCAGCACGGTGGGGAAGGTGCGTAGCAGCGCCAGGTTGCGGCGGTAATCGTGCTCATCACGATAGGGCAGGCTACCGCCCGCGCCGATCAGGGCAGGAAATTCCTCATGCAGCCCGCCGAAATGGTTGAAAGGGCGCACAAGGGTCAGTGCAACGATGTCTGGCGATAGCCAGCCCAGGGCTTCGCGGTTCTGCTCCCGGAAGGCATCGTAGGACAGCTGCCGTTCCGGGCTGAGCCGGGCGCGGTCGATGCGGGCGAGCGCGATCAGTTCGCGGCGCAGCTCGGTGCGCTGTGCTGCTGCCAGTTCATCGCTGAACAGCCGCTGGAGCGCCTGCGGATTGCTGTTGTCGCCCCGCGCCAGGGCGCCCAGGGGATCAAGTGCTTCCTGCGCGCGGGCGAAGGAATTGAGCAGCGCCAGCAACCGGGCGTCTTCGTCTTGCCGGGGCACGGCAGTGAGTGCGGGGGCAGCCGCGGGCGCAGGAGCCGGGGCGATCGCCGCCAGCAAAAGTCCCGCCAACAGGAATGCACGGGTCAGCCCCATTTGCGGGTGCGATACCACTTGGTGATGATGTACTTCGTGCCTTTGATCACCGGGGTCCCGGCGTGCAGCGTGTCCTGGTTCAGCGAGCCATCGGGGCAGCTGTTGTTCCAGACGATCAATGCGCCGCGCTGGGGCGGGATCGAAACGCCGATCTTGGGAAAGTCAGTCGTCCCGCCTTCCTCAACATCGTTAAGATAGATCATCGCCGTTATCGAGCGCTGGCCACCACGCTTGCTTTCCGTTTTCCAGTAGGGTGCCTTGGTCCAGAACCAGTCCTGGTGGGGTTTGAACTCCTGCCCCGGGGCATAGCGCTGTCCCTGCATCGTCTCACCGAATTCGTGCGGAATGCCCAGCAGGTCGTCGATCCGGCGCTCGATCATTTTGACGAAGGGATCGTTGCGATCGACATCGCCGGAATAGGACGTGCGCCAGGTGTCTGAAGCATAGCCGTGGTCAAGCACGGCCGAAGGCTGGGCGGTTCGGTCCACCATGGCGATCAGCTGATCGCATTCATCAGGGCTGACAAAGTCACCCAGGGCCCAGATTTCAGCGCGATCGACGGGAACCTTGTGTGCCGCTGGATCGCCTTCCAGGCGGCGGCGGACATGGGCGCCCAGCCGCATCAGCGCGACCTTGTCCGGGTTGGGGCAGGGGGGGTAGTCCATGCAAATATGCCTATCGTCCGGCTGCGCGGCAGAGCAAGCAAAAGCTGCTTGCAGACAATCACGGCTTGCGCCAACTTCCTGATCCATGAGCACAACCAACAGCACAGCGCGCTATTCGCGCGGAGCAATCATCCTTCACTGGCTGATCGCGCTTTTGATCATTGGCAACTTTGTTGGGGCCTGGACATCGGAAGATCTTCCGCGCGACCAGCGGATGATCATGATGGGTTATCATAAGGCAACGGGCATTGTGATCCTGCTGCTCACACTGGTGCGGATCGGCTGGCGCCTGATCAATCCTCCGCCGCCGCTGCTTGAGACGCTGAAAACCTGGGAGGCGGCGCTCGCGCGGGTCACACACGCGCTGTTCTATGTGCTGATGCTGGCCGTGCCGCTGGCCGGGCTGGGGCTGCATTCGGCCTTCGGACAGGGCAAGCCTGTCAGCATCTTTGGCCTGTTCGATTTCCCAGCCCTGCCGGTCGGGATCGACAAGCCGACCATCGGGCTATTCCATGAACTGCACGAGGTGACGGCCACGGCGATGCTGGTCTTGCTTGGGCTTCACGTTGCGGCGGCGCTGAAGCACCAGTTCCTGGATCGCGATGGCACCCTGGCCCGCATGAAGCCCTTCGGACGCTGAACGCAGGAGAGCCCCCACCCGTGTCCGGGCAGGGGCTCCGCGGGGTCCGTCCACTCTCGGACCGTTACCAGAAGAAGCTGTAGATCACGTCCACGACTTCGCCGGAGTAGGTGTTCACCAGCAGGGCGTCATCATAGTACCGCACCCAGCGATAGGGTCCGTAGACGTCGGGCAGGCGGTACTGCCAAGGATCGTTGATCCAATACCGGTTCGAATAGAACAGCGAATCGAGGAAGAACCCGATGTTCAGCCGACGATAGCTGTAATTCCGGAAAGGCGAATAATAGATCCCCACCCGGAACGTGCTGGGATAGGTCCGGCGATAGGAATACCAGTCATAGCGCCGGTTATCGCGCCAGCGGTTGTCCCAGCGGCGGTAGTCCTGTTGGGCGGCATAGCGGGCGCGATCACCTCGATTGTCCCACTGGCGGGCTGCGTCGCGGCGATTTTCAACACGGCGGTAGGCTTCGTAATAGCTCCGCCGCGCATCCCCGCGTGACCAGTCTTGCGAACGATCGGTTTGGCGGTCGGTCCAGCCACGCGCTCGAACAGCGGGTGCAGGCGCGGCTTCCGGCTGCGGGAGGGTTGCGGGGCGGGCAGCATTGCCATGCCCGTTGCCGCCACCGCGGTTGTCCCAGCCGCGCGGGTTGCCGTTCCCGCCGTTTTCGGCGCGGCGATCCGCGCTGCGGTTCCACCCGGGCGCCTGGGCCGCGCGGCTCTGCTGGAAATCGCCGACGAGAGCGGCCTGCGGAGCGGCTTGTGCGGGACGGGCCCACCCTCTGCCCTGGTCTTCGCGCGGGGCCGACCGGGGCGCAGGCCGAGCCTGATAGTCACCACTAATATTGCCGGCGGCTTCACTATCGCGGAACCGGCGGCCTTCTTCCTGCGCCTGCGCATTCAGCGGCAGTGCCAGGGCGGAGACTGCAAGCGCCAGGGCGCTGACCTTGCCGGCAATCGACTTGAGCTTCACGGCCATGGCCGCTCTCCATCCAACGCGCCGCACCATCGACGACGACCAAGAACAACCAGCTAAGTGATTCGCGCTGTCGCCAGGCTGAATGGCAAGCATGGTTCTTTGTTCAGGAATCACACCAAGCCGGTTAAGGGGCTGGCATGTTCGAAACGCTTGATGCCGTGCTGGCCGATGCCGCCGCCCACCTGACTCGCGCCGCGCGGGACCGGAAATCGCCGATGCACGTGCCCGTGGTCGGCACGGGTGATGGCGACCTGAGAATGATGGTGCTGCGGGCCTGCGATCCGGACATCGGCTTGCTGCGCTTTCACACCGATGCGCGCAGCCCCAAGGCACGACAGCTTGGCAGCCACGCGGTGGCCAGCGTCCTGGCTTTCGATGCCGAAGCCAAGATCCAGTTGCGTGTAAAGGGTTCTGCCCGGATCGAGTGCGCGGGGCCGGTTGCCGATGCTGCCTGGGCGGCATCATCGCCCTATGCGCGGCGATGCTATCTGGCTGTTGCCGCCCCGGGATCGCCAGCCGAACGGCCGATGTCGGGATTGCCCGAAGCCGTTGAGGGTATTCGGCCCAGCGAGGAACAGCTGCTTCCCGCGCGCGAAAACTTTGCCGTCCTGGTGATTGAGCCTGTCTCGCTCGATTGGCTCTACCTGGCGCATGACGGCCACCGCCGCGCGCAGTTCACGCGGGGCGGGGCGGGTCAGGACTGGCAGGGGACCTGGGTGATCCCCTGACCGGTTAGCACGTCAGCTTCTTGCCCTAGCGCGTCAGCGCGTCAGCTTCTTATAGGCCAGGCGGGTCGGGCGATCGGCTGCATCGCCCAGGCGGCGGCGCTTGTCTTCTTCATAGGCCGCAAAGTTGCCTTCGAACCATTCGACGTGGCTGTTGCCTTCGAAGGCCAGAATGTGCGTTGCCAGGCGGTCAAGGAAGAAGCGGTCGTGCGAGATGACCACGGCGCAGCCGGCGAAGTTCTCGATTGCTTCTTCCAGCGCGGCGAGGGTTTCGACGTCAAGGTCGTTGGTCGGTTCGTCGAGCAGCAGCACGTTGCCGCCCTGCTTCAGCATCTTGGCCATGTGGACGCGGTTGCGTTCACCGCCGGAGAGCTTGCCAACGTTCTTCTGCTGGTCCGCACCCTTGAAGTTGAACGCGCCAACATAGGCTCGGGTCGACATGTCCTGGCCATTGACCTTCATGTAATCGAGCCCGTCGGAGATTTCCTCCCAGACGTTGTGCTTCGGATCGAGGTGGTCACGGCTCTGGTCAACATAGCCGAGGTGTACCGTTGAGCCGACTTCGATCGTACCGGTATCGGGCACTTCCTTGCCGGTGATGATCTTGAACAGGGTGGACTTACCCGCACCGTTCGGACCGATCACGCCAACGATGCCGCCCGGCGGCAGCATGAAGGACAGGTCTTCGAACAGCAGCTTGTCGCCATAGGCTTTCGAGATGTTCTTGACCTCGATCACCTTGCCGCCAAGGCGCTCGGGCACCTGGATCACGATCTGGGCCTTGCCGATCGGACGGTTGTCCTGGGCGTTCTGCAGTTCCTCGAACTTGCGGATACGGGCCTTGGACTTGGTCTGGCGCGCGGCCGGGGTTTGGCGGATCCACTCCAGTTCGCGCTGCAGCGCCTTCTGCTTGCCGCTTTCCTCGCGGTCTTCCTGTTCAAGGCGCTTGGCCTTCTTTTCCAGGTAGGTCGAGTAGTTGCCCTCGTAAGGGAAGTAACGTCCACGATCGAGTTCGAGGATCCAGCCGACGACGTTATCGAGGAAGTAGCGGTCGTGGGTGATCATCAGCACCGCGCCGGCATATTCCTTCAGGTGATTTTCCAGCCATTCGACGCTTTCGGCATCAAGGTGGTTGGTTGGTTCGTCGAGCAGCAGGATGTCCGGCTTCTGGATCAGCAGCCGGGTCAGCGCGATGCGGCGCTTTTCACCGCCGGACAGGTTATCAACCGACCAGTCCCCCGGTGGGCAGCGCAGGGCTTCCATTGCGATCTCGAGCTGGTTGTCGAGCGTCCAGCCGTCAACCGCGTCGATCTTGCCCTGCAGTTCGCCCATTTCCTCCATCAACGCGTCAAAATCCGCGTCCTCTGGCGGATCGGCCATGATGTTGGAAATTTCGTTGAAGCGGTCGACCAGGTCAGCAGTTTCACGCGCGCCGTCCTTGACGTTTTCCAGCACGGTCTTGGTCTTGTCGAGTTCCGGCTCCTGCGGAAGATAGCCAACCGTGATGTTCTCACCCGGCCAGGCTTCGCCGGTAAAGTCGGTATCGATCCCGCCCATGATCTTCATGAGCGTGGACTTGCCCGCGCCGTTCGGACCGACGATGCCGATCTTTGCACCTTGATAGAACTGCAGGCTGATGTCGTTCAGCACCGGCTTCTGCGCGCCGGGGAAGGTCTTGGTCATGCCCTTCATGACATAGGCGTATTGGGCGGCCATCAGGGGGTCCTCTGGAAAGTATCACAAACTGGGATTTGGCCGCGCCAGTACAAGCTGGCGCGGCAGTGGGCAAGCGGATTGCCTTTGATCGGGCGCTGGGTAAAGCAGGGGCATGTTCAAGACCATGACCCGCGCCGCTGCGCTCTCCGCCCTGCTGCTCACCACCGCCGCCCACGCTGCCCCGCCGACTGAAGGTTCGGGCGTGGCTTGGGACATTACCGCAGGCCTGACGACCGAGATCGGCCAGCGCCTGGCCGGATCGGATCGCGAAGCCGCGGCCCGCGATTGGGCCGTGACCCGGCTCAAGGCGTTGGGCTTCGAGAGCGTGCGGATTGAACCGTTCACTTTCGATGGTTGGGTGCGCGGCCCGGAAAGCGCGATGCTGACCGCGCCCTATCCGCACAAGCTGGCCATCGCCGCGCTGGGCTATAGCGCGCCAACCCCAAAGGGCGGGATCACCGCGCCGCTGGTCTATTTCCCGACGCTGGAAGCACTGAAGGCTGCGCCCGAGGGCTCGCTGAAAGGCAAGATCGCCTGTATCGACCATGCCATGCGCGCCGCGCAGGATGGTGCAGGCTATGGTCCCTATGGCGCTGCCCGGCGGCAGGGCCCGTCCATCGCTGCCGCCAAGGGTGCGGCCGGCGTGGTGATCCGCTCAATCGGTACCGACTGGCAGCGCAATCCGCACACCGGCGCAACCAGCTGGAGCAAGGACGTGACCTCGATTCCGGCCGGTGCAGTGTCCAACCCCGATGCCGACCTGATTGTTCGCATTGCCAAGACCGGCAAGCCAATGAGCTTGAGCCTGCAGCTTGAGGGCAAGCCGGTGGCCAAGCTGCCGTCGGGCAATGTCGTGGCCGAATTGCCAGGGCGCGATCCCTCGCTGCCGCCGATTCTGGTTGCCTGTCACCTCGACAGCTGGGACCTGGGAACCGGTGCTTTCGACGATGCGGCAGGTTGCGGGATCATCACCGAGGCCGCGCTGGCCGCACAGAAGGACGCAAAGGCGCTTCGCACGATCCGCGTGCTCTGGGCCGGGGCCGAGGAGGTCGGCGTGTTTGGCGGCGCGGCCTATGCCGAGGCGCACAAGAACGAACCCCACGCCCTGGCGATGGAAAGCGATTTCGGCGCGGACAAGGTCTGGCGCGTCCAGTTCGATTTTGGTCCGGGCAATGCCGCGCTGGCTGATCGGATCGCGGCATCGCTGGCACCGATCGGCGTGGTCCGGGCGGGTGGCAAGGCCAATGGCGGGGCCGATGTGGGTGCGATTGCCCGCGCGCAGAAGCTTGCCGTGGTGGACCTGAGCCAGGATGGCACCCGCTATTTCGATCTGCACCACACCCCGGACGATACGCTCGACAAGGTTGATCCGGCGCAACTTGCGCAGAATGTCGAAGCCTGGCGGCGGGTGCTGGCGATCGTGGCGAACGAGGCAGGCCCGCTGGGCGGGAGTTAAGCCGGGCTGAGAGGGATTTGGTCGGGGAGACAGGATTCGAACCTGCGACATCTTGCTCCCAAAGCAAGCGCGCTACCGGGCTGCGCCACTCCCCGACCGTGTGGGCCCCTTAGGCTCAACTTGCGCTGGTGGCAATCAGGCGCGTGAAGAATCGGATCATGCTGGCAAGGTTCTCCGTCGAGATGTGCTCATTGGTGCCGTGGATCATCTTGGTCTCCTTGGAGGAGAGCCGTAGCGCCTGGAACCGATAGGTATCCTGCGACACATCCTTCATATAGCGGCTGTCGGTCCCGCCTACGACCAGGAACGGGGCCACCGGCGCGCCGGGGGCCTCAGCTTCGGCAGCGGCACGAATCAGCTTCCAGCCTTGCGAGGTGGTTGAGGAAACCGGCGAAGCTTCGCGCGGCTCGCGTTCCCAGCTGAACGTCACCGGCAGCTTGCCAACGGCTTGCTTGGCGCGGGCCAATACGTCGGCCGAGCTATCCCAGGGTGCCAGCCGGTAATTGACCAGGCCAAAGGCTTCCTGCGGCAGGACGTTTTCCTTGGGGCTGCCCTGCAGCATGGTTGGGGCGATCGTGGTGTGAAGCTGCGCCGCGCCGGCGGGCGAGCTGCCCATTTGCGACTTGATCAGGCTGCCGAACAGCCAGGGGTTGGCGGCCAGAACTTTCATCAGTCCGCCCTTTTCGGCGGCAAGGGCTTCGATCGTGCCAAAGGCCGGCTGATCCAGCCGCGCCGGGAACTGACTGGCGTGGATCGCGGTGATCGCCTTGGCGAGCGTAACCGTACCGATTTCCTCAGGCGGCATCGACGAGTGACCGCCGGGCGCCTTGGCTGTCACGCGCAGGGTGGCATAGCCCTTTTCGGCAACCGCGATCATGATTGCGGGTCCGTTAATGATCGGAGCATCGTTGATGATTGCGCTGCCTTCATCGAGCGTGAAGAGCGATTTGACTCCGCGGGCCTTGAGCACCTCGGCCGCGGCCTGCGCGCCGGTGCCGCCAACTTCCTCATCGTGGCCGGAAACGATGATGATTGTCCGTTTGGGTTTGAAGCCCTTGGCGGCGAGCAGTTCGGCGGCTTCGAACAGGGTGACCAGCGAGCCCTTGTCATCCACCGCGCCGCGCCCCCAGACTGCGCCGTCGGCAATGACACCAGCGAAGGGCGGGTGCTTCCAGTCCCCTTCGGTGCCGGGGGTGACGGGTACCACATCCTGGTGGGCCATCAGAATGATGGGCTGGAGCGAGGTATCGCTACCGGGCCAGGTGTAGAGCAGGGTGGCCTTGCCCACGAACTCGCGCTGCATCGCCTTGTGTGCAGCGGGATAAGTGGCCTGGAGCCAAGCCTGGAAGCCTTGCCACTGGTCCAAGCGGTTCTGGGCCGGATCCTGGTTCGAAACGGTCTCGAAGCGGATTGCAGCGCCGAGCCGGCTTGCCGCGGCATTGACGTCAGGTTCGATGGCCGGGGCCAGCTTGATATCGTTGGCCTGTGCGAGGCCTTCGGGCGAAAACGTAGCCGTATTCCAGGCAACCACACCGGCCGCCACACCAAGCCCAAGCAGAACCGCCCAAGCAATCTTCTTACGCATATACTTTCCCCTCCCGGTCACTCACGCGTGGACTGTGGGGGATGGTGGGCCCGGCAGGACTCGAACCCGCGACCTAGCCGTTATGAGCGGCCAGCTCTAACCAACTGAGCTACAGGCCCATCTGCGCGATGGCGGTTGCCGGGTTAGCCGGGGCGATGCTCTTAGGCAAGGGTGACGGCTTGCATGAGGTCTTTGACAGAGGTTGATGCGACATTGCGTTGCCGTAGATAGGCGAACACGCCGCGCCACCAGTCATAGAAAGCGTCGAGATCTGCCTCGCTGCTGACATAGGGCGTGAAACCGGGGGCAAGTGAGGGACTGTGAAAGGCAAAGACCAGTACTGCCAGCCCCTCGTCCAGGGCAATATCGATCCCGCGGATCGCTTCCTCCAGGGTGATGCCCTCGGGCGTTAGCGGAATGCGTTCGAGCAGCCCGGTCTTGGCCAGCAGACCGCGCAGTTGCGGCATGCGCCACATCATCGGGTAGAGCTTTGGCCCGAATTGGCGCAGCAGGCCCCAATAGACTGTGGTCAGGGGGAGCTCCATCAATCGCTGGTCCGGATCAACCCACCAGGGGCTTACCGGGTGATCGCGATAGTCAGGCCCGCCAACGGCGCTGTAATCGAACCGGGAACGGACCGACGTATCGATTGCCATGCCATGCTCAATCAGCATGTCGGCGGTTCCAGGGCCCAGGCCATATCGCCCGGCGCGATAGATCAGCGGGGTGGTGCCGAAGCCATCTTCGATCGCGCTGCGCAGTCGGCGGAACTTTTCGCGCTCAAGCGTGACGGGGAGGTTTCCGGCAAAGGAATTGGCCTCAGTCACATCCTCATCATGGGGCGGGTTAACCCAGGGATGCAGCTGCACGCCGATTTCGGCCTTGCCTTGCGCAACCGCATTGCACAGTGCTGCGCGGGCGGTGGGAGATGTCGCCACGGGAAAGTCGACCAGATAGACCGGCACGACGCCGGCGCCCTCGCAGAATTCCTGAAAGCGGGCGAGCCGGGCAACCGAATGGAGGGTATAACCTTCGCGCCGGATTGGGCGGGACCAGTCGAATTCCTCTTCGGTATCGACAGTCAGCAGAAAGCGCTGGCCGAAATCAGCCGGGAAGCGGACCCTTTGCGAATGGCCCGGCAAATCGGTGATGCGCGCCTGCGGTACGATTGGGGTTCCCCTTTTCCGCCAGGTACTTCGTGACCGTGGCGGCGTTACGATGCGTGGCTATGATGCTCTGAAATCCCGGTCAAGCCCGGGAGCGTGAGAATCAAATCTGAGCCTCTTCGGGTCAGGTCGCCGCCAGCAGCCGAGGCTTCGGCACGGGCGAGGCGCAAGGCGAAGCCAACACCGAAGACGCCAGCGGAAATTGCCTGCGGGACAGCACCCGGTGCGGCTTCAAACAGGTCCTGATCAGAGCGTGTGGCAAGGCTGGCCGGCAGCCTAAGCGCCATGCGGAAGCCGGCCACATTCTCAGCGATCGCTATGTCGAGCGTTTCGCCAGGCGCAGCAGTTCCGGCAAGAGTGGCAAGGAGCCGCCACGCAAGGCGCTCTACCTCAAGCCGGGCGAGTGCAACGCGGCAAGGGTCTGGTCCTGCGGAGAGGGTGAAGCTGCTGCCACGCTGGCCGGTGTGGGCGGCAAGCTGCGCAATTGTTGCGGTGAATACTTCGGTAAGATCGCATTCGCCCGTTTCCAGCTGCATTGCTGCGCTTTCTAGCCGGGCCAGACGTTCCAGTTCTTCAAAGGCTGCCAGCATCCGCGCTGCGTCTCCAGCAATACCGGCGGCGAGGGCGCGATATTCATGCGGAGTGGGGCCAAACAACTGCTGCTGGATCACTTCCGAAAAGCCCTGGATCGCATTTACAGGTGTCCGCAGCTCATGGAGCAACTGGCGGATGCGCTCGGCTTCGCTGTCTGGGGAGGGCGTCGGCGCCGTAGCCACCAGGCTTGGCCAGCGACGCATCCGTCCCTGATGACCAAGGAACTGTCCGCTCAATGGATCAAACCGTGGGCTCGCATCGACCCGCCAGGCGCCGGCAATTCCGGGGCTTCCCGCCAGCTCGATCCGTATCCCGCCAATTGGCTGGCGGCGGGCGATGGCGTTAATCAGCGGATCGGGTGCCCCGGGGGCCGCCAGGTGCTGGCCGATGATCATCGGAGCTACGCCCGGATCCGCCCAGACAATCTGGCCGTTCGTATTCGTGGCAAAATCAAACGCGCGTGCTTCTGGCGGGACATGCAGGACGTGCTCCTCGTCCAACGGCAGCCGCGGCGATTCCCCGGTAACTTCGGGATTGCGCGATTTCCGGTAGGCTTCGATCCGCTTTACTATTGCTGAGATTGAGCCTTCGCCGTCCGCTGGCGCGGTGGCTGTGGTTGCCGGCTCCTGTTCAAGGCCTGCTTTGGTGATGGCAGCCGCTTGGGTGGGCGGCAGGCTGGTCCGGGCGATGCCAAGCCGCTCCAGTTGTTCGGTCAGCAGCGGGACAAGGTCGCTGCGGCTGCCCAGCCGCGCGCGCGCGGTGGGAGGGAGGGCGGGAAGCAGATCAGTCCATTCGGCTGGTTCAAGCCGGGCTGTGTCAATGGCCGCACCAGCCAGCACAGGCTCGGTCGCACTGAGTGCCGCAACCAGCCGGGGTGAACGCAGGCGCATCGCTTTGTCGCGCAGGATTGTGGCGCGTTCCGGGGCCGGGATCATGGCGGACAGTTCTGCCAGCCGCTGATAGGCGGCCTCGATGCTGTCACTGCGTGCGTCGCTTGGTTGAGTCCCCAGCAGGTCAAGCAATTGGCGATATTGAATGCGGGCCAGCGCCGTTCCCTGCGCACGCAGGCGAAGAACGGTGGCCAGACGATCGTCAAAATGCATTGGGGTATCGCTCAAGTTCGAACTGGCTCTTCTACTAGGTCGCCATAGCAAACTCCCGCTTGCGCCATAGCGTTCCGATTGATGCGTTGCAAAGCGGGACGGTTACGATATGAAACAATATTATTATCGCGATCCTGCATGTGGGGCTGTAAAAATTACGAGCTTTTGGCCGCGCGGTGGCAGATGGAAGCGAAAAGGGTGGGTTTGATGGCTAATCTTGATGGAATCGACCGGCGCTTGCTTGCGGAACTGCAGGACGAAGGGCGCGTAACCAATGTGGAGCTGGCCCAGCGGGTCGGCCTGACTGCCCCGCCGTGCCTGCGCCGGGTTCGTGCCTTGGAAGAATCGGGCGTAATCCGCGGCTATCACGCCGATCTGGATGCCTCGAAGCTGGGCTTCGCGATTACCGTGTTCGCGATGGTTTCGCTGAAGAGCCAGGCTGAAGATTCGCTCCGTCAGTTTGAGGATGCGATGAAGGGCCTGCCCGAAGTCCGCGAATGCCACATGCTGAACGGCGAGATCGACTTTATCCTGAAGATCGTCAGCAAGGACCTGCAGAGCTTCCAGGAATTCCTGACCAGCAAGCTGACCCCGGCGCCGAACGTGGCAAGCGTGAAGACTTCGTTAACCATCCGCACCGCCAAGCAGATCCCCGGAGTCCCGCTGGATTAGGCGTGTGGCGCTGGTAGCCTACTTTGCGCTGGTCACTCTTTTTGGATTGCTGTTGGCGGGCATTTCGATCCATGCCAACCGTTCTCTGCCCAATTCCGCCGAGTTGCCAATGCAATGGGGTTTTGACGGTCGTCCAACCTGGAGCGCGCCTCGCAAACTGGCGTTGGCTTTTACGCCGGCGTTATATTCACTGACGATGCTGGCAATCGCGTTCCTGATCCCAGTGCAGTGGGAGCCTGATGTGCCGGCAATGCTAGGCGTAATGACAGTCGTGGCCACAGCATTTGTTGCTGCCCACCTGCTCCATATCTGGTTGATCCGTCGCGGCGGCTGAAATCGATCCAGCTAACTCGCTCGCTGCGCCAACCACTCTTCCAGCCACTTGATCGTGTAATCGCCGTGGATGAAATCGGGCTCGCTCATCAGTGCCTGATGCAGCGGGATGCTGGTCTTGACGCCGCCGATCACCATTTCCTCAAGCGCACGCTTGAGCCGCATGATGCAGCCTTCACGGGTGCGGCCCTTGACGATCAGCTTGGCGATCATTGAGTCGTAATAAGGCGGTACCTTGTAACCGGCATAAAGCCCTGAATCGACACGGACATTCATCCCGCCAGCTGCGTGATAGCTGCTGATCAGACCGGGTGAGGGGGCGAAGGTCCACGGATCTTCCGCGTTGATGCGGCATTCGATCGCGTGGCCGTTGAATTCGATATCTTCCTGGGCAACCGAAAGCGGCTTGCCATCAGCGATGCGGATCTGTTCGCGCACCAGGTCAACGCCGGTGATCGCTTCGGTGACCGGGTGTTCCACCTGCAGGCGGGTGTTCATTTCGATGAAATAGAACGCGCCGTTTTCCCAAAGGAATTCAATCGTGCCCGCACCGCGATAGCCCATGTCGGCCATGGCCTTGGCAACGATGCCACCCATCCGCTCACGCTCTTCGGGCGAGATCACGGGCGAGGGGGCCTCTTCCAGCACCTTCTGGTGGCGGCGCTGCAGCGAGCAGTCCCGCTCACCCAGGTGAATCGCATTGCCATTGCCATCGCCAAACACCTGAAATTCGATGTGGCGCGGATTGCCGAGGTACTTTTCGATGTAGACGGTGGCATCGCCAAAGGCGGCCTTGGCCTCGCTGCCGGCCTGCTGGATCAGCGTTTCCAGCTCGTCCGGGCCATTGCAGACCTTCATCCCGCGCCCGCCGCCGCCCGATGCGGCCTTGATGATCACTGGATAGCCGGCGGCTTCGGCAATCTGCTTGGCTTCTTCGATATCAGAGACGGCACCATCCGAACCCGGCACCAGCGGCAGACCCAGTGCGCCGGCTGTGCGCTTCGCCTCGATCTTGTCACCCATCGTGCGGATGTGTTCCGGCTTCGGGCCGATCCAGGTGATGTTATGCGCTTCGACGATCTCGGCAAACTTCGCGTTTTCCGAGAGGAAGCCATAGCCGGGGTGAATCGCGTCCGCCTGGGTGATTTCCGCCGCAGAAATGATCGCTGCGACGTTAAGGTAGCTATCCTTTGCCGCCGGCGGGCCAATGCAGACCGCATGATCAGCCAGCCGCACGTGCATGGCATCGGCATCGGCGGTGGAGTGGACGGCAACCGTCTCAATCCCCATTTCATGGGCCGCACGGTGGATGCGCAGCGCAATCTCGCCGCGATTGGCGATCAGGATTCGCGAGATACCCATGGATGGTGCGCCTTACGCGATCACGACCAGCGGCTGGTCGAATTCGACCGGCTGGGCATTGTCGACGAGGATCGCGGTGACCGTGCCGCCACGCGGTGCGGTGATGGGGTTCATCACCTTCATCGCTTCGATGATCAGCAGCGTATCGCCTTCCTTGACGGCCTGGCCGATGCTGACGAAGTTCGCCGCGCCGGGTTCGGGAGCCATGTAGACCGTGCCGACCATCGGCGATTTGACCGCATTGGGATCAGTGGCCGGAGCAACCGGGGCAGCAGGTGCAGCGGCGGCGGCCGGAGCAGCCTGCGGTACCGCAGTCGGTGCCGGGGCGTGGTGGATCACCGGGGCGATGCCGCCACCGCGCGAGACCTTGATCTTGCGGTCACCATCTTCGACCTCGATCTCGGTGAGGCCGGTTTCGGCGAGCATTTCCGCCAGTTCGCGCACCAGCGCAGTATCGATGTTCATTCCGGTGGGGCGGCTGCCTGCCTTGCTGTCGGCCATGCGTTCCTCGACTGGTTGCTTTGGCGATCGCCTATGCGCGGGCCAGCGAACCTAGGCAAGACCCCAGACGCTACGGAATGTTAGCAACCCACAGGATCGAAAGGGCTGGAGGCCTTGGCCGGGCAGGGTAGCAGCCCGGCCAATGGGCCGCGCCCTATCGATCAGATCCGGCCACTTTGCCCCATTGGCGCGCCGCGGTGTATCCAAGGTAGCCGGTGCCGAACAACGCATAGAGCGCTTCGGGCATGGCAGAGAGGTAGGCGGTCATGCCAGAGGCGATCGCTTGCGCCGTGTCGGGCCGAAACGCTGCGATCACCCCCATCGGCAGGGCCCACAGGATCAGCAAATACATGACATAGAGGAAACTCGGCCTGGCCCGGCTGGTCCACGGGTCCCGCGAATTGGCCTCTGCGACAATGGCCGAGAGCCGTGCTTCGATCTCAGCCAGGGCCTGCGATCCTTGGAGTTGCAGCAGTTCCAGCTTGGCCTTGTCGCGCGCGCCCTTGTCAGGGATGACCTTGTCAATGATGGCGGCGACGGGGCCAATCAGGGCTTCGAGAATGGGCATGGAGGCTCCTTTGCGTTGCAAGAAGCCGATCCAGTTATACCAATTGCGCGGTGTAGGAAAACTTATGGGCCGGGCTACGAGTTGGAGCAGGCAGAGGTCCCGCCGGTGCCGGTAATACCGGGGTCAAGGTTTCGGTCATCCCTGATAATGAAGGCCGCCTCTCGCTTCATCGTTATGTCGTCAATGAACAAGGTTCCGAAGAGCCCCTTATGCTTATAGAATACTTCGGCGAACATCACGGCTGAATCCTCTGCGGCAGAGACTTTCTGCGTGCCGTTTCCGATTGCCGTGATCTCGTCGCCATTCAGGCCGTTGTTAGTTGTGTCATTGCCATAGTCGGAAGACTTGTCGAGATCGCCGACGCAGCGCTGCCAATGGATGAACTGCTTTGCTTCGGTCGTATCGTATTCCAGGCTGGTCAGGATGACCCGGCCATTGTCTGCAAGGTCGATCATTTTGACCGGCCCCCACTGAGTGGTCCGTTCGGTTTGTTAGTGCATGATCGCCTCCTGCGCCATGGCTGGCCGTAGGTGGAGCGAAGCGGAACCGGAGGGCAGCCATGGCGATGGCGCTGTTTCTG